>DATLUX010000432.1:0-12956 GCA_035577805.1 Verrucomicrobiia bacterium
ACTGGCACCGCACCGCTCTTCTATCAGTGGCGCGTCAACGGACGCTCCGTGCCTGGCGCGACCAACGCCAACCTCGTGCTCCCATCCGCTCAAGGGGGCGCCGCGGGTGAATATTCGGTGGTGCTTTATAACGCGGCCGGATTTGTGATCAGCACAGGAGCCACCTTGCGGATTGAAGAGCCGCTGCAGATTTTGGCCCAGCCGCAAGGACACGTCGTGAACCGCGGCAGTACCGTCGTCTTTCAGGTGTTCGCGGCCGGGACCGGCCCGCTGCATTACCAGTGGCGTCACGATGACGCCAACCTGGCCGGTGCCACTAATTCCATCCTGACCCTGACCGGCGTCGAGCCTGAGCAGAGCGGGAATTATTCTGCGGTGGTCTCGGACAATTCGGGGAGCATTGCCAGTGCTGATGCCACGCTCTCGGTGTTGCAGCCGCCGACGATCGTCGAACAGCCGCAACCCCAGACCGCGGTGGCCTACACCGATGTGTTCTTCTCAGTTACGGCCGGTGGACAAGGCCCCTTTACCTATCAATGGCGCGTGAACGGACTGGCGATTCCTGGCGCCACGAGTTCAATTCTGGGCTTGCCTAACGTGCAGCCCGAGCAGGCCGGCGTGTATACGGTTGAAGTCGCCAATCCGGTGGCCTCGATGATCAGCGCCAGCGCCCGTCTCACGTTGCTGATCCCCGTCACCATTGTGCAGCAGCCTCAAAACATCAATGTGGTACCCGGGGCCACCGCCGGCTTCACCGTGCTGGCCGCCAGTTCCTCCGCTCTGACGTATCAATGGCGGTTCAACGACGTCGATATTCCCGGCGCGACCAATTCGACTTTGACCATTACTAATGCCCAGGAAGCCAACTCGGGCGGTTATTACGTCATGGTCTGGGATGCGATTAGTTCGGTTCGCAGCCAGGTCGCCAACCTTGGCATCATCATCCCTCTCTCTTTCGTGCAGTTACCGCTCTCCCAGTCTGTGCCGGAAGGCGGCAGCGTCACCTTGAGCGCCGAGGTGCGCGGGAGCCCGGTCCCATTTGGGTTTGAATGGCGCCGCCTCGCCACCGTGGTGGCCAGCAACACTTCCTACAGTCCCAAGGCATTCTTCACCCTGACGAACTTGCAGCTCAGCAACAGCAGCAGTTACCGACTCATTGTCCGCAATGCCGCCAACTCCGTGGGGATTGCCAGTGTGCCGATCGCCCAAATCACGGTTGTGCCCGATTTCGACCACGACGGGCTGCCCGATCTCTACGAACAATCGATCGGCTTGAACACCAATAATGCCGCGGATGCATTCACCGATCTCGACCACGACGGGGTGTCCAATTACCAAGAGTATTTGGCCGGCACTGATCCGCTAGACCCGCTGAGTTATTTGCGCGTCGACGAAGAAATCGAAAATAGTCTTACGACCATCCTGTTCCCGGCCGGGTCCAACCGGACCTACACGGTGGAGTACACCGATGATCTGTCGCTGGGAACCTGGAATAAACTCGACGACCTGGTCGCTTATCCTACCAATCATATTCGGAGATTGATCGATCCCGCAGCCAGCCAGAACCGGTTCTATCGTGTGGTGACACCGCGGCGGCCGTGAACCAGCAGCCGCCAAAACAATTCGGCCAGCTTCCGATTGGCTTCGGTTCACACTTTGCAAAGTGTGACGCAGGTTCAAGGCCCCAATGTGCGTCCGAAATTCGGGGTCGAAGCTACCCATGAACCTCCACCATCTGGTAGGAGCCGACGTCAGGAGGCTCACTCTATCCCAACGCGTTCGTCGGGAAAAAGATCAGAGCCTCGTTACCTCGGCTGCTACGTTAGATTGGTGGGTTCAAGGTCCCAATGCGCGTCCAAAAGTTGGAGGTCCGTCCTACCCATGAACCGTGGGGGAAAAGCGGAAAGCGGAAAGCGGAAAGCGGAAACGCGCGAATCAGGTAGCAGCCGACGTCAGGAGGCCTGCCCTGAGCTTGTCGAAGGGGCTCACTCTACCGCAACGCGTTCTCCGGGAAAAAGATCAGAGCCCTTCGACAGGCTCAGGGTGTACCTCGTGACCCGCCTGCGCCCTACGGGCTACGCCGCGGCAGGCCCGCTTCGCCGTTTCCGCTTTCCGCTTTCCGCTTTCCGCTTTTCCCTTTTTGTTCTTGTTAACCGAACGGCTCCCACAGTAGTCATAGGTTCCATGCCTATGCCTTCCTCCCCTGGTCGGACGGTTGTTTCATTCAACCGTCGACAATTCATCAAATACTCCACGCTGGCCACGGGCGCCGCGGCCTTAAGCGGGCCTTTCATTTTGCGCGGCCAGAATCTCAATAGCCGGATCCAGGTCGGAGTCATCGGCGCGGGCGGCAAAGGTTCCAGCGACACCGATGACACCGCCAAAGTGGGCGGCGTCATCGTGGGGCTCTGTGACGTGGATAAGAACACGCTCGGCTCGCGCGGCGCCAAATACCCGGACGCCAAACGGTATCAGGATTTCCGTAAAATGCTGACGGAGATGGATAAGCAGATCGACGCGGTCATCGTGGCCACGCCTGATCATGTCCATGCGACGGCCAGCATCATGGCAATGAAGATGGGCAAACATTGTTTCTGCCAAAAGCCCCTCACGCAAACCGTCTTTGAAGCCCGCCGCATGCGGGAAATGGCCAAGAAAATGAAAGTGGCCACGCAAATGGGCAACCAGGGCAGCGCCGGGCCGGGATTGCGCCGGGCCGTCGAGGTCATTCAAGCCGGAGTCATTGGCAACCCCCTCGAGCTCCATGTCTGGAGCAACCGCCCGATTTGGCCGCAAGGCATCGATCGGCCGCCCGGCGAGGATCCGGTTCCGGATAACTTGGATTGGGATCTTTGGCTCGGGCCCGCCCCGTTTCGTCCCTACAAAAAGGACACCTACCATACGTTCAAATGGCGCGGCTGGCTGGATTTCGGCACGGGCGCCCTCGGAGACATGGCCTGTCACACCGTGAACATGCCTTTCCGGGCCCTGAAGCTCGGTTACCCCACGGAAGTCGAAGCGCAAAGCACCGGCATCAACAAGGAAACCTATCCGCGCAGCAGTAAAATCCGCTTCCAATTCCCCGCCCGCGAAGGATTGCCTCCGCTGACGTTTTGGTGGTACGACGGCAAGCCCGACGGCTCCGACACCTTCCGTCCGAACCCGGATCTGACCGGCGACATCGTGGCCAAACAAGGCAAACTACCCGGGAGCGGCTGCCTGATCATCGGCGACAAAGGCCGCATCTTTTCTCCCGACGATTATGGCTCCCAATTTTTCGTCCGGCTCAAAGACGAAAAGGAACTCACCGCCAGCAAGGATCACGAAGCGGTCAAGGTCATCCCGGAATCTATCCCCCGCAGCCCAGGTCATTATCAGGAATGGATCGAAGCCATCAAAGGCGGCCGCCCGGCTTATTCCAACTTCGACATCGCGGCTTATCTCACTGAGATTATCCTGCTCGGCTGCGTGGCGTTGCGCGTTGGCCATCGCCTCGAATGGGATGGGCCCAAGATGAAAGCCACCAACTGCACTGAGGCCGCTCATTTCGTTAAACGCGAACCGCGCGAAGGCTGGAAGCTGGGCTGAGCAGCACTCCGCAGACGCGATCAGTTCTGCGCCAGCCCGAAGGGCTGGACCATCGTAGCCGAGGGCAACGCCCGGGCAACGCCCTCGGACTGGAGTTTGGACATATTTTGTGCGGGGCCTTTGTCGGAAGCTTTGTCGCCGACCAGGTTTGCCGGAAGGCCGGAATCTGCGGTATTGCCGTGGAGTGCGTGAAGCAGGTAGGGTGCTCCATGCTCTGTGTGTGGATGCTGCGAGCGATCCGTTGGTCGCGGAGGGCATTCTTTCCGGCCGGTCTGACAGGGTTAACGCTGGGATTCCTCTTGCTGGATGGTTTGCCGGCGGCCGGGCACGCCGATCTGCTCCTGCAGATCGAGGAAATCACCAAGGAAATCGCCCAACGACCCTCTGACCCCGAGCTTTATCTGCGCCGGGGCGAATTGCGCCGGGCCCATCTGGAATGGGACGAGGCATTGGCGGATTATCAGCGGGGGCAAACGCTCTCTCCGAGTCTGGCGGTGGTAGATCTGATGCGCGGACGGCTCTTTCTGGATTCCGGCTGGCCAGTTTCTTCCGTGGCGTATGTGGATCGTTTTCTGGCCCGGCATACCAACAACCCGGACGCGTACATCACGCGAGGCCGCGCGTTTGAGCGGTTGCAGTTGCGTCTCTCTGCCGCTGCGGATTTTGATCGGGCCATTGGCATCTCGCGCGACGTTGGGCCGGACCTCTACATCGAACGCGCCCAAGTCCTCGCAGCCGAAGGACCCGAACATTTCGCCCGCGCCTTGCAGGGACTCGATGATGGGATTCGGAAACTGGGCTCCCTGGTGGTGCTGCAGTTGTTTGCCATTGAAATCGAGATGAAGAGCCGCCAGTTTGACGGCGCCCTCGCGCGGGTCGATCGCATTGCTGAACGATCGCCGCGCAAGGAAACGTGGTTGGCCCGCAAAGGCGAGATTCTCAAACAAGCCGGCCGAATGACCGAAGCGCACAAATCCTATCAGGATGCCTTGACTGCCCTGCAAACGCTGCCGCCCGTCCGCCGGAGTGTCCCCGCCATGGCCGAGCTCGAAAAGCGAATCCGCCAGGAAATTGAAGCTACCGCCTCCCGTCCCGATTCGAAACCCGGCGGGGCGGCGCCCTGAATGAATCCTCCTCCTCCTCCACCTTCTCCTCCAGCTCAACCATTGCCCACCACTGCCTCCTTGCCTGCTTCTTTCTCCGAACAACATCCCGACCCGGTGCTGCAATTCGATGCCGCCGGACAATTAACCTATGCCAACGAGGCCGCCCGGAAACTGGCCCGGTCCCTGGGACGTTCCGCGCCCGTGGATCTCCTGCCGCCCGGCCTGGCCGCCAGCGTCCAGGCCTGTTTGCAAGGACGAACGGTTCATCTGGAAACCACTGCCAGCGGCCGGACGTTTTCCTGGGTGTTTTTCCCCGGACACCCCGGGCCGGTCGTTCATTGTCAGGTCAGCGACATCACGGAACGGCAGCAACTCGAACTCCAGTTGCGTCACGCGCAGAAGCTCGATTCCGTTGGGCGTCTGGCGGCCGGAATCGCGCACGACTTCAATAACGTTCTCACTGTCATCCAAGGCCATAGCGGGTTGTTGCGTTCCCAGGCGGCCGCCGACCCGTCGATGGCGGAGTGCGTGCAACAGATCGCGCGCGCGGCCGATCGCGGGAGCAAACTTACCGGCCAGTTGCTTGCGTTTAGCCGCCGCAACGTTCTGCAGCCGCGTGCCGTCGAGCTCAACGAATTGCTCACGAACCTCAGCAACCTTCTGCAACGCACGCTGGGCGAAGACATCACGTACCAGTTCAGTTACGCGCCGGATTTACCCCCGATCCAGGCTGATCCCAGTCTGCTCGAGCAAGCCATCATGAACCTGGCCGTCAACGCGCGCGAGGCCATGCCCAAGGGCGGCCAGTTGGTCGTTGCCACCTCCGCGGTGGACATCGATGACACTTACGTTCAGCGCCGTCCGGGTGACGCGCGGGTGGGCCGCTTCGTTTGTCTGACCGTTTCCGACACCGGCTGCGGCATGGACCAAACGGTCCTCGGCCGTTTATTCGAACCGTTTTTTACCACCAAAGGGCCGGTGCAAAGCCGTGGACTCGGATTGGCCACCGTCTACGGCATCGTCAAGCAGCATCAAGGCTGGATCGAAGTGCGCAGCCAGCCCGGACAAGGCTCCACGTTCCGGGTGTTTCTACCGCCCCATGCCAGCCTGACGCGGGCTGAATCCGAACGGCTCGACGACCGGGTTCCGCGCGGCAACGAAACCATTCTGGTGGTGGAAGACGAGCCGCCGGTGCGTTGGATCATCAAGGAAGCCTTGGGCAAGTACGGCTATCACGTCCTGGAAGCCGGCAACGGCGTCGAGGCACTCGCGCAGTGGCATCAACATCATGCGGCCATCGCCCTGCTGCTCACCGACATGGTCATGCCGGTCGGCTTGAGCGGACAGGAGTTGGCCGAAAAATTCACCGCCCAAAAGCCGGGCCTCAAAGTGATGTACATTAGCGGCTACAGCCTGCAGGCGGCTGGCAACGGCATCGCCGTGTTGGATGGATTGAATTTCCTTCAGAAACCTTTCGACGGCGCCAAACTAGCCCTGGCCGTGCGCCAATGTCTGGAAGCATAACCTCTGGAAGCAACGTCGCGCCGGGCCCGCACCCATGAAAGCTCTCGTCAAAAACAAAGCCAAACCCGGATTGTGGTTGGAGGACGTTCCTGCGCCCGTCCCCGGCCTGAACGATGTCCTGATCCGGGTTGATCGCACGGGCATTTGCGGGACCGACGTCCACATCTATCAGTGGGATGCCTGGGCCAGCCGCACCGTCCCGGTGCCCCTGGTGGTCGGACACGAGTTCGTCGGGGAAGTGGTGGAAGTCGGCTCGAACGTGACGGATTTCCGACCGGGCGAGGTCGTGAGCGGCGAAGGGCATGTGGTGTGCGGCCGTTGCCGCAATTGTCTGGCGGGCCGCCGCCATTTGTGCGCGGACACCAAGGGCATCGGCGTGAATCGACCAGGTGCCTTCGCCGAGTATCTGGTCTTGCCGATGACCAACGTCTGG
This sequence comes from Verrucomicrobiia bacterium, assembly GCA_035577805.1. Classification (GTDB taxonomy): domain Bacteria; phylum Verrucomicrobiota; class Verrucomicrobiia; order Limisphaerales; family JADJPG01; genus DATLUX01. The sequence goes on from DATLUX010000432.1 coordinate 6,652, forward strand.
CATCATCAGGCGTCGATCGACCGGGATGTGGCCGCGATCTTTGATCCGTTCGGCAACGCCGTCCACACCGCGCTCTCCTTTCCGGTGCTGGGCGAGGACGTCTTGATCACGGGTGCGGGCCCCATCGGCATCATGGCGGCAGCCGTCGTGCGCCACGCCGGAGCGCGTTTCGTGGTGATCACCGACATGAACGAATACCGATTGGAGTTGGCCAGGAAGATGGGTGCCACCCGGGCTTTGGATGTTCGGCATACCAAACTTCAGGACGTGCAACATGAACTCGGCATGAAGGAAGGGTTCGATGTGGGCCTGGAAATGTCCGGCAGCCCGGCCGCTTTCCGCGACATGATCGAGAATCTGTGTCATGGCGGCAAGATCGCAATGCTCGGCATTCCCTCCGGCGATATGTCCATCGATTGGCATAAAGTGGTTTTTAATATGCTGACCATTAAAGGCATCTACGGACGGGAGATGTACGAGACCTGGTACATGATGACCGTTATGCTGCAGAGCGGGCTCGATATTAAACCGGTCATCACGCATCGGTTTCACTACACCGAATACGAGAAAGCCTTCGCCGTGATGATGTCCGGACGCTCCGGCAAAGTGATTTTGCAATGGAAAGAGTGAAACCCAGAGCGGCCGTGCAAGAACCGCAACCAACTCCCAACCCCTGGGTGCCTCGGTACCCCTCCGTGGTTCACGCATTAGTCCAATTCGATGCCCGCAGCGAGGGTCACGGATTGAAACCAATGAAAGTTGGCACTGACTTCGACGTTGGGACATTCTCTGCCGTTCTCACCCCTCACCCCGCCCTCTCCCCGTTAAGGGGAGAGGGAGATCTTCGCCAGGCACCGAGCACGGAGTACCAAGCATTGACCATTGCATGAACCGGTTCCTCAAACATCTGGCTGCACAACTGAACGAGATTCGCCAGGCCGGCCTGGAAAAAGGAGAACGCGTCATCAGTACGGCGCAAGCAACCCGCATCCGTGTGGCCCAGGGGCCGGAAGTCCTGAACTTATGCGCCAATAATTATCTGGGCCTCGCGCAGCATCCGGCGGTGGCTCAAGCCGCGCGCGCAGGCCTGGACCGGTGGGGCTATGGCCTGGCTTCCGTGCGGTTCATCTGCGGCACGCAGGCGCCACACAAGGAATTGGAATGGAAACTGAGCGAGTTCCTCGGGACGGCTGACACCATTTTGTACAGCTCCTGCTTCGACGCCAACACCGGGCTCTTCGAAACACTCCTGGGCGCCGAAGACGCGATCATCTCCGACGAATTGAATCACGCCAGCATCATCGACGGCATTCGCCTCTGCAAAGCCCAGCGCTATCGCTATCGGAACAATGACATGACAGAACTGGCGGCGCGGCTGGAAGAAGCAAAGGGCGCGCGGTTCCGTCTCATCGCCACCGACGGCGTCTTTTCCATGGACGGCATCCTGGCCAACCTGCCGGCGATCTGCGATCTCGCGCAGAAACACGACGCGTTGGTGATGGTGGATGATTCGCATGCGGTGGGGTTCATGGGCCGCCAGGGACGCGGCACCCACGAGTTCCATCAGGTGATGGATCGTGTGGATATTCTCACCGGCACGTTGGGCAAGGCGTTGGGCGGCGCCAGTGGCGGTTACACGAGCGGGCGCCGGGAGATCATCGCCTACTTGCGCCAACGGTCGCGGCCATATCTGTTCTCGAACACGGTGGCGCCCGCCATCGTGGCCGGTTCCATCAAAGCCCTTGAGCTGTTGTCCGGCTCCACCGAACTCCGCGACCGGCTGGCGGGCAACGCAAAGTATTTTCGCGAACAACTGGCGAAGTTGGGATTCCAGATCGTTCCCGGGGAACATCCGATCATCCCGATCCTATTGGGAGACGCGGCGCTCGCGCAACGATTCGCCGAAGCCATGCTGGCGCACGGTGTTTATGTGGTCGGCTTTTCGTATCCGGTCGTGCCGCAAGGGAAAGCGCGGATTCGCACGCAGGTGTCCGCAGCCCATACGCGGGCGGATCTGGATTTCGCGCTGCAAGCCTTTGCCGAAGTGAAGCGCGAGCTTGGAATCTAACCAGATGCCATCCGAACCTGACTTCGGCCACGCCCGCCAGCTCAGTCCCCGTCGTTCCAGTTCGCAGGCCGTGGATATTCCCGGCCTGGTGGCGGAGCAACTGGCTCATTTCGCCATCGACCCGAAGACCGAGCTGGGCCGCACGCTCGGCCGCCTGGCCGCCCACATCTATGGAGCCAGCGTCGAGATGCACCAGCTGTGGGACCTGACCATCCGTGAATTGAGCCGGCTCGATCGCCGCGAACGCATCGCCGCCTTTAATGCGAAAAAGTTCCTCTGCTTTCAGCTGGCCAAACTGTTGGACACGCTCCAGAACCCGTTTCGGCAGACTTACCAGTCGTTGGTGGAAGGGCAATCCAGTCGCCTGGTCAAAGGGCCATACCCGATCTTCGATAACGTCACTGCCATCTTTTCGTCCACGCCGGTCATCGCGCGCACCGCCACGTACCTTTACGCGTGCACTGAATGGATCGATGACGCTTTTCAGGGACGCGAACCGTTGTTGGAAGTTTACTCGCGTCTGCTGAATCCCACCTCGATCTCGCTGGCCAATCATATCGTGGATTTGGAGTGCGGTCCGCTGGCGGGCGAACACATGGCTTGGAACTTCAACTCGGGCATGGCCGCGATCGATGCGACCTTAAGCCACCTGGTCGGTTACCAGGACATCATCCTCAGTTCCCGCAACATTTACGGAGGCGCCTTTCAGTTGTTGCACGATTGGTTTCAAAAACCAGCCAATCTCGATGTGGGGGTGCGCTTCTTCGATGGTTGCGAGCTGGAGGATTTCCGCCGCGGCCTGGCGCAGGTGCGAACTGAGTTCCAGGATCGCGTGCAGGCGGGCAAACAGATCTACGTTTACCTCGAATCGCCGTGCAACCCCCACGGTTATGTTCTGGACGTTCCGGCGATCTGCGCGACCGCTCATGAGGAAGGGTTGACGGTTATCCTCGATTCCACGATAGCAACCCCTTTTCTCTGCCAGCCGCTCTGCCGGGAACATCCTGCCGAACGGCCCGATTTCCTTATCCACAGTTACACCAAAGATATTACGGGCACCGGCACGACCACTGCCGGCGTGGTCATCGCCCGCAACGAACGCATGTTCGTGCCCAAAGGCCAATCAGCTTCCACCCATGACCTTTCCGGGCGTTCGGTGACGTATCGCTGGGATGAGACGCTGTTCTGGAACGTGTTTTACGTAAAGGGCGCCTTTCTGGACGCAGACAAAGCTTTCGAAGTGATCAACGGCTCGCGCACGCTGGAAATGCGCATGTTGCGCAAGACCATCAGCACGATTGTCCTGGCACGTTTTCTAGCCAGCCACCCGCTCTTGCACGTCAAGAGCCATGCCCTCGACGACAACGAAAACGCCGCGCTCCGCCAGCGAAGTCTGCGCCTCGGATTACCCGCGCCGCTGTTCACCATTGATTTCGAGCGCGCTCAGCTCGACCGGATCACCTTCACGCGGTTCTTCGATTGCCTGGAACCCGCCTTCGGCCACCAGGTCTCCCTCGGACAAGCGAACACCGTCATCCTTTGCCCGGGCCTCACCAGTCATTCGGAGATGGGGCCGGAGGAATTGCGCGAGGCCGGTATCACCCCCACGACGGTGCGGATCGCGGTGGGCGACGAAGATCCGCGCCAGTTAATCGCGCATTTTATCCAAGTGTCGCGTTTGGTCCTCGACCCGGCCCGGCCCGGGTTCTCGTCCAGTTTTATGGCCCCGGCCGATGTGGATGCGCTCTACCGCTCGACTTATCTCGATGTCCACCAACGCTGGGTCGATGCGCTGCCCAATACGGAGGAATTGCTGCGCTGAGCCGGGGACAGAAGTGTCAGGTGCCGATCATGGCCTGCTCGATCTTAATTCGGCGTGTGATCGGATCGGGCGGGTCAGCGATTGAGTTGAATCCGTTCTCGGATTACTTCGTAGGTTTTGCGTTCGTTGGTTTGCGGATCGATCAGGTCCAGTTTGATCTTGGTTCCGACGGGACCGCGAATGAGTTGGACGCATTCAACCAGGGGCCGATCGCGCATGGAAGTTCCGTCTACCTTGTCCACGAGCCAACCGGGCGGGAGGCCGGCTCGTTCGGCGGGTGAGCCGGGAAGAACGCTCATGATTTCGAGTTCGCCGGCTTTCATGTTCAGCGCGGCGCCAATGCCGGCGATTTCCTGGGGCGGATTGTCGCCAAAAGGCGAAGCTGGCACTGGTAGCGCTGGTCGCGTGGGTGGCGCGGGCGGCCTGGGCAGCGATGAGGGGCCTTGCGGTCTGGGAATTTCCAGTGCATCGGGCGGCGGCGGCTTTTGGCGGGCGGCTGGGGGCGGGCTTGGGTTGGAGGCCGGCTGCACAGGAACGACCTTCTCGATCGGCATCACTCCGATGCGCGCGAGCCACCAGCCCAACCCGACCGCGGCCAAGCCCACGGCCAGCCCCATGCACACGGCGCGTTTCACAGACGAGCATTATCACCAGGCCCGACATTTTGAAAGTACAGAGCGCCCGGACCGCGCTCAGGGCAGGCCCTAGCCCCAGCGTGTCCACGGGCGCGCCGACGTGGGAATTGATCCAACGGCTGAAGAGCGAGCACTTTGCGCCCTTCTCACCCCTCACCCCGCCCTCTCCCCGTTGAGGGGAGAGGGAGTTTCCCCAGCACTTCAGCGCGGCTGTTTCTTGACCTGTTCCTCGGCGGTTTTGACGAGGCCATTAAATTTTTCCGAGCCTCCGAAATACGCATAATTAGTGTCAGGGAACAGCTTCACTTGCTTCAAGAACTCCGGCCATTGACTGCACCAAGTGGCGTAGCGGGCGTAGTTATGCCGATACCCGACCTCCTCCGGGTGCAGCTCAAAAAACTTTTCGAACGTGAATTGGATATCGGGCCACACATTCGGCTTCTTCCAATAGGCGGCGCGTTCGGTGTCATCCATGATCTCCCTGGACGCCTCGAAATGCGCATCAGACAACATCAGATGCAGGCGGCAGCCGACATTGGTCTTGACCGTGCATTCCCGACCGAAGGCGATCATTTCCTTCAGGCTGCCATGCCAACGAGGGCGGAGATATTCCAGTTTGGCGTTGCAAAGCTCGCGATTGCCCGGGTCAATCTTCATTCCGCGTTGGAACCACAGTTCCATGCGGTCGCGTCCTCTGTTCTGGGCCAGTTCCACCCACATCATCTCGACACAAATGCGCGCGTCGTGCGGGTCGGCTTTCCAAGCGGATTCCAAGGTGTCGGCCGCGAGGTTCATCCGTTCATCCATCAGCTTCCAGCCTGTCTCTGAGACGGTGTCCGCAAAGCCGCTTCCGCGCGCTTGCCATGCATAGGAAATGAGGCCGCGTCCTTTGGCCAATAAACTCATGGTCGTGCCCTTCCACCGATTGGTGAGCCCGGGCTCGAGGATCTGATAACGCCGCCACGGTTTGGGGTCGGCATCGGTGGTCCGGGTCATCAGAAGGTTGCAGGCGTCATCGGCTTCCTTCAGCGGGATGGTTGGGTCATCCAAAGCTTTGCCTAAAAAGGAGGTGGCCGCCCCCAAGATGACCGCCAGCTCGGAGCGCCGGGGCGCGGCCGATAAATAGGCGTCTTCGGCCAGCATGGTCGCGTAAAACTTGCGGATGTCCGGGTACTTGCTTTGTTGCAGATCCGAAGCGACGGCCCGGTAGGCCGAAGCATCGCCGATGTCTGGATCTTCAAAGCGAAAGTGCAGATAGCGCATAAACGGATCGTCGCAGCCCAGGGTCATGGCGCGCGCCAGATTGGTTCGCACTTCCTGAATCAGTTCCGTTGGGACGTCATTGGTCCAGGAACAAAGCTGGGCATAGGCCCTTAGACATTTCCGGGCATCGGCGTCCCACTTGGGGTCCTTGCGTCCGACACTGTTATAGGCGTCCAGCGTGGTTTTTGAGTTGTAAACGAGTTGCGCCGGGTTGGCCGCGTTGGTCACGCTCGCCGCGCTGGTGGCCTTGGTTGGGTTGGCCGCGTTGGTGCTGGTGGCGGCGCGGGCAGCGTCGTGCGGCCAGAAACACAGAGATAAGAGCAGGATAAACGCGTTCCATTTCATGGAGAGCTTCGACCTCCGAAATTTCGGATGCGCATTGGCCCCAAGAACCCAACCCGATCTCATGGAGCAGCCGAGGTCACGAGGCTCTGATCTTTTTCCCGGAGAACGCATTGGGGTAGAGTGAGCCCCTTCGACAAGCTCAGGGCAGGCCTCCTGACGTCGGCTGCTACCT
>DATLUX010000433.1:0-3207 GCA_035577805.1 Verrucomicrobiia bacterium
GGCAAGGGCGAACCCGAACTTTCCGAGAAGGTTGTGTTTATCAATCGTTCGGCCAAAGTGGTCAAGGGCGGGCGCCGGTTCAGTTTCAGCGCCCTGGTCGTGGTTGGCGACAAGCGTGGGCGGGTTGGATTGGGATTAGGCAAAGGCGGCGAAGTGGCGGACGCCATCCGTAAAGGAGGCGAGATCGCCCGGAATCGCATGGTATCGGTGTCTCTGAAAGACCACACCATCCCGCACGAGGTTGTCTCCCGCTTCTGCGGCGCTCACATCCTACTGCGTCCGGCCTCGCCGGGCACCGGTGTGATCGCGGGCAAGACAGTGCGCGCCGTATTGGAATCGGCGGGGGTGAAGGATGTGCTCAGCAAATCGCTGGGCTCGAAGAATGCCGCCAATGTGGTGAAAGCCACCCTGGAGGCCTTGCGTCAGCTGCGTCTGCGTGAAGACATTTACAAGGGCCGCGGGCTGGCCATGCGGCGGCCGCCGCCGGCGCCGGCGGCGGTGAGCCCCACGGCCGTTGCCTAACCTTCCTATGCGTCTACACGATCTTAAACCACGTCCCGGAGCCAAACATCGCCGGAAACGTCTCGGTCAAGGCGAATCCAGCGGCCATGGCAAGACCAGCGGTCGCGGCGGGAAAGGCCAGACGGCGCGTTCGGGCAGTTCCATTCGCATCGGTTTCGAGGGCGGCCAGATGCCCTTGATCCGGCGCATCCCCAAGCGTGGCTTTAACAATGCCCGTCACAGCACGCGCTACACGGCCGTCAACCTCGAGGCCCTCAACCGCTTTGAGAACGGCGCCAACGTAGGCGTGGACGACCTTCGCGGCGCCGGTCTGGCCAATGGCCCGGTCGAGCGCATCAAGATCCTTGGCGACGGTGAATTGACCAAGAAACTGACTGTCAGAGCGCACGCTTTTAGTGCGTCGGCCAAGTCCAAAATTGAGGCCCAGGGCGGTGCCTGCGAGGTGATCGCGGTGAAAAAAGTCCAGCCAGCCGCTCGTTAGGCGGGTTTTCCCCTCATGCTTGCCAACATTGCCAATACGTTCGCGAATTGTTTCAAGATTCCCGAACTGAAGTCCCGCATCCTCTTTACGCTGGTAGTGCTGGCGATCTGTCGGGTGACGGCCATGGTTCCCATCCCGGGCCTGGATGGAGCCGCCCTGGCCGATTATTTCGACCAGATGTCCCGGAAGAAGGATGGCGCGGGTTTGCTGGGCATGTACAGCATGTTCACCGGCGGGGCGCTGGAACGCTGCGCGGTGGGCGCCTTGGGCATCATGCCTTACATCAGCGCCACCATCATTCTGCAGCTTTTGACCGCCGTCGTGCCGCGTCTGTCCAAACTGGCGCGGGAGGAAGGCGGGCGGGCCAAGATCATCCAGTATGGACGTTATTTGACCGTGCTGCTTTGCCTGGGCCAGGGATTGTTCATGGCGGTGGGATGGGAACACGCCAGCAACCTGTTCCCCCAGTTCACCGGAGATCTTCTAACCACGAGCATGCGGGGCGCCGTCTGGTGGTATCGCATTGAGACGGTCATCATCCTCACGACCGCGACGCTGCTGTTGATGTGGCTGGGCGAACAGATCACCGAACGCGGGATTGGCAACGGCATTTCCCTGGTGATCAGCATCGGTATTCTGGCGCGTTTGCCACAGGCGACCATCGCGTTGGGCGACATGTTCATCAGCGTGGAGGGAGCCGATGCCCGGTTTAATTTCTTTCATGCCATCGTGATGATCCTGTTGTTGTTTGGGGTGATCGCCGGTGTGATTGCGGTGACCCAGGCCCAGCGTAAGGTGGCGGTGCAATACGCGCAGCGGGCGGTGGGCCGCAAGATCGTGCCGGCGGGCAGTTCCTTCATGCCGTTGCGGGTCAATTACGCTGGGGTGATGCCGATCATTTTTGCCCAGGCGATCCTGATGTTTCCGCAGAAAGCGCTGCAGTTTGCGGGAAGCACCTATCGGATTCCGTTTTTAAGTTCTTTGGCCAACAAGCATCTCAACGAAGGCGCGGGGCTCTACATGGTGCTGTATGCGATGATGATCTTGTTCTTCTCATACTTCTGGGTGGCCACGCAATTTAATGAGATCCAGATCGCCGATGATCTGAAGAAATACGGCGGTTACATTCCAGGCGTCCGGCCCGGACAGGCCACCAGTGATTACCTGCACAACGCCATGAGCCGGATCACCCTGGCCGGGGCCGTGTTCCTGACGGTGATCGCCACCATCCCCATCCTGTTGAACCAGGCCCTGGGAGTCCCGTTCCCGGTGGCCACGTTCTTCGGGGGCACCAGTATCCTCATCCTGGTCGGGGTGATGCTCGATACGATGCGCCAGATGGAATCGCATCTCTTGATGCGCCACTATGACGGCTTCCTCAAAAAGGGCCGTCTGCGGGGGCGCTTTTAGTTCCGATGCCGCGGTGGTTGAAGCCGAAGATCGTGCTCAAAACCGAGCAAGACCTAGCCTTGATGCGGCCGGCCTGCGTGATCGCTCAGACCGTGCTGGATGAGGTTTGCGAATTCATCCAGCCGGGCATCACGACCCGGCAGGTCGACGAGTATGCCGCTGGACGGATGCGCCATTACGGAGTGAAGAGCGCGTTCCTGGGGTATAAGAAGTTTCCCCGTTACCTGTGCATCTCGGTTAATGAACAAGTGGTGCACGGGTTGGCCAGCGAGCGGCGACTGGCGTTTGGCGACATTGTCAGCCTGGACGTGGGCGTGGTTTACCAGGGGTTTATCGGGGATACCGCCCGCACGGTGGCGGTGGGGGGTTGCAGCGTGGAAGCGCAGCGGTTGATGGATGTCACCGAACAGGCCTTATACTTAGGCATTGCCCAGGCCCATCCGGGAAAGCATGTGGCGGACATCTCCCGGGCCATCCAGGGCCATGTGGAAAACAATGGCTACAGCGTTGTGCGCGAGTTTGTTGGCCATGGCGTCGGGCGGTCGATGCACGAGGATCCGCAGGTGCCGAACTTTGATGATGGCGGGCCGTCGGAGCTGTTGGTGCCGGGTCTGACCCTGGCGATCGAGCCGATGGTAAACGCCGGGGGCCCGGCCGTGGATGTTCTGAAAGACGGCTGGACAGTGGTTACCAAAGATGGTGAACTGTCCGCTCATTTTGAGCATACGGTCCTGATCACGAGCAACGAACCGGAGATTTTGACGTGCCGGGCCAAGACACCATCCGCGTTGAAG
>DATLUX010000434.1:0-23073 GCA_035577805.1 Verrucomicrobiia bacterium
TTGGACCTTACGGAACTCAGGAACTCAACGCGCTGGTCGAAACCATTCTCGGCGGAGCCAGTTTGATTGATCCGACCGGGCCTTGGTATTCCGGCCGGCCCATCCTGATCACACGCAATGACTCTACGCTGGGATTATTCAACGGCGACGTCGGCGTGATTCTGCCCGACGGCAGTCGGCCGCGCGCCTGGTTTCTGAGCGGAGACGGCAGCCTGCGCTGCGTTCCTCCGGCCCGCCTACCCGCGCACGAAACCGTGTTCGCCATGACCGTGCATAAGAGTCAAGGCAGCGAGTTCGAGAACGTCCTGCTCCTGTTGCCGGACCGCCCCGTGCCGGTGCTCACGCGCGAACTGATTTACACAGGCGTCACCCGGGCCACCAAAAGGTTGGAGCTTTGGTTGTCCGAGCCGATCTTCCGGACGGCGGTAGGGCGGCGGGCCGAACGGTCGTCCGGCTTGCGGGATGCGCTTTGGGGCCAATCCCGGGTGGTCAGCCGCGCGCCCAAACCGGTTCAGCTGGAACTGGAGTTGACTCGATGAAATCCGCGCCGGCAGCTTCGCGGGTATGGCGACGGTGCCCGGTCTGTGCCACGGAGCGGGGCGAACCGTATTTGGCCAAAGGCCCGTTGCGCATCGTGCGTTGTTCGCGATGCGGCATGCTCTTCGCCAACCCGGTCGAGGAACGTTACCTGGCTGGCACTTTTTACGAAGAGCTCGCCACGCCTTTCTATCTTGCTCCAGATAAGTTGGAAGGCGATTACTCGCCCGTCCGCTTTACGCGCGAGCTGCGGGTGTTCCGGCGGCATTGCCCATCCGGAGATGTTCTGGATGTGGGCTGCTCGACGGGCGCATTTCTGCGTCAGCTGCAGCAAAAGTTCCCCGGCTCTTATCAGGTTCTGGGCACCGACGTCGCCGGCCCGGCCTTGGATTACGCAGCGAGCCAGGGCATCCCTGTGCTGCGCGCCACGTTTTTGGACCATGACTTTGGCCAGACACAATTTGATGCAGTCACCTTTTGGGCGGTTTTGGAACACCTGGCCGAACCGAAGCAGTTTCTGGTCAAGGCGGCCTCATTGGTGCGGCCTGGCGGCCATTGCTTTTTGCTGGTGCCAAACATGGGCTCGTTGGCGGCGCGCTGGCTGCGGGACCGCTATCGTTATCTGATGCCGGAGCATTTGAATTATTTTCATCGGGGCACCCTGCAACGGTTGCTGGATCGGGAGCGGGCGTGGGAAATCGTCCGCCTGAAGTCTTCGCATTTTAACCCGGTGGTTCTGTGGCAGGATTGGCGGCGCGGTCGGGGCGGGTTCGTGCCGCCGGCGGAACGGGCTCGCCTGCTCAAGCGCACGAACGCTTGGAAACAAAGCGGGCTGCTTTTGCCGTTCCGATTAGGTTATTGGCTGACGGAACGACTCCTGACGGCGCTGCAGCTGGGAGACAACCTCTTGTTAGTGGCGCGGCGCAAGTAACGACCCGCGAGCAGACAACCGGGCGCCGGAGATGATTGGCGCGCAAACGCGGGTTAGTTAGAAATGATAGGTGATGCCGATCACGTGCAGGTCCAGCCCTGGATTCGGCTCTGCGAGATGGGCATTGGACATGTGCTGGAACCGGTAGCCGACCGAGATCCGCGCGTAGCGCAGGTACAAGCCGCCGTAGGTGGTAAACTGGTACGGCATCCCAAAGTTCACACTGCCGAACTCATCGCGACTCAGGAAGGTCGGGCTGATGCCGGTGTCGAGATAAAGGGGAAAATGTTTTTGGCCGAAGATGATGCTTGCCCCCAGGCTGCCAACAAATCCGGTTTGATTCTGACCGCTCAGCGCACCCGCCGAACCAATCACCCGGCTCTGGATGTACCAGCCGGAGTCGGTGGCAAAACGCCACGGCGGGTGGTGAGGCAAATCCAAGATCCCGAACAGCTCCGTTTGATGGAAAGGATCATCGTAGCTGGTCGCGGAGAAACCGTGTCGCACTCCGGCACTCCACCGTGAATCTTCAGCGAGGGTCCACCGCGGCGAGAATGTGAGCAGCGCCGCAACCAGAACAACCCGTTTGAGCCCTGAATGCATGGGCGGAGGATGCCCAAACTGGATCTTGGAAATACAGCACGAAAGTAGCCGCGCGGCGTGCCGTGTCCGCGGGGACCGTCGCACGCCGCGCCGCCCTTCGCTCTTTGTTACAAAGCGCCGCCACCGCACTTCTTGCTGGTCAAGACCAACCGGATCGGTATTCTCCTAAGCGTACCCGTGCTATTCCACCCTAGGGAAGTTGTGTGCCAGCACGGGCGCGTTGCAAGGAGGCAACCTGTCATGCGATGGGTGCTTACAAACCAAAAACCCAGTCACGCGCGCGGTCCGGCGTTTCTCTGTCCCGGATCTCGTTCGCTCTTCTTTGGGTGGCCTCTCTGGCGGCCGCGCGGGCGGACATCCCAGTGGAATTGCGGTGGGATCCACCCAACGACACCAACGCCGTCGGTTACATTCTCTACTTCTCTGACAGCACTCAGACCAGCTCGATCGACGCAGCCACGAACGCCCAGATCACGATCACCCTGCCGCTACCGGCCGTCACCTATCGTTTCGCCGTCAGGGCTTATAACCTCTTCCGTTATGAAGGAGAACCGTCCGATCCGACTTTATGGACCACTCCGACGGAGGTCACAGCGCTCAACGGCAATGGTTATGTGGGCCTGACCTGGCTGGCTGCGAGCGAAGCATTGGGCTACGTGGTCAAACGCGCCGCCCATTCCGGCGGCCCTTACCTGTCAGTGAAAACCAATCTCACCATCCATTGGGTGGATGAGCAGGTGACCAATTCCCACACCTATTATTACGCGGTGTCCATTCTTACTCCCCAAGGGGAGAGCAAACGTTCGCTTGAAACGGCGGCCACGCCGGCCCTGGGGCCGCGCGCTCTGCAGGCGCAGTCCAAGGCGGACGGGGTGGGATTGAGTTGGACCGGCCTGGGTGGGCCCGTCACCTACCGGGTGAAGCGCGCCGAAGTCAGCGGCGGTCCCTACTCCATCATTGCCGATGATTTGGTGGACTTGGTGTTCCTGGACACAACGGCCGCCAGTGGACATGCCTATTATTATGTGGTGTCGGCGCGGGACCCCGCCGGGCAGGAAAGCGGCCATTCCTCGCAGGCCAGTGTGATTCTCGCCCCTGGTCGCCCCGCGCCTTTCGAAGCCAGCCTGCTGGCGGCTCGAGTGATCCAGCTCAGCTGGACGCTCAATGAACCTGTGGTGGATGAATTTCTCATCGAGTGGGCAACGAACGGCGGTGATTTCTCTTCGCGGCAGTCGGTCCCAGGATCGCAGCGCCGCAGCCTGGTCACCGGTTTGATCGGCCCGGCCGATTACACCTTCCGAGTGAGAGCCCGCAACGTCGCCGGTGAATCCTTACCTTCCGACTTGGCACACGCATCCACGCCGCAGTTCGGGCTGAACGTCCGCTTCCGGCCGCCACTGGCCACCGGAGAAGTCAGCGAGGTCGCCGGCTATCTTAGCGATTACGGGGATCGGTTCGACACACAGACGAACAGCATACGTTACGGTTGGAACACCAACACCGGCTTCACTGCGGTCTCCCGCCATTCACCGTTGTCTCCTGACGAACGCTACGACGCGTTCATCCCCTTTGCCGCCAGGCCGGCCGGATCTCTCGCCCGAATCTGGGAGGCGGAAGTCCCCAATGGGTTCTATTCCATTCGGCTGGTGGCCGGTGATCCCTGGGAAACCGAAGTAGCCGCCCAGTTTGAAGTGGAAGGCGGATTAACCCGCCTTTACCGCGGCGAACCTGCGCGCTGGTTGCAATTCACCAACACCATCCTGGTCGAAGACCGCCGAGTCACCCTCCAGTCCGGGCCCTTGGCGTCCGAGAACAAACTTTGCTTCGTCGACATTTACTCCACCGTCCCGATTCCGCCCCAACTCGGCTCCGCTCCGGCCAGCCTTACGCTCACGCAAAATTCGGCTTTGACTGTCTCCGCCAGCATCACGGCCGGTTCCGAACCACTCCTGCTGCAGTGGTATCATGATGGAATCCCGATCTCCGGCGCGGACTCCGAAACGTGGAACGTGCCCCAAGCCCAACGCCGCGACGGGGGCAAGTACTTTCTCGTCGTCAGTAATCTGGTCGGCAGCGTCACCTCCGAGGTGGCTCGCATCACGATCGTCCCAACGGATTTTCCTCCCAGCCTCTCGAATCCTGATGCCGCCACCATTGCCGAAGACAGCCGCGCTGTGGTCAGCCTCCGCATCGACGACCCCGATAGCCCTGCCTCCACCGTCGGCCTGACAGTCCATTCCCTCAATGAGCGCCTGGTGCCCGACACCTCCCTCACGATCGTGGGAAACGACGCCCTGCGCACGCTAATTCTGGACCCGCGCGCGGATGAGTGGGGTGAAGCCGTGGTGAAAATTGTGGCCACCGACCTGGATGGACACAGCGTCACCAACACCTTCACGCTAATGGTCACCGCAGTGAACGATCCGCCTGGCTTGGATCCCATTGCCAGTTTCACCATCCGGGCCAACTCCGGACCACAGCTCCGACTGCTGCCGGGAGTTACTGCCGGAGCCAGCAATGAAACCGAGGCAGTCCGTCTGACGGCCAACGTGAATCCACCTCAGTTTTTGGCGGCCCTGGCGGTGGACTATGATCCTGCCATGGGAACGCTCCTGCGATTTGCGCCCGCCCGGGACGTGGAAGGCTCGGCCATCGTCACGGTCATCGCCGACGACGGGCAGGCTGAGAATAATCTGACCCGCCGCAGCTTCACGCTGAACGTCCACACGAACGAAGATCCGTCCGTTTTGATCGAAGCCGAGTCGGGAGACCTGACCGCGCCCATGGCCTGGGGCACGCACCCCAAAGCGCTGCAGGGGGGTTATATCTTCACCCAACTGGGCAACCGGGGCGCGGGCACGTTCCGCGTTGAGCTGGCGAGCGACGGGGATTGGCTGGTCTGGTGCCGGATTCTTTCAGCCGCCGCCAGCCTCGACTCATTTTTCGTCTCCGTCGATGATGGGCCTGAGAGCATTTATGACACCCTTCTGGAAGCCACGCCCGGGAACAGCTGGCAGTGGACACGGCTCAACGCCCGTCCGGTGCCTGGGCCCAGCGTCCTTACCTTAAGCGCCGGCACGCATACCCTCAGCTTTCGGGGTCGTGAAGCGTATACTTTGCTGGATGCGCTGCTCCTGACGACAAACCGATCCTTTGTCCCCACTCTGGGCCTCTCCAACTCCCCACCTACTCTGGACCCGATTGGCGCGGTGGCCGTTTCCGAGGATGCCGACCCCCAGACGGTCGTCCTGACGGGTTTGTCCCCCGGTTTTCAGGATGAAGACCAGCGCCTTACCCTCACGGCATGGTCCAGCAACCCCAGCCTGATTCCTGATCCGCCCGTCTATTACAGTCCTCCCGATACGACCGCTCTACTCAGCTTCCAGCCCGTGCCGGGCATGCATGGCACGGCCATCATCAAAGTGGTCGTCACCGATGACGGAGCCACGAATAATCGTATCAGCCAACAGTTCGCGGTCACCGTGATCTCTGTCCACGATTTGCTCCGAGTCATTTTGCCTGACCATCTCACCTTAACGCAGGGCCACAACGCGGTGGTGCCTTTTTCGGTAACCCAAGACGCTGGGGCCTCGGGCCGCCTCGACGTGACGGCTTATTCCAGCAATCCGCTGCTCCTGCCGGCGCGTGGACTCCAGGTTCAACACGAGAATGGGTCGGATTATGTGTTGGTCCTGATGCCCCAACCCGATCAAGTGGGAACGGCTCTGATCCACGTGCAGGCCCTGGATCAGACCGGAACACGCAGCGCGGCCGATTTGGCCCTCACGGTGCTCTCGCCCGATCAAGGGCCCACTCTCTCCGCACTGCCTGACGTCAACCTAAACGAAGACGGCCAATTAACCTTGCCCCTGACCATCACGGATTCAGAGAGGCCCAACGGCCCTTGGGCCCTGGCGGCGGGCAGTGATAATTCCGCTCTGTTTGCTCCCTCCGGGCTGCAGTTGGGCGGTGAGAGCAGAACCCGAACGATCACTTTGACCCCGAAGCCCGATCAAGTCGGCGTGGCTCAGGTCACCGTCACCCTCGCCAACGGGAAGGGCGCCGCGAGTTCGCGGAGCTTTCGAGTCACCGTCAACGCCGTGGACAAGCCGCCCACGATTTCGAGTGTGCCGGATTTCACGATCGACGAGGACGGCCGGATCGGTCCCATTCCCATCGTGGTCGGCGATCGTGAAACGCCGGACCAACAGCTTGAGATCGTTGCATTCTCTTCCAATACAAACCTGATCACCGACACTGGATTGGCGTTCAGCGGTCAGGGCCGGGTCCGCACGTTGAGCATTATTCCAAACCGTGATCAGTCCGGTGCCGCCACCATCACGGTGCGCGTCGCGGACCAACGACCCCAGACAAGCTCCATCACCTTCCGGGTCACGGTCCGGGCGGTTAACGATCCGCCCACGCTGGAGCCGCTGCCCAATCTTGTTCTTGATCAGGACGCCGGTGATGTGTTGGTGCCGTTGAGTTCGATCACGGCCGGAGGCGGCGAAAGCCAGACCTTGTCGGTCAGTGCCGTCTCGAGCAATCCACAACTGATCCCCAATCCCTCCGTGACGTACCTCAGTCCGAACTCCACGGGCTCGCTCCGTCTTCGCCCGGCCGCGGGGGCGACCGGGTCCGCCCTGGTTCAGGTGACCGTGGATGACGGCCAGCCTCAGTCCAATCGGGTCACTCGTTCCTTTTCGGTGCTGGTGCGACCGGCCAAAATCCCCGTCAGTTTTCTGCCCATCCCCGACCAACAAACCGTCGAAGACACACCCTTAAGTTTGCTGGTCAGAATCGTGTCGTTTCAGGACGCGGGCATCGCGCCCATCCTGACCGTGTCCTCGGACAACCCCAGCTTGATTCCCAACACAAATCTGGTTTGGAACGGAGCAGGTCAGGCCCGCACATTGACCTTGATCCCGGCCTCCAACCAAGTGGGGAGGGCGCAGATTACGTTGACGGTGAGGGACGGCGTCGATACTTCCTCCACCTCCTTCCGGTTTGATGTGCGCCCCGACAATGATCGGCCCCAACTCAATCCGGTCCCGGATTTCCAGACGAACTCGGCCGCGGGCAACTCCAGTTATGTCATTCCGCTTTCCGGCATTTCGCCAGGAGCGTCCAATGAAACCCAAACGCTCACCATCACGGCCACTTCGACCAACCTCTCGCTGCTGCCTAATCCCACGGTGAACTACACCAGTCCCTCCGCCACCGGAAGCCTGACGCTCCGTCCGGCGTCGAACCGGACCGGTTCTTCCCTGGTCACCGTGAAAGTGAGTGATAACGGGGTCCCGCCGCAGGAAGTCACACGCACGTTTCTGGTCCTGATTCAGGCGACCGGCAACACCCTGCCAGTCGCGTCCGCGATCCCGGACCAAACCATCAATGAAGATGGTGCGACCGGGCCGATCGCTTTCACGATCCGTGACGCCGAATCCCCTGTCACCGAACTGATCGTGCGCGCTTTTTCCAGCAATCCTGATCTGCTGCCCAACCAGAACATCACGCTGGCCGGCACCGGCACCAACCGCACCATTTCTTTGGTGCCGTTGCCCAACCGCTTTGGCACCGCTGGGATCACGTTGGAAGTCCAAGACGCCTCGTTCGGTCTGCGCAGCGTTTCCTTCACCTTGACCGTCCGCCCCGTGAACGATCCGCCGACGATCTCAGCCCTTGCCGATCAGACGGTGCTGGAAGATACGCCGGGGCCTCTCCTGACTTTTCGGATTGGAGACCCGGAACAACGCGTGGAGAGCTTGCAGGTGGCCGCCCAGTCCAGCAACCCGGCCTTGATTCCTGACTCCAACCTCGTGCTGGATGGCAGCGGAGCAGAGCGCACGCTTCAATTCACTCCGGACCGCGATCGCTACGGAACGGCCACGATCTTTGTGATGGTCACCGACGGGATCGCCATCACCACCAACTCCTTTGTCGTCACCGTTCTGCCTGTCAATGATGCACCATCCATTCTTAACCTCCGGGACCAGACCACACTGGAGGACGTCCCGACCACTCCTTTCGCCTTCCAGGTCTCCGATCTGGAAACACGCGATTTGATTGTCACGGCTGTCTCCTCCAACCCCGGGCTATTACCGGACTCGGGAATTGTTCTGACTGGCTCTGGGTCAGATCGGCAGATGGCGCTGATCCCCGCTCCCGATCAGAATGGCACGGCGACCGTGACCGTGACGGTAAGCGACGGGACCGCCTCGGTCCGCGGTTCATTTCTGTTCCAGGTTCTGCCGGTCAATGATCCACCCACGCTTTCCGCGCTGCCTGATCTGAGGTTGCTCGCCGGCGCCGGTCCGCAGCGCGTGCCTCTGGAAGGTCTTGGGACGGGGAGCACCAATGAAGACCAAGCCCTGATCGTGGTCGCGTCCTCCAGCAATCCCGCGCTTATCCCGCATCCGACCATCCAGTGGACGACCCCAAACAAGGCGGCCAACCTCCTGTTCACGCCCCAGCCCGGATCGAGCGGCGAAGCAACGATCACCGTGCAAGTAGACGATGGGGAACAGGAGAATAACGAGGTAATCCGCTCCTTCGTCGTGCGCATCCTCGGTGGCCCGATCCTCGCCCCAGTCGCCCCTCGAATGACCCTGGAGGATTCCCCACCCGAACCAATCGATCTCTTGGTCGTGGACCAAGACGACTCCGTGTCCAATGTCACCGTGCAGGCATCTTCCTCAAATACCGCCATCATTGGAGACAGCGGGCTGGTGCTGACCGGCACCGGTTCCAATCGCGTCCTTCGGCTGATTCCAGTCCCGAACGCTTTCGGGTCCGCGTGGATCAACTTGGTCGCGACCGACTCGTTGGGGCTCAGCAACTCCTTGAGTTTCTTGTTGACGGTCCAGGCCGTGGACGATCCACCCACGCTCGATGCCATTGCGGACCTCACCGCCACCGCCGGCGCGTTTACCACGGTGGTTTTGACGGGGATCAGTCCCGGCCCCACCAATGAGCTCGAGCACCTGAGCTTCGTCGTGACGCCGGACGATCCCGTGGCCATTCCCACGCCGGCGATCACCTACAATCCTCCAGGAACGGAAGCGACCTTGACTTTCACGGCCTACTCCAGCTTGGGGGTGGAGGTGGGAGTCAAGGTCACGGTGTTCGACGATGGGCTCACCAGCAGCGGCGGGCTCAATCAGGTCACCCGCCGATTGGTGGTGCACGTGCAGCCACGCCTCGAATCCCTGCCCTTGCGGCTTGCGGCGCAAGGCGAGGTTGGCTTGTTGAGCTGGCCTGCCACGAGCCCACTGGACTTTGCCTTGTTCAGCGCCACCGATCCAGCCGGCCCATGGACGCGGCTAATTATCACCCCCGTCCGGTCCGGAGAATTCTACGTGATGGAGGTTCCGCTGCAGGGTGCGGCGCGCTTCTACCGCCTCTGTGCGGGTTGCGCAGATTAAACTCTCGTTTCTGTCTCAATAGCGTGTGATCCCTTCGTGAAGATTGAGCAAGGCCCGCGTCACGGCGGTCCAGGCACCCAACTCGGCCAGGTCGACATCGGCGGGCACCGGCCGGGTCCCCGTGCCGGCGAGCTGCCGGGCGGCGGTCAGGTCTGCTCGGAAGCGAGCGAGTTGCCTTTCATACAAGCCCTCCAACAAGTGCACTTCTGCGGCCCGCGGCGCCCGGGTGAAGGCCTGGGCAAAGGCATACCCGAGACGCTCCTCGAAACCAGAAGCGGATCGGCGCAGGAGACATTCGGCGAAGACCCGTGCCGCCTCGACATATGTCGGATCGTTGAGCAAGACCAGCGCCTGGAGCGGTGTGTTGGAAACCGGCCGTTCGACGGTGCATTCCTCCCGGCTCGGCGCATCAAACGCCAACAAGGCGGGATGCAAGAAAGTGCGCTGCCAATGTGTGTAAAGTGTTCGTCGATACAGATCAGGCCCCTGGCTCGGCACATATTCACGCCGCGGAAAATGCAGCGAGGCGTAGTACCCCTCCGGTTGGTAGGGACGCACACTGGGTCCGCCCACTTGCCGGTTCAGCAAGCCCGAAACCGCCAGGGCGCGGTCACGGATCATCTCCGCGTCCAAACGAAAAGAGGATTGCCGAGCGATCCATCGGTTCGCCGGATCGCGCTGCGCAACTAGCGGGGAACTCAGCGAAGACTGCCGATACCCGCGCGAGGTGACGATCAGTCGAACGATGTGCTTGATATCCCAAGGGTGGGGAGGTTCGCGGGCCGGCTCCGGACGCGCCTCGACGGCACCTGGTTCCATGAACTCGCAGGCCAACCAGTCGAGCAACTCAGGATAGGTCGGGCGCTCCCCTTGCATGCCTAGATCATCGAGTGTGCGCACGAGCCCCGCACCGAAAAACATCTTCCACAAACGATTTACGAACACACGCGCCGTCAGCGGGTTGTCCCGCGCCACCAACCAATCAGCCAGATCCAGACGCGTCGCGATTCGATCTTCCGTAGCCAGTTGGCGGAAAAATTCGGGGACGGCTGGTTTGACAACTTTGCCTGAATCATC
Organism: Verrucomicrobiia bacterium; assembly: GCA_035577805.1. GTDB lineage: Bacteria > Verrucomicrobiota > Verrucomicrobiia > Limisphaerales > JADJPG01 > DATLUX01. The sequence continues at coordinate 10,573 of DATLUX010000434.1, forward strand.
CATCCAATTGCCCCTCGGGAGCACCCTGACTGGGCGCGGCGTCGAGGTCGCTCGGGCCACCAACATTGTTGGGATGCATCCCGACAAGACATCGCGCTGGGTCGTCAAGCGATTCAACCGTCCGCGCGCGGCGTCCAGTTCGGGCGCGATGGCTCGATAATAGCGGGTCAGCAGGCGCAGGTGTTTCTCCACGCGCTTTGCGGCGGACATTTGCAGCACGGTCAGAACGTCTCCCGGCAGGCCAAGTTGGTCGATGCTCGGCCGTTCGACTGAGGCCAGCGCAAGGGAGAATCGACCAAGGTGCTGCCCTGGGCGGCGGCGTTCATGGAGAATTCGAACGATCAAAGCGGCGCCCGGCCCGCCGTGCAGCGGCCGGGCAAAAACAAAGGACGCCCTTCGTTGTTTCGGTTGCCCGCTTCCCACCGACCAGGATGTGTCTGGGTCATGGTCCAAAGCCGCCAGGATGGGATGTCCCGGTTGGGAGAACTCCGCGGAAGCCCAGGCCATCTCCACCGGAACTGGCGCGGCCAACTGGGCCGGAGTGGGAGCGAACGACACCTCAAGCTCCGATATGTAAAAGGTCGAACCCGCCCGCGCGATCTCATTTCCGGCCAGGGTGTCGCTTTTCAGCACTTCCAGGAGCAAACCGCTGACCTGCTTGAGTTCGGCGGGAATCACGACGGTATAATCATCCTCCGCGGCCAGCCGGCCGCTCACCAGAACGCTGGAATCCTCCGCCACTTCAAAATCGGCGCCGCCAGAAGAGGAGATCCGAATCGGGCGCACTTTGTTCCAGCCCAGGCCGCTTTGTTTGTCCAGCGCCAGGACCGCTTTCTGCCAACGTTCACGGCCCTCGGCCAGAGCGGCGTCGGTCACCGCGTCCAAGACGCTCCTGCTTTCGGCCATGGCAGCATCCAAGGCCAGGAGTTTTGCCCTCTGTTCGGAGGAGGGCAGACTTAACTGCGGGCCCCAGTCACCTCGTTCAAATCCGCCTTCGTAATAGCCCTGTTCGTCCAGATCGGCGAAGAACGCGGCGAAACGATAAAAGTCCTGGGCGGAATACGGATCCCACTTGTGATCGTGGCACTCCGCGCACGCCAGCGTGGCGCCCATCCAGGCCGTCGCCGTCGTGCGCACCCGATCGGCAGCGTATTTGAGCCGATATTCTTTGTCCTGGACCCCGCTCTCGGCGGAGATTCGGTTCAGCCGATTGTAACCCGAGGCGATCTTTTGGTCTTCACTGGCCTGTGGTAACAGGTCCCCGCCTAATTGTTCCCGCGTAAAGCGGTCAAACGGCATGTTGCTATTAAAGGCGTGGATCACGTAATCGCGGTAGGGCCAGACGCTATACTCGGAATCACCGTGAAAGCCAACGGTGTCCGCATACCGCACGAGATCCAGCCAGGACACGGCCATGCGCTCGCCAAACGCGGGCGAAGCAAGCAGTCCCTCCACCAAGGTCTCGTAACTGATCGAGTCCGGCCGATCGAGAAACGCGCGCACCCACTCGGATTCTGGGGGCAACCCCGTGAGATCGTAACTCAGTCGGCGCAGTAGCGTTCGGCGATCGGCTTCTTCCGAAAAGCCGAGGCCTTCCTTTTCCAGACCCGTGGCGATGAAGGCGTCGATGGGCGAAAGTTTGCCGCCTCTCGAATCCGACAAGATCGGCACGGGTGGACGGACGAGCGGAGCAAAAGCCCAGTGACTCCGAAGGTCCGCTCGGGACGGGGCAGCTTGCGCCGGAGCCAATGCGTCCCAGCCAAGGCACGCGACCAGGCAGGCCGCGCTCGAGCACCAGGCAACAATCGTCTTCCTAAATGAAGCCGACTCTCGGTCAGCGCGGGGGGAGTCCAACCATTCCTTCATTAATCAAGCACTCGTGAAGCTTCTGGCGGGCACGGATGCGCCGGGTTCACTTGGGCTCCCTCACGATGAAATATCGCTGCGGTGAATCCACTGGATCCAGGTCGACCCGAACAACCCCATCGCTTAGCTCCAGCAAATTGGGAAGCTTCATCCAGTCGGCCAGGTCCTGGGACAGGTCCGTGCTTGCTCGCACCTCCAAACCGGCCACTCGCTCCGAAGCAAGCGCGCTGCCGTCCGCCGCGCGCACGGTCAGGCGGAATTGGCCCGGGCCGGTATTCTGCGGCGGATCCATCTTAAGCGGTGGGATGCCCAGATCGAAGCACGCCGCGTAGCTGGTGCTGCGAACATAAAAGCGACCGTCCGCCACCGCCGGCACATTCCAGCATTTGTTGCTGTTGCCGTCCCAATTCGGAATGGCGGTGAAGCGCGCTAACTCGGTGTAGACGTCAGGGTTTGCCACCACCTGCACCAACTGGCCGCGCTCGGTTAAAGACACAATGCGGCCATCCACCAGGACCGGGCTGCTTCGGCCGAATCCATCGACCGACCAACGCTGCACCCCGGTTTGCATTTCGACGCACTTCAGCTGCGCGTTCACGCTGTCGAATTGCTGGCTCCCAAACTGACCATACAAAAATCCATTGAGACAAACCGGCGTCATCCAATGGCTCGACAAGGTCGAGGTAAAAGAGATATTGGCCCAAAGTTGCGTCGTGACCCAGCCGGTTTCCGTGTGATCGATCCGAGCCACGGCCGAACCCATGTCATAGACTTGCGCGGCGGCCACAAACACCATGTCTTGATAAATCACCGGAGAGGCACCGATGCAGGTGCCGTAGACAAAGGGATAGCTAAACTTCCAGAGCAGTTCCCCGGAACTGGGCACCAATGACACCAATCCGCTCTGCGTCGCAAAGATAACCTGGCGCACTCCATGGATCGTGGCCAGCACCGGAGTCGAATGCGTCATCGCCTCGTTCTGCGATCGCCAAGCCGGGCTGCCGTCACTGGTCCGCAGCGCCATTAACGTATTGGTCCCGCAATTGGCATTCACGAAGATCAATCCATCCTCGATGACTGGAGAGGCCGCGTTCTCCCATCCGATCACGCTGCCCCCGTAGCTCATCAATAAATCCTTGCGCCAAAACACCGTCCCGTTGGTCACATTCAAACGGTAGAGCTTCAAGTACGAAGTCAACACATACGCGGACCCGCCGTCGATGGCAGGAGTCGTGCGGGGCCCATCGTCAAATCCTACGCCGCCTTCAGGATAACTCGCGAGGTCCACCGGCGCTGCCCAAAGTTCAGTCCCGTCCGCGGCATTGAGCGCCACGCAATACTCCTGGCTGCCGCCGCTGTTGGCCCGGCGTGTCTGTGTCAACGCGCGCCCGCCGCTGACGGCAAAGCTGCCCAGGCAATTGGGCACAGGCAACCGCCAGACCGGATTTGTGATCGCACCGGTCCAGTCGCTCTTGATCCGGTCGGTGGAAATGCCGTCGTGGTTTGAGCCGCGATATTGCGGCCAATCAGCCCCCAGGCCCCGGGGCAGAAGCCCAAAGCCCATCCATGCGGCAAGCAGCAACCGGGGCAACCGGCTTAACTGCAGCAAGTCGCGCCATGGCGCAACGGCCTTCATAACTGATGAGAAGGTCATCATCCAGATTTGGACGTAACCTGCAAGCCAGGAAACAGATGGCGTGGGCGCAGGGGCGCGTTCAGGAGATGTGACAGTTTTATTTGAGTCGATCGCAGCTGCGATCGGTCCGTTGCAGCCGTTTTGCACCGATCGCAATGCATGCGTTGAAAAACAACTCCGTTCGGTCCGCGATCCGCGGGCGGAATTTTGCCTCGTCCACAGCCCGTTTGCGTTGCGGGTAACCCGTTTCATGCATCAGAGGCTCCGCACGATGCAAAGCTGGTTCCGACGCATGCAACGGGGGTTCCGCACGATGCAAGATGCAAAGCTGGTTCCGACGCATGCAACGGAGGTTCCGCACGATGCAAAGCTGGTCCCTACGCATGCAACGGAGGCTCCGCACGATGCGAAACTAGTCCTGGCCTCGACAAGGATTGTCGACGAGGAGCCCGAGGGGGATTTACCACAAAGAACTCAAAGATCGCAAAGAAGGCAAGGGCGGAGTTTTCTGAGCGCAAAAACGGCTTGGTCCGAGCGCTGTTTGCTTCAATTCTTTGTGATCTTTGCGATCTTTGTGGTAATCCCCCAACCGTTCAGATGAACGTCTTGGTCACCCCGCGCCCATCCCGAGCAGGAACATGACGTTGCTCTGCTAACCGCCATTCGGGTCGTATCTCGCCATTCGACATTCAGGCCTTGATGGCTATCAAAGCCGCAGGGCTTTGTCCACTTGATCGGTGAGGTGTCGCAGTTTTTTGTTCACCAGCAGCCGCTGCTGTTCCTGCGGACGTGGCCCCTTGCGTGACCGCCTCAGTGGCGATGGCATCGACAGGCTCTTCTGACCCAGCAGATGTCTCTTCCTGTGTCCCTTCATCGGCCTGGCGTGGCCAGATATGGAAGCCTCCTCGGAAGCGGGGATCGATTTCCCACGTCCCCCAAATTCCTTTGCCCTCGCGAAAGCCGCGGTAAAACACATCGTGAGCCCCCACGTAACTTTTAATCCAATAACACTCACGGCTGTCAGAATCGTAGCGGCCTTTAATGAGAAACCGACCTAGGTCATCATTCCCATCCCCGGTCATCGAACCGTTTACGAAGGTAAGGTGGAGATCCATTCGGTGCCGGTCACTCCGACCATAATTGTAAAACCCGACCCAAGGCCCCGACGGGAAAATATCGTTGCTCATGATATGGCTGGGGGTCCCCCCAGCGCGACGAACACGGCAGCCGTACGCAGTAAACTGCCTTCGGACCTGCCCAGCCCGTTCTGCCGAATGATTTTGCTGCTGGCCATCTAATCACCCTTACGAATGACGAACGCAAATATTGCGAGAGCGATTCCCTTCTTAGGCACATTCGACATTCAGGCCTTAATGGCTATCAAAGCCGCAGAGCTTCGTCCACTCGAAGTAATCAATCAATGCTGCGGGTTGGCTCGAAACTGCGGAGCCGATTTGTTGCCGTCTTAGTTTCTATTTCGATGCCGTGGAAAACGTAAGCAGCCCCGGCCCCTGGGACGCTATTATCGCTTTGGTTACCATTGATACCGGTGGCCTTACTGGCTTCTCCGATCGCGCCGACGACCACTGACCTGCCTGATGCGCTCACCGACCAGCCGAATTGGTCACAAGTTCCGCGGGAGGACGTTTTCAATCGCCCTAGGATATCGAGATATGCTCGGCCGACACATCCGTCGGGATTGGAGGCTTTGAGATAGTATTGCTGGTTCCAGTTGGTCCCGTTCCGCACGAAGACATAGGCAGCACCTGAATTTGGGGCATTAGTGTTGTTCTGGTCTCCGTTGATCCCGCTAGTTCCGCTGGCCTCGCCAACGGCCCCGACAACCACTATTTCGCCAGAAATAGCGACCGACGTGCCAAATGCCATATGCACGCGTGTTGCAGGCTTTGGAGCTTTGAGATGCGCTTGTTGGCTCCAATTGGTCCCTTCGCGCACAAAGATATATGCTGCGCCGGAGTTGACGCGGCTGCTTCGCTCGTTCTCGGCTCCAATCACCACTACGTCGCCTGATATGGCAACCGATTTGCCGAAATAATCCTCCAATCCTGGGTTCGATGCTTTCAGGTATGCTTGCTGGGTCCAATTCGTTCCGTTTCGCACAAAGACGTAAGCGGCGCCGGCATCCTTTGCGCTGTTATCGGCTTGATCGCCGTTTACCCCCGTCGCCTTGCTGTCTTCCCACCATGCCCCCACAACCACAGTACTCCCCGACACCGCCACGGCTTTCCCAAAACCGTCTTCTCTGTCAGGGTTCGATGCCTTGAGGTAGGCCTCCTGTGTCCAATTCGTGCCTCTTCGCACGAAGACGTAAGCCGCGCCGGCGGATCGGGCACTTGTGTTGGTCCGATTGCCATTTACGCCGGAGGAATTACTTGAGTCGTGAATCGCCCCGACCACCACGACGTCATCCGAGACAGCGACAGAATGGCCGAAACCATGACCGGGCCGGGCATTGTCTGGCTTCAAACAGACTTGCTCCATCCAATTCGTGCCTTTGCGTACAAAAACAAATGCGCTCCCCGACTCGCGGGCGTTGGTATCTTTACGAGCGGGATGAAATCTACTGCTCCCGTCCCATTCGGCTCCGACGACCACAGTATCGCCCGACATGGCGACCGAACTACCAAAGGCGTCGCCTGGTCCAGCATTGGATGCCTTGAGGTAGGCCTCCTGTGTCCAATTCGTGCCTCTGCGCACGAAGGCGTAAGCCGTGCCGGCATTTGTTGATCTCCTGACCTGTTGATTACCGTTCACTCCAGTCGCGCTCCCGGACTCTAGTCTCGCCCCCACCACCAGTGTGTCACCAGAGATCGCTACTGAGTATCCGAATGAATCGCCAGCGGCTGTGTTAGACGCTTTGAGATAGGCTTGCTGGGCGGGAGCGGGCTTTGCAATCGGGGTAACAAGCACCGCCGCACCGCCCACGGCGAGCGGAACGATACGCCATGCGTGCCGCACTATACCTGACTGAATTCTCTGGCCCACGATCGCTTGCTGAATGTTCCAGGTCCTGGGCCGCCTGCACTTGATAATACACGCGAGCCGCGAACCCAATCTGAGCAAAAATCCATAAAAATTTAGGCGCCCTCGCCAGGAAGGGTAATTGACCAGTTGACGGGACATCACCGTTGGATCCGGGTGCGCTAAGGTTTCAGGCGCTTAAACGAAGGACTGGCGAATGCTGTTACCACAACTGTCGAATGTCGAGACACGACCCCAAGAGGCCTGCCATCCTCAGTGCCGAACACAACTGATCCAGAATGTTCTATCGTATCTGTTTCAAGTAGGCAGGTCCAACACCTTTTGTCACTGTGTTGTCCCACTTTATCACTTCCTTATCCGACTCATCCCGAGTAAAAGAGTCAAGATCAGAGATTATCACCTCCGGCTTTCGTCCAATCTGTTCATCTTCATATATAAGCCAATACCTAGACTTCTCGAAGTAAACTCTAGATAGAGCCTCATTGCCAACTTTTCGCTCAAGCAATGAAAGCCTTTCATAACCGATGCGCAATGCGCCCTGTAGTTCAGGAATCCGAGCGCAATTACTATGCATTAACGAAATTGCGCTAAGCATATTACTGCGGGCCTCTGTTGGCGTTCCCGAAAGATATTTGTCGTACATTTCGTCGAGTGCCGAGACGGCGCGTTCGCGCTCATCCTTGTTATCCTTGCTAACCGGCGTGTTCACACGGCATGAAGGAACGGTAACGAAAAGCAACAAACTCACGCACACAGCTATAAATTGATGTCTCGCCTCGAGGTTTTTGCTCATTATCGAATTCCTGCTTATGCGCCGCGCAGGCTTCGTCAGCATCTGCGAGCCCATTCAATTTTATCTCGTAATTGCCTTTGTTTGGAGGCCGCCATTCGGGTCGTATCTCGACATTCGACATTCAGGCCTTGATGGCTATCAAAGCCGCAGAGCTTTGTCCACTTGATCGGTGAGGTGTCGCAGTTTTTTGTTCACCAGCAGCCGCTGCTCAAAGCGTTTGACCGCCAGACCAACGCTGGTGTAATCCAACCCGCCCACCCGCTGGGCCAGAGCGCGCAACGTCAATCCACAGCGTTTGCGCCCAAACCATCACACTAGGTCGCGCCCGCTGTCCCGGTAACGATCCCGGAATTCCTCGCAGAAATGCTCCCGACCTCTTTCATCCCGGAATATTGGCCGTCGCTCATTGCCACGGGCGTGAGGTGATACCACGCGCCGCTCTTTTGAACCCGCAATGCCCTGGCCATGCTTTCCTCCATTTCTGATCCGCAACCCTGACCAAGAGATTGTCACCCCCGGGCAGGCAAGCTTGAACGCTTTAGGCTCCCAGTTGCCCCCGCTTATATACACGTCGGGCGTCAGCCCAATCAGGCAAAAATCTTAGAAAAGTTTCCCAGCTGAGATTCAGTGGCGCGTCCCGGATACGCGAACCAACTCCCCTAGATTGCATGCTGGCGAGGTCCTCGTTGGAGCCCATGCTTGCAGGGTTTCACAAGGCTAATCTCACCACTCCAACGCCACCGCAAATGTCGAAGATCGAGACACGACCCCAAGAGGCCATTCGGACCCCAAGAGGCCATTCGCCAGGTTGCTATCGACCGTCCTGCTGCAGCGGGGTGAACGTGTGCTCGAACACGTAATCGGCGACATGATTCCCTTGGGTGATGCTCCGCTTGTCAAATGACCAATGAATCCCCAGGTAGATTCGGCTCTGAGCGTTCTCTTCTTCCGCCTCCGACAGCGACGAAAAGCTGCGCGGGATCAGCGGACGCACGTTCCGATTGTTATCCAGCGTGACGCCGTTCAACTCATCGGACACGAATGTGAAAGCAATGTCATCGGTCCCGTAGAAGCGGCGCAGCGTCTGAAACAGGGCGCCGCCGAATCCGGCGTGGCCGGACGGATAAGCCGGAAAAGGCGGGGTGAAGTTCGGCCCTTGAAGGTTGCTGGCCGGTGCGCCCAACGGCGAAAAGATCGGGTCGCCGATCGTCGCTGGATTGCCGTCGCCGGCGCCGGTGGGTCCAGTGCCGGGATCCGACTCGCGAATCCCGGTGACTGGCCGCCAGAAGTCGTAGTAGTACTTGGACTCCCAGATGGCGATGCCAGCGTCAGCCATCGCCACGTTCACCAGGGCCAGCAGCCTCGCCACTTCGACGTCATCCGATCCCATGTGGTCAGCGATCTGAAGCGCGATCTGATTGTACAACCTCGGCGGCGCGCACAGGCTGGGCGTGCCGTCGTAGGCCCAATAGATGCCAATCAGCGTTTGCTCAGGCGTGCGCTCCGTCGGCGTCACCACGCCGTCGCCGCCCACACGTTTGACCTCGTTGTAAGCGGCCGCGTACTCCGGACTATCCATGGCGGGCGGAGGCGGAACGCGAAATTGGTCAGGTGATGCCAGGCTGAACGGGATGCACGCGCCCCATTTCGCGCCCAACGCCAGCGGGATCTGGCTGATTGGATCCTGCCGCCAATGTCCCGGAAGATCGCTGGTGACGTGCTCGATGTTGACGCGAGGTTCGGCATGCTGCGAGCCGTCGTTAGCTTTGAGGGCGAGGATCGCGGCCGCAGCCCGCCGGCCCAGAGCGATGCCATTGATCTTGGCCATCTTATTTTTGATCGCGCCGAGGTCTTCGGCCAGGCGTGCATCGAAGCTGTCCGCCTGCGAGGGAAAGAGCGCGGCCAAGGTATCATGCGCTGCCTGGCTGATGGCCGCTGGCAGGGAGAGAGCATCGTGGGGCGCACGCACGCCGGTATAACTTTCATATTCCTGCACCACCGCGTTCAGGGTGTCGAACATCGCGATGTGGACGATCGCCAGGGCCCGGCTGGCGCGACACGGACCGATTTGCTCGCCAAAGACGCGATTCTCCCCGGGAGCCACGGGCGTGTGGTCCAGGCCACTGGCGTCGATGGCGATCTGATTCCAACGACGAACCGAGTCCAGACCCTGCCGCGGCCCGTGCCTGGGACTGGCGGGCATGGGCGAAGCCCCCTGATAGAGCGGACCGAACGCGTCGCCGAAGCTGTCGGGTCCCTCCGCCGAGACAGAAACGCGCCCTCCGCAGAGACAGGCCGCGGCGGCGGTGACGGCCAACGCGCGCTTGACGAACGAACGCCGATTGAAGGTGGCCGCGCCGGGCTGTGGCCGCGCTCCATTCGGTACGATGCATTTGTGGCATGAGGAAGATTTCATATTGCTCCTTTCTACGTTAGTGAACGCTCGCTCTGCGGAATCTCCGAAAACAGAAGTTGCACCACGAATGGACACGATGGTTGCCTGGCTCGTGCTACGAGGTGCGGCGTTCCTTTCCGGCTTTGTGTTCATTGGTGTCCATTCGTGGTCGTTCGGCCCTTATCCTCGATGTTGGCGTAATTCTACGCGGTCCTATTGGTCGAAGACGATGGCCCGCTGCACCGCCCAGGTGCAAACTGGCCCGGGAACTGGACCATGCGTTTGCCCATCACCGTGATACGCGATAGCCACGTGGAATTGGAATTCGTCCGTCAAACAGCCATCAAAATTCCGCGTGTGAATGATCGACAGCGGACCCGGCGGCAGGATGCCTGAACTCTGGCCCTCGCCGTTGGCATCCGCGACGAACGCATTTTGACTCCCGTCCTGCAAACCCAGCGGTCCAAACATGAACGCGTTGGCCAGCGACGTGCCCGTAAATCCTGGCGGATCGAACGCAACAATCCAAGCGGTGTATTGCCCGTTTGGAATCAAGCCCGAAAAATGCGCAACGACATGCGAGCCTTCGTTGATGCACTTCACGGCCGCCCGGCCTTCGACATCCGTCCATTCACCCCATGTGACCTGATGGCCATCCGGTGCAAGAACTGGATTCCGTGGCGTCTCAGGCTGACAGAGCCGGCTAAAATACAGCAGCGTCTCCGCGCTGGCCGCTGGATTGCCATTGGCATCACTGACTTGTCCCGCCGTCAGCGGCGCGAGACCGCTCTGGTCATTGCGCAGCGGCGCCTGCGCAAAGCTTGAAGCGACGCCGCACGCCAATGCCGTCGCGAGAATGAGAATGAACTTGGTTCTGCTTTTCATGTTTCCTTTCTTTGTAGGTGGAAGACCTGATTGTTCTTGGTTTTGCCCCATACCGCTGACAGTCATGGGGCGTTCACCGATTTCTATTGTGTCGCCGCGACGAGGTTGCAGAAATGTCTTCATGATCTTGTACCACTCCTCCGTTTGCAGGCCATTGTTACAACGAAAACCGAGAGGCTGCCTTTTACAGGAAAGAAACGAGGAACAGGAGGGAGGGAATCCCGATACAAAGGGCATTTGTCGCCTCGCGGGTCAAATAGCAGCGGTCGGATGGGGTGGCCAGCCGCAGCTCGGTGCCGCAGGGATGTTGCCGCAAATGGCTCGGCGGCGTGCCCTTATTCCGGCGATTTTGATACTGGGACGGTGGGGACGAACCTCGGTGTGCCAACCCAAACGGCGTTATTGGTCCCTTCGAGCGGCGCGCTGTCCGCGACCGTGAAGCCGCTGCCTTCATCGCAGCGATAGAGCACCAGCAAATCTTCCTCGCTGCCCGTCAGCCTGGCCAGCCGATTGGATTGAATCTGGCTCTGGCTCAACGCCACGCGCCACACGCTGATTTCATCGAGCGAGAAGGACTCATTAGTGAACGAGAGAATGCCGCCGGAATAGTTGCCCAGCCGCAATTTCTGCGTTGTGCTGGCCGCGCCTGGCGCCCCGTTCCACACGTGGGAAGCCGTCGGCGCGCCGTCCACGTAAAGCCGCCCGCCGTTGGCATCCACCGTGAAGGCGATGTGATGCCAAGCGCCATCGGCGATGAATCCGCCATCCAGCCCGTCTGAGCCATCCCACACGAACCGGTTGCGGTCCCGGAAATACCATGCACGCACGTGCCCATCGCGAAGAAACAGATTCCAGCCATCGAAGGTTCTGGCCCTGTATTTGTTGACCAGCCCCTGTTGTCCGTTGGTTGAGCTGGTCTTGACCCACGCGATGGCCGTGAGAGGGAAGGCGTTCAGCCCGGCCGTGTGCGCGGCTGCGACGTAGCTGGCGGTGTTATTGAAGTGCAGAGCGAACCGCGGGTTTAATTCGATGCTGTCATCAACTCCTTTTCCTCCAGGGACCGGAGGAGACGTTTCGCTTTGAAAACCGCTGCGTCGAAGATGAGGCAGAGGCTCCTCTCCTTTAACGCTCTCCTTGCGCTGCGCTGCGGAGAATCGAACGCTGTGGTAGTGCGAAGTGGCGCCAGCCATCCGGCCATCCGGGCGACGCTTAACCCAGTCCAATCCGAGTACGCGCAGTTGATGGCGCACTTCACTCAAATCCCAAACCTGCAGCCGTCGCGCATCCACGCTCACCGCGAGGTGGCGGCCATCAGGGCTGACGGCCAGAGGGAGAGTACCGGCGGGCAACGGCAGCAGCGTTTCGAAGGTGTGCGTATCGTGGAGCGCGGCGTTGCGCGCATCCTCGGCCAGCCAGAACTCGCTTCCATCGGGCATGAAGGTCCATTTGAGGATGCCTTGGGTGGTGCCGTCCAGCGAAACGGGGAATGTGCGTTGCGGTTGCCAGTCGTTCGTGTTGAGAAACGTCACGCTCGTGGGAGTGGCGATGGCGAGTTCACCGCTTCCGCGTACAAAAACGTGCGCCAACAGATCCTCACGTTGGTTGATGCTAATACCCATGACTTTTTCCCAAGGATTGAGGCGATACACGAGCATGACGTTTTTTTTGCGTACGGCCATCCAACTTCCGTCTGCCGACAATTGACCGCGCGCGTAGCCGACCTCGGCGTCCTGAACCAGGCCGGAGGTAACGTTGGTGATAGGTGCCACCACCACCCCGTCAACCGTGCCCAACACCAGTGAGTCTGAAGTAAAGTGTCCCGAGTAAACTCGGCCTGTCTTGGGCACGGGCAACGGGGTCAACTCCGGCGGCGCAGCGGGCGTGCTGGCCGGCCGGATGCGCCAGCGAGAAAGCTTATCTCGC
>DATLUX010000435.1:0-15425 GCA_035577805.1 Verrucomicrobiia bacterium
AACTGTTCCTCACCGAGACTATTGCGGTAGCGACCGAAGCTGACGCCGTCGGGCGCGCCGCCAAACGCGAAGCCGTGGCTGTAACCGGTCAGTTGCCCGGTTGCATCCGCGCTAAAGAGGTAAACCTCGTCTCCCAGCGAACTGAGCCCAAAGTTAAGGCCGACTCCAGGATTGGGATTGAAGTCCGCTTCGGTGAAAACCGCGAAGGCACCGGGACCCAGGGCCGGGCGGGATGGGATCCGGAATTTTTGCGGCAACGACGGGTCATCGGTGAGGTACCATCCACTGATGTCGACGTTGTCTGCCGAACTGTTCAAGAGCTCGATCGAATCACGCAAAGGCAGGGTAGAACTGCTGAGCACTTCATTGATGACCACGCCGCCCAGGGTAGAAGCGCCTCCGTCGGACCCGGGGCTGCCCAGCATGGCCGCGCTGGCCCGATACGTGCCGGTCGCCGGATCGGCCAGGACCAGCGAAAAACCGAATCCATCTGCAGCCACCGGCCAGGGGGCCCGGTCGCCGTACGTGACGCTGATCAATTCACCGGCGGCGGGGTGGCTGATGGCGAGTTTTTCGCCGTCGTTGTTGAGTTTGCCGCTGTAAACACCGCGCACGATCACCCCGGGATAACGCGTGGCCAGCATGGCTGGATTGCGGGCCAGCAAAAAAACGGCGCCTGGCTCGAGGGTGGTTTGGGCTGGGAACGTGAAGTCGATCCCCGCGGAGAAAAAGAGGCCGCTCAGGTCCAAGGTCGTGCTGCCGATGTTCTTCAACTCGACGAATTCGAACTCATCTCCGTCCACCGCGCCTGCTCCGGGCGGGTTATACATGATTTCGTTAAAGACCAGGTTCGTGCGCAGGACGCTGGCGACATCACGACGGCCGGGCCGGAACTCCACCGGCGCCGACCACCAGCTCCAACGACCCGTATCATCGCGATGGCGGACGCGGACCCGATAGACGAGTTCCGGCTGCACGAAAGTGGAAGGGATGGTGATGAACTCGTTGAAGGAGGTCAGTTCCGGTGACGTCCAGGCGGCATCATACTCCAGGCGGAGTTGACTGGGATTGGTGACGACGGTCCCGGGAGCCAGAACTTGGGCCACCCGCCATTGCATGGCGGCGAAAGAACCCGGGCCCTGGGGATCATTGAAGGCCGATGATTGAAAGACCAGATCATCGACAGGATAACCGGCTTCGCCCACGTAGGTGGCGACGGGTTGGTTTGGGATCGCCGGGTCGAGGGCCACGGTGTCCAGGCGCGTGATCCAGCCGCCGACGCCGATGCTGTTGCGATCGACCCACCAGCCATTGTTGCCGCCCACAAACATGAAATTCTTCATGTCCTGCACTTCGCCGGCCAAGCCGAAGCGCACGCCAGGTGTGCCGGAAATCATGAGCGAGTTGTAGCTGGCGGGCGCGGGCGCGTTCGACCAACGCACCATATCCGCCGGGCTCAACGCGCTAATCAGGCCCGCGTGGGCGTCGATGATGGCGTAGATCTGATCGGGTTGGAAAAGAAGCGCGCGCAGTTCCCGGACGACGTTGCGATATTCCAACTGCAATTCGGGATGCTGCCCGGGATCGCCGCCGGCCGAGCTGGAAGCGAAGATGCCGTTGTAGAGAATGTCCTCTCCGGTGTTCCAAGTCGGACCCCAGGTGTCGGTGCTGTCATACGGCAACTGCATGACGCGCCCGAGGAATTCGTTGGCCGGGGTGTAGATCGGTTCAAAATACCAGGCGCCATTCTTGTTGGACGACGGCCAGGTGTCATAGTGGCGAATGGCCTCCGCCACGGTGAAGTACCGGTACCAATTGGTGTAATTGGCATGCGCCAGCAGCCAATCGATCGGCTGCAACCCGGTCAGGTTATCCTCGAGGTTAAAGAAGTCTTCCGCGTTGGCTACGGCGAAGGGGGCCTGATAACGGCGTTCGTCCACGCCCAGCACATAGTTGTCGACGAGCTTGTAAAGGTTGCCTTTGGGCAGGCCATGCGCCTCCAGAAAATTGACGTCATACTTTTCCTGGACCCAGTTCAGGCCCCAGAAATCTCCTGTATAGGGGTTGACCGGATTCTCTTGAGCGCTGCGCACGACGCGAAAATGGAAATGATGCGCCCGGGGCGCGGGCACGCCGACTTTGTTCCAGAGGAAATAATTGACCACTTCGTTGAGGGCGAAACTTTCGCTGCCGCGGTTGCTTTGGCCTTTGCCGGTGGTGACCTCGCGCCATTTGGTCGGGTAGCGGTGTCCGTTGTAATCCTTTGCTTCAAAGTTGAGTCCGTCATTAAAGCGGAAGCGGAAGCTGCGTTTGCCGGGATGATAGCGGCCGTTGGCGCCGCGCAGCCGGTATTTGATGTGATCGTAGACCTTGCCCTCGTAAACGAAGGCACCTTCCCAGTTGAACTGAAGCCGGCCTTCATTGCGGTTGCCGCCGGCGTCCTGCGGCAATTGATCGGCGCTGTTGAACCAGCCGGCGCATTGGTTGATGTCGGCATCCCGCGTGATGAGAAAATAGATCGGCAATGTTTGCAGCGTTTCCGCGGAATAACCTTGATAAGCCGGAATGCCATCGTAGACGAAGTAGGCGAAGTTGAGGGACGGATCATCCTCGAAAGGCGCCCGACGGGATGCTCCCAACCCATCCGTGCAGGTGATCCGATAGCGGACCAACGACCGGTTGGCCTGTGGCGCAAGCAGCACGCTGTAAATATTGTCACCGGCCACCGCATCCCCGCCCAGCCCATCGTCATGCATGCTTACCGCGGTCCAATTGGTGAGCGCCTCAAAGGCTGCATTGGGATTGTTGGTGAGCGGAGTGGTATTGTAAGCGTTGAGTTGGGCGGCCGTGAGCGGAAGGACCGAAGGAATAAACTGGCCGGGCGCCACCACCTGATACGTCAGCGAAACAGCGGCCACTCCGTTCACGTCTGTGACCTTACAGGTGATGATGACCGCGTTGGTCGAGTGCGGGCTTTGGGGCGTGTGTTCGACTTGGCGCAGGTTAGGCGCGGCGTTCAGGGCGTAGACTGCGTTGGTCGCCCCTGGCGTGGGGAAAGCGCTTCGCCAGGAGCTGCCGAGGTCGTTGTCCAGGCTCGGATGCACCAGTTGGGCGGAGGCTCCGCTGCCGTTGGCCCGGATCGGCCAGGGGAATTCTGATTTAAAATCCACCCGATCGACGACCTGATTGAGGGCATCGCGCAGCGTGAGTTCTTCTCCTTCGTTGTTCAACCCGCCGGTCCATGGCCCGAATGCCGCCACTCCGTAACGCTGCATGATCGTGGCGGGATCTTCCGCCACCACGGCGAAGGCCCGTGGACTCAGGCTGGTCCCGGCTGGAAAGAAGAAGTCGATCCCGCCGCGCACGCGCCAGAGCGACAGATCCACCGGCGCATCCGAGTTGTTATAGAGTTCCACAAACGATTCACGGATCGTGTTCTGATCCGGGTTGTAGTGAATCTCGTTGAGCACCAGCGGCGACAATCCCTCCACCACGCGCAGGGAGACCGTTTGTTCGGTGGACAATCCGGTTTGGTCCGTGACGCGGATTCTCAGCGAGAACGTCGCGCCCGGGCCTCCGGCAAAACTGGGACCCGCCTGAAGCAAGGCGCCGTTGATGACGAACTTCGCGTTGTCGCCGAACCCGGCGACCAGGGCAAAGCTATGAGTGTCTTCCTCATTCGGATCGATGCCCCGCAAGGCGGCGATGAAACTGCCCGGGCCTGCCGCCGCCGGGATGTCCGTCGTGCTCAGGGAAATCCCGGTGGGCGGCGACGGCGGCGGGATGACCCGGATGTTCACGGTGGCCGGGGCGGAATCGAACATGCCATCGTTGACTTTGAAGGTGAAGAAATCGAGTCCATCGAAGTTGGGGGCGGGCGTATAGGTGAGACTGGGCGGCGAACCGCTCAGACTGCCGTGAGCAGGCGGCGTGACGATGGCGTAGGAGAGGACGCCGCCGTTGGGATCGCTGCCCTGGAGGACAAGCCCGAGGGCGGCGTTGCGGATGGTGTTGGTGGAGAGATTAAGGGCTTGGGGAATGCCAGGGTCCACCTGAATGGTGACCGAAGCCACCCGCACGCCGTTGGTGTTGGTGGCGGTTAAACTGTAAGTGGTGGTGCTCACCGGGCTGACGGCCAGACTTCCTTGCACGGCGACGTTGCCTACGCCCTGGTCGATGAACACGCCGGTGGCATTGGTGACATCCCAGGCCAGGTTCACCGAGGCGCCTAAATAGATCTGCGTCGGAGTCGCGGCGAAAGACCAGATCCGCGGCAGTTTTCCATAGATGTGTTCATCGCTTAGGTCCGTGATCAAGTTGGTCGCCTGCGCCGCGGTGAGAACCGAATCATAAAACTGGATCTCGACCAGATCGCCGTTCAGACGGCGATTGGCTTCGCCAGTCAGAATGCCGCCCAGGGAAATGCCGGTATTACCACGCGCCCCGCTGGAGACGCCCGATTGCGTGACTGCCGGCCGGTTGTCCAGGTAAACGGCCTGAACGCCAGCGCCCCAGGTAAAAACCGCGACGTGATAGGTCGAGTCTACTACGCTGGCTCCGGCCGAATAGGTGCTGATGTCCGGGTTGCCGCTCCCGATGCCAACCTGTCCGGTTTCAGTGAGCACAATGCCCCAGTCGGTGGTGACGCCCGGTTGCTCGGCATCGACCAAGCCGGTCTTGCCCCACCATTGCGCGTTATTGCCTGCCCCGGCCGCGCCAGCCCGAAAAACCAGGGCGACCGAAAAGGCGGTGCGGCCGCCTACCGGACTGGGTGCGGTCAGGCGTTGGTTACCGTTGAAACGCACCACGCTCCCGCCGGCTGGGGTGGCGTTGCGACGCAGAATGGGTTGTTCTCCGACGGCGGCGTTCGCCGTGAAACGGTTGCTGACCGTACTCCACGTGCCAACCGCGTCGCCATCGTTCAGGTTGAGAGTCTCGGCGCGCCAGACATCCAAAAGCGCCGCCCGCACCGGCCATGGTGCGGCGGCCAACACGGCGCCCAGCAGCAAAAACAGCACCCGCCCGCACGCGCAAAAGGCAGAGGAGGAAGAAGGACCGTGACGAGAGCCGCGCACGACAGGTTTCATCAGCAACTTTGGTTAACCAGACACGCAGTGGCCCTGCGAGGGAACTGGGATGAGCCGTTCTATCAGAAGCAGGCCACGAAGTCCACGTTGGAATGGCTCAACGGCTCCGGTTGAGTGTATTCACGCCGCCGAGCACTTTCCACTTGCCAGATCGGCGCGTGTTTTCATTCACTGGCTTCAAGCTGTCTGATCGTTCCCGTTCCCCGATTGGGCTGGGGTCCGTCCTGGCGTGTCGGCGCCCGAATCTCGGAGCGGCCGGGGACGCTGGCAGCTTCGATTATGGCCGTGACCAAAAGCAAATCGTTCTCCGGCCGCCGAGGTTTATTGGCGGGCGGCAACTGGATCATCGACCAGGTGAAGCTGATCGACGTGTATCCGCAGCGCGAGCAACTCGCCAATATTCTCAGTCAATCGCAGGGGACCGGGGGCGCGCCCTACAACGTGCTGATTAATCTGGCCAAGCTGGGCGCGAGCTTTCCCCTGTATGGCGCCGGGTTGGTGGGCAAGGACGGCTTGGGCCAATACATTCAGGACGATTGCCGGAAGCAGGGGATCGAGGCGCGGCATTTGCGCACGACCAGTGAGGCGCCCACCTCCTTTACGGATGTGATGACAGAACAATCCAACGGGCGCCGGACTTTTTTCCATGCCCGCGGTGCCAATGCGCTTTGGAAAGGGGAAGACCTTGATTTCAGCAAAATGAAGGCTCAGATCTTTCATCTTGGTTATCTATTGTTGCTCGATGAACTCGACGAGCCGGACACCAAGTTCGGCACCAAAGCCGCCCGTCTGCTGGCCGCGGCGCAGGAGTCCGGTATAAAGACCAGCGTGGACGTGGTGAGCGAAGACAGCGATCGCTTCGCCCGGATCGTCACGCCTGCTTTGAAGTACGTGGACTACTGCGTGCTCAACGAAATTGAGGCGGGTAAGACGGCCGGATTCAAGATCCGGCAAGCGGACGGCTCGCTCGACACGGTGTCTTTGCGTCACGCGGCGGGCGCGCTCTTGCAGCAGGGTGTTCGGGAGTTGGTGGTGATCCATTTCCCCGAAGGCGGGTTTGCCCGCACGCGCAAGGGGGAAGATGTGTGGCAATCGTCCCTGAATCTCCCTGAGAAATACATCGCGGGAACCGCCGGGGCCGGGGATGCATTTTGCGCGGGAGTTCTGTTTGGCTTGCATGACGGCTGGGACCTGAAGCGTTGCCTGGAAGCGGGGGTGTGCGCGGCGGCAGCCTCTCTTTCCGAACCCAGCTGCACCGCGGGCATGAAACCGTTGGCCGCCTGCCTGGCCCTGGCCAAGAAGTACAAGTACCGTCCTCCGCTGGAACCCGGAGATGAGCAGGATTAGCAGGATTAGCAGGCTTGCAATCCGGCCTGCCTCTCCCCATTCTTAGCCTCCATTTTCTCCGGCGTGTAAAGTTTAACCGTCTTTGCGCCGTTGAAGTTGATAGCCGCATGAGTACGTCGCCAGAGTCCGATTTTGATTTGGAACAGTTATTCCTGCCCGCCTGGGCCAAGGAATCCCCCCAAGTCAATCGCTATGCCAAGTTTGAAGGCGTCCCGGAAAGACGCGACGATCGTCGCGACCGGCGGGACCGGCCTCCGCGGCGTCCGGATCGCCCTGATTTTCCCGGACGCGGGCCTGGCCCGCGTGGTCCGCGACCTGCCGGGGCCAGCAACGATCGCGGGCGTTCGGGTCCCGGGCCGCGTCCGGGTCGACCGGGCGGCGGCCGTGATCGAGACTGGGACCGGCAACGTGAAAAGAGCGCTCCTGCGCCGGAACCGTTGCCGGAGATTCAAGTGGCTTTAAACCCGGAGGAACAGGCCGTGGATCTGCTCACCAAACAGATCCGGATCACCGGCCGGGCCTTTCCCCTGTTTGACATCGCCCAGCTCATCCTGGCCAAGCCGGAACGGCACACCGTCACCTTCAGCGTGAAGAAAAAGGCCGACGGCGCTGTCATCCAGCCTTTGTTCCTGTGTGCCTTGGATGAGAGTCTGTGGCTGAGCGAGGATGACGCCGTGCGCCATGTCCTGGACAAGCACTTCGCCACGTTCTATCAGGCCGAACGGACCAAGATCGATCCGCCCAAGGGCGTCTACACTTTCGTTGCCCAGTGCGGCCTGAGCGGCACCGTGCTCGGCCCCCCCAATTATCACGATTACCAAAACCAGCTGCGCAAATTGCATCAGGAACGTTTCGCGCGCATGCCCTTCGATGTGTTCAAGGCGCGGGTCAAAATCGTTAAGGACGAAGAAACAGTTAAGAAGTGGGTCGAAGACCAAAGCTGGAAGACCGAGTATCTCTGCCTCAACCTGCCCGAAGCCACCAAATTGGCCAGCCGCGAGCAAGTGGAGAAACATTTCCGGCAGGTGCATCTGCCCAACATTATCAAACCTACCGAGACCTGTCGGCTAACCGGCACCGCCAGCCGCAACTTGCGCGATCGCGAAATCCTCCGTGTGCTCCGCCATCGTTGGGAGGAACAAAAACGGTTCCCCATCCAAGTGGCAACCGTTTTGAGCCAGCAATTCGCTTCCCGTGGCCTGCAGTTCTTCAAAGTCAACAAGACGGTGACCCACGTGGCCGTGGCGCGCCCTCATTACCTTGACCTAGAAGCAACCCCCGTTTCGGATGGAGTGCGGCGTATTGTCGAATTCATCAATGCGCATCCCAAATGCACTCCGCGCAAGTTGATGGAAGCCTTGGCACCGCCGCCGCCTTCACCGCCGCAGTCTCCATCCGCACCCGAATCCGGCGCGCCTCAGGCCGCCGCAGGGAGCGCTGCTCCGGACGCGGCCACTCCCCCGGCCGCCCCCGCCCCCGCTCTGATCGAGCCCACTCCGGAAATGGCCGCCGTGCTCACTGACTTGCATTGGCTGGTTCATCAAGGACATGTCATCGAATTCGCCAACGGCGTTCTGGAGACGGCCAAAAAACCTCTTCCGAAACCGCCTCCTCCTCCCAAGCCGGCGTCCCCCGCGCCCGCGGTGCCTGAAGCTGCCACCGCGTCTGCCACTCCATCTCCTGGCAACTCTCCTGCCCCCGAGGCTCCACCCGGACCCGAAGCAGTGAGCGAACCCCTCACTCCGGCCTCTCCGGGCGAACATCAGGCGGACTAGTTCCCGGTTCCCGGTTCACGGTTCCTGGTTCCTCCCCATCTTTCTGCTTTCTGCCCGCCTCCGACTTTCGGGTTGAATCGCTCCCGGAAAGCAGTAGCATCCGCGGTCCTGTCCCAACCCGGCAGTCCAATTTTTTGAACATGAATCATCACAATATTGCGGTAATCGGCGGCGACGGCACGGGCCCGGAAGTGACGCGTGAAGCGGTTAAAGTAGCGGAGGCTGCCGCCTCCAAATTTGGATTTAAACTGAACTGGCACAATTACGATCTGGGCGGCGATCGTTATCTCAAGACCGGCGAAGTCCTGCCGGATAGCGCGGTGGCGGAGTTGCGGAAGTTCAAAGCCATTCTTCTGGGCGCGGTGGGCCATCCTCAGGTTAAGCCTGGCATCCTGGAGAAAGGTCTCTTGCTCCGGCTCCGTTTTGAACTGGAACAATACATCAACCTTCGGCCGGTAAAACTGTATCGCGAGGTGGATTGTCCCGTGAAAGACAAGGGGCCCGAGCACGTGGATTTTGTGGTGGTGCGGGAGAATAACGAAGGCATCTACACCGGCGCGGGCGGATTCCTATTCAAGGGCACTCCGCACGAAGTTGCGATCCAGGAATCGGTCAACACGCGCCGCGGAGTGGAGCGTTGCCTGCGCTACGCCTTCGAACTCGCCAGCAAACGCCGTGCGGGCAAGCCCTGGAAAGGCCTCAAAGGGGAGGACACCGCGGCTGGAAAAACCGCGCAACTCACCTTATGCGGCAAGACGAACGTGCTCACCTATGCGTTCGATTTGTGGGAGCGCGCCTTTCATGAGATCGGCGCCAGGTATTCGAGCGTCAAACGTGATTATGCGCACGTGGACGCCACCTGCATGTGGTTCGTAAAAAACCCCGAGTGGTTCGACGTGATCGTGACCGACAATATGTTCGGCGACATCATCACGGACTTGGCTGCGATGATCCAAGGCGGCCTGGGCGTCGCGGCCGGAGGCAACATCAATCCCGAAGGCACTTCCATGTTCGAACCGATGGGCGGCAGCGCCCCCAAATACACCGGTCTGAACGTCATTAATCCCATCGCCGCCATCAACGCTGCGGCCATGATGCTCGATTTCCTCGGCGAATCAAACGCCGCCGCCGCCATCGAAAACGCCGCTATCCGGATCATCAATTCCAAGATCCAATCCCTCGCAGCCGGCAAGATGGGCTACAGCACTAGCCAGGTCGGAGATCTGATCGCCGCTGCCCTGTAAGCGGGACCTAAACCGGGAACCAGCAACCAGGAACCAGCAACCAGGAACCAGGAACCGTGAACCAGGAACCGTGAACCGGTAACCCTGAACCCTGAACCGGTAACCCTGAACCCTGAACCGTCTAATTGCGGTCGTTCCGGGCCATCAGGAAGAAGTGCAGCAGGACGAGTAAAGTCGATGCCAGTCCAGCGACGTAGGTTAACGCGGCGGCACTGAGGACGCGCTTGACCCCTTGGCTCTCCTGGCCGTCGACCAGTCCCAGGTTCAGCAACTGGATCTTGGCTCGGCGACTGGCGTCATACTCGACCGGCAACGTCACCAATTGGAAGAAGGCGATAATCGAGTAGATAACAATACCGACCATCGCGAGCTTGGCGAAGCCCAGGAAGAAGCCTCCGAAGCTGAGCCAGATTGCCGCGTTGCTGGCGATCTGGGTCACGGGCACCAGAGCCATGCGCAAGTGGAGCGGTGTATAAGCGGCCTTATGCTGCAATGCGTGACCTGCCTCGTGCGCTGCCACTCCTATCGCAGCGATGCTGCTGCTGTGGAAATTGTCCGACGACAGGAAGAGCGCCTTCTTGAGCGGGTCGTAATGGTCGGTCAGTTGGCCGTCGACTTCGTAAATCGGCATCTGGCGCAGGCCGGCGCTATCCAAGACGGCGCGGGCGGCTTGCTCACCGGTCAGTCCCTGGCGGTTGGCGATCCGCGAATAATGTCCATAGGTCGACGTCAGCCGGAACTGCGCGTAAAGCCCTAGGACGATGCCGGGGACGATGAGCCACCACCATTGATCCAAGATAAGCATTGCGAGCGTCATAATAGTTATCTATAGCGTTCGTTCTTCGGTTCTGCCACTGCTCCCGAAATCAAATTCAATTGAACCGAGTTTCCCCGGCAGGAGAGCGATTCGCATGCCGCGACGGGTCAAGCCCTTTGGCGCAGCCCAACCCGTTCTAAATAGTAGAAACGGAGCCGTCTCTCTAGCCGGTCTTCGCGGATTCGCCGCAAGTGTTTGATTGGAGCCCCTGAGCCGCTACGACCCGGCTAGCCGCGGCGACCCAGGCTACGCCGGAGGCTCCGCCGAGGCGAGAGCGGATTCGAGCGGCAAGCGCCTGCCCACACCGCAGTTCGGGCACCAACGCATAAACGCCCCCGGCCGCGCTGGGCTCGAGTCCGCGAAGTCGGGCTGGCGCGACCGTCAACGCTCAGTGAGACAGAATGAGTCAGCCGGAGCAACTTTGGCGCAGCCGCCGGCTAGCCGGGTCGAAGCGGCTCAAGAACTCCAATCAAGGGCCGACAGCGAATCGCGAAGACCGGCGAGGGCCAGAAACTGCGGTGCCCAAAAAACAGGCCCTTAATCAAGATCAGGGTCAATCTCCCATCTGCGTCAATCTGCGTGAATCTGCGGGCGCCTCTTCCCGCCTCGGTGGGCCGAGTTATTTTTCGCGCACGATCGTGTGAGTCGCCCATTCATCCCCCAGATCCTGTCGGCGCAAGTCTTCAATTCGAGACAGGTACTGCTTGGATGCAAGATCGCCAGGCCGTAATTCCAGCACCTGCTGGAAGCCGGCCTGGGCCAGTTCGATGTCGCGCGCCTCAAAGTTCGCGAGGGCTTGTTCGAACGCTTCCCGCCAGGGACGGGTGGGGTCGGCCTGGTTGGCCCAGTCCAATAACTCGAATACTTCCACCGGTTGGTCGAAGCCCTTTAGTTGAAATTGCCCTAACCGCCGTGTGATCACCGCGTCGCCCACTTGATCGCGCGTCGCGCGGCTGAGCAGACAGTCGGTGCCCAGGTACTTGTTCAATCCCTCCAGGCGCGAGGCCAGGTTCACGTTCTCCCCGAGCGCCGTGTAATCCACCCGATCCGTGCTGCCGAAATTGCCGACATTCGCCCTGCCGGTATGAATGCCGATGCGGGTGATCAAAAGTTGACCACGGACCCGCTGCGGAGGCAGCCGACGAAAGTGCAAAGCCGCCTCACAAGCGCGCCGGGCATGATCCACTTGCTGATCGGGTGCGTTCCAAAAGGCGAAGATGGCGTCCCCGATATACTTCACCAACGTGCCTTCCGTCCGATGGATGCATTGCGCTACCGCTGTCTCAAAGTAGCCGTTCATGAGGTGGGCCAATTCGTCCGGGTCCAAGCCCTGTGACCAATTGGTGAAATCGGCGATATCGCTGAAGAAGATCGTGATCTCACCCTCCTTGGCTCCCGGTTTAAGCAGAGCCGGGTCGTGGGAGAATTTTTTCACCAAGGTGGGCGGCAGGAACAGGCGCAGCGTCTGATCTTGCAACCGCTTTTGCACGTAGAGTTGCACGGAGTTAAACAGCACCGACCACGCCAAGGCCAACGTCACCTGGCAGACCAGGATCACCCACGGAAACCAGACCCGCGGACCCATAAACATTCCGTAAGCACCCAACAGGATCCCCACCACCGCGGTCACAGCCACGATCGTCGCGGGAACCGGCCGCAACCAGGCCAGGCCTGCGCCGATCAACGCGCCCAGGACCAACAGAATGGTTATCTCCATGCCGGCCGACCATCGGTTCAGCCAATCGCCACGCCACAGGTTCAGAAACATCGTGGCTTGCACCTCCACTCCGGAAATGAACGGCGCTCGTTTTCCGAGTTGCGACTGGTCCTCTCCTAGACTCAGAAAGAATGAGTAAGGATTGCGATACTCGTCCTTGCGATCGCCGGAGAACTTCGTCATCAAGCGGGCGCCCACAAAAACCACCCGATCCCGGAATACCGCATCCTCGATCTGGCCCGGCTCCAGGCATTGATAAAAGCTGAATCCGGGAATGGTGCCCGGGGCCCCATAATAACACACCCAACGCGGGGCATAACGCACGCCGCTCCGCTGCGTCGCCGGCGCTTTCAACCATTCGGCCGTGGCCCAACTCAGATGCGGGATTTGGTCCTGCTTCGGATCCTCTGGTGTATGCTGGCGAACCGCAAAATCCCGGTCCGGCAGAATCTCCACCGAACCAATGCCGGCCGCGGCATCGATCAGCGCGTCGAAGGGTGGAACGACGGTCTTGGTCAGGGGCCCGGTCTGAATATTCTCCGCCCCGAGGATGACCCGCGCGCTGTTTTTGACCGCCGCCACCAGACGCGCATCGGCCTCGGCCTTGGCTGGGATCTCGTCGCTGAAAATGACGTCGAAGACGATGGCGCGCGCGCCCGCCTGCGTCAGGCGATCGATCAAGCGCGCATGCAAGGCCCGGTCCCAGGGCGCGGTGCGCGATTGGTTCAGTTTCTCATGAGAAGCATCGTCGAGATAAACAACCACCGCCTCGTTCACGCGCACGTCGCCCCGAACCACCTGCAGGAGATCATAGCTGGCATACTGCAGGCCGCGTCCCCAGTGCCATTCCTGCAGCGGCCAGCTTATGCCCCCGGCCAGCAGAGCACCGACGAGCGCGGCCGCCCCTCTCCGCCGGGTGATGGCGTCGACTTTCATCTAATCAAGCGCAGTGTCGGAACCGCCAGACTCCAAGGGCGCATTGGGATACTGCGCTTAGAAATACCACTTGAGGCCGGCCACGAAAGTCCGTTCCCGGGGCAATTCATTGTAAAGCGTTAGCGGGTTCAGGTGATAATTCTGATCGGTCAGGTTGAGCAAGCCAACTCGGGCCTCGACCCGGCGTTGCCAGAAACGCCAGCCGGCTTCCAGATGGAACTGCCAGAAATTGTCTCCCGGGATGTCGGGTGAATAACCGCGATTCGATTGCTGCGACCAGACGGCGCTGGCGCGGGCAAACACACCCAAGCGATGCTGGAAGAGCGCATCAAACCAAAGCTGGTGCAAGGTGGCGGACACATCTTGATTGACTCCCGCCACGCCCGGGATGGTGGCGGCGAGTTGGGTCAGCCGCGTGTTCAAATCGGCTTCGGTAAGTTTATAGCGCGCGCCGAGGCCGAAGTTTGCGCCCAACAGCTGGTTGAACGCCACCAAAAGCGAGCGCTCTTGATAATCCAGGGTTTGATGCGTGCTGGAAGCCGTATCAGGCACCGGCGCGAAAATGTCGCTGTTGGTGAGCATTCCCACCGTGCGGCTTCCGTCTGAGTTCAGCCATTGGCCTTCGACCACCAGGTAGGAGCGGAACGGACCGCTCACCTTGATCGATTGATCGAGCCCGACGCCCCAGGTTTCGAAACGGGTTCCCGGCACCAACCCCGCCACCGATTCGGGGATCAAACTGCGGAAAGCTTGATTAAACCCGCCCACTTGAGTGGGTTCCAAGCGCACGCTTTGATCGAAAAACACGCCTCCGAGCGATCGGGTGTAAGCGCCGCGGATCCGCGTCTCGTCCCAAGGTGTCCAGACCAACCCGAGTTTCGGCGAGAATTGATCGCGGCTGGCCTGGGCCCCGGTGATGGGCGCGGTATCGATGTTTTCGGGATAACGCAAGTGATCGTAGCTGACCCCACCGGTGAAGCGCAGGCGTTCCAGCATTTCCCATTGTTCATAGCCGTAAATGCTGATGCGTTCGAGGGTGGTGTCGACCTGTTGATTGGTGATGGACGTGACGAACTGGGTCAAATGAGTGGAAGTATCGGACCAGCCGGCCTGATAACGGCCTCCCACGATCAGAGTCTGGCCTGGCGTTTGCCAGATCTGCTGCAGCTCCGCCGAGTAAGCTTCCAGGTCGCTGTGATAATGGAGCCCAAGCAACGCGGGATTGCGCAGAGACACATTGGTGTTGCCCGAAAGCGGCGACACGGCCGTCTGCAAAAACAGGACGCTGGGCGCGCTGTCCGCCAGTTCCAGGGTGTCATCGAAGCGTCCGGCCAGAAACAACGTATGACTGCCGGGGCTCCATTCGTGGTGATAGCCGAGCCAGAGATTGGGCTCCTGCGTTTCCGAGACGCGCAAGGTTCGGCTGGCCGAATCCTGATCGTAGTATTGCGCCAGGTCCCCGGTATCGGTGTCGAAATATGAGATCTGCAGCAGAATGGTGTCCTGGGGGGTCAACTGCTGTTTGAAGCGTGCGGATAACTCGAGTTGTTCAAGGTCATTATTAGGGCGTTGCCCGTTTTCGGTTCGATAAAAGGCGTCGACCGCGTAGCTGGTGTTGCCGATCACGCCGTATTGGGCGCCGCGTTGTTCCCAATCGCCGCTGCTCAAATATTCCGTGCTGCTGAACAGGCCCAGCCGGTTGCCTTCAAACAGGCGCGTGTATTCCTGTTGCGAAACACTGGGCGAAAATGTTCCGACGGTGGCGGGCGAAAGCAGGTCGGCGATCAACAATTCGCTGAAGGCCGGCGTTTCATAACGCAGATTGATCAGCTTGGGATCGCGCAAGGCATCGTAGCTCTCCGCCAGGAAAAGGTGGGCCGATCCATTGGCGTAATCGTCGTTCACCGCCCGGGCGGCTTCCTGGGCGGAATAATCCAGCAAGCCGGCATCACGGTAAATGACGGCGAGATTCGCGCTGCGCATCGAACGATCCTGATCGAGCAAAAGACTCGAACGAAACAGACTCCGGTTATCATTGAGTTCCTTGGAGTGTTCGAGCGCCTGGACTGCTTCATTGACGCGATTCTGTTGTTCGAGCAACAAGGCCGCATAAAACGAGCTGGTGGGATCGCCAGGGTCAAGACGCTGGGCGAGGCGCAATTCTTTCTCCGCCCGCTCCGGCTCGCCGGTATGGGCAAAGGCTTTGCCCAGATAACTGCGCAACACCCCGCGCTGCGGTTCCAGCGCCGCCGCCACTTCCAGATCCTGGCGCCCTTCCACGACGCGGCCCCTCCTCATCTTGATCAAGCCGCGGCCCAGCCAGGCATTGCCCAACGCTCCATCGATGGCGATGGCTTGTTCAAAGGCACCCAGGGCTTCGGTGTTACGATTTGCTGCAGCCAGCAGAAAGCCGCGCAAAGCCAGGCCTTGCGCATGCCGGGGCGACAAGGCCAGCCCGCGTTCCAACGCTGCCTGCGCTTCGGGCACGCGACCAAACCCAAA
>DATLUX010000436.1:0-21631 GCA_035577805.1 Verrucomicrobiia bacterium
CCTTCCGCCAACCCAAAACCAACAGGGATCCAGCCAGGAGGGGGGATACGAAGCCCCCCTCCGGCTGCGAGACGAAAAGCCCCTGTTGCACGGCGTCTCGGGGAAATCGTCGGTGGCCCGGCCGAGCCAGCTTCGGCTCAAGGTGCTCGAGCCGGCTTCGCCTTGGTGGCGGCGACATTTTTTCGTTCTGTTCTGCGTGTTCCTGCTTTCGGTGCCCGCCTATTTCCTGGCCAGCCGGTTCATTGTGACGGCGGTCGTGGTGCAGGGCCGGAGCATGACGCCGACCTTGAAGGATGGGGAACGCTATTATCTGAATCGCTGGCGGTACCTCCTGTTTTCGCCGAGACGAGGGGATGTGGTTGTGATCAAAGACCCGGGCCACTCTGACTTTGCGGTCAAACGGATCATCGCGCGCCCTTACGACTGGCTCAATCTCCGGGACGGCAGGATCTACATCAACGGCAAACGTTTGGAAGAGCCGTACCTCGCCAAAGGGGTGCGCACCGATACGCCGGATCTCAAGGAACGCTGGGTCCAACTGAGCCGCGACCAGTATTATGTGCTGGGCGACAACCGCGGTAACAGCGAGGACAGCCGCTACTACGGAATTGTTCCCGGCAAGAACATCATCGGGATGATCATCAAATAATCTCTAAAAGCGGAAAGCGGAAAGCGGAAAGCGGAAACGAGGAATCGGCAACGCGGTCCCATCTCGTAGCAACCTACATAAGGAGTGAATTCCGCATTCCGCACTGGAACGGCATTTGAGTGGGCCAGCCGGTTGGGGCATCATTCCCACATGGTCGAGCGCGCTGCTTATGAACTGGTCCGTGTTCGGGACGGGGCATTCAGCATCCGTTCGGTCGCCTATGGGGAAACGATGCATCCTGGGCTGGGTCCGGTGGCGGAGGCCCGCGCCTTGTATGTCGAGCAGTTGCGTCTGGTCGAGCATCTGCTCGGGCATAAGGGCGAGTTCGTGATCTGGGATATCGGCTTGGGCGCGGCGGCCAATATCCTGACCGTGCTGAGCGCTTTGCAATCTCTGGATCTGGCGTTGCGCGTGATTAGTTTCGATCAAACGCTGGATCCCTTGCGCTTTGCTTTCCAGCACCAGGCCGCTTTGGGTTACTTCGCCGGCTACCAACATGCTATCGAACGATTATTGGAAGCTCATGGGACCGAATTCGAGTGCGGGCGCGCCTCGGTCAATTGGCAGGTGCAGGTGACGGATTTTCCGACTTTGCTGGAGCGGGCGGATGCCGACCGGCTGGTCAAACCGCATCTGGTGTTGTTTGACCCCTGGTCTCCGGCGAAGAATCCTGCGATGTGGACGGCTCGGCTCTTTGGCCGGCTCCATCACTTGCTCGACGCGGTGCGACCCTGTGTCTTGCCGACTTATTCGCGCAGCACTTTGCTGAGAGTGACTTTATTGATGTCCGGGTTCTGGGTCGGCACGGGCCGGGCAGCCGGACGCAAGGAAGAGACGACTTTGGCGGCGAATCGTCCGGAATGGATCGAACGGCCGCTGGATGGGCGTTGGCTCGAACGAGCCGGGCGCTCTTCGAGCGCTGAACCTCTCTGGGAGCCCATTTACCGGCGCGCCCCCCTATCCAATCACAGCCGGCATCAACTAAGGCAACATCCTCAATTTCAACGGGCGGCTCCCCCGGAACCTTCCGAAGTGCGTCTGCGCGGCTCCACACTGTAGCGGCGGTCTGAGCGCCGACCTTCCGAGCTGGTTTCGTGTGGCGCGCGGTCAATACGTGCTTGGCTCCCTGTGCGGGCGCGGGTAGCCTGCCCGCCATGGATCCGCTGCTCAAGCTTCTCTCTGAGAATGCCACTCTGACTCCCGCGCAACTGGCTTCGATGCTGAATGCCGCGGAGGACGACGTGGCCAGGCGGATCAAGAGCTACGAAGCCGACCAAGTGATCCTCGGCTATCATGCTGTGCTCAATGAGGAAAAGCTCGGACGCGACATTGTCCGAGCGGTCATCGAGGTCAAGATCACCCCCGAGCGGGGTGGCGGCTTCGATCGGCTCGCCGAACGAATCGCCAAGTACTCCGAAGTCCGTTCCTGTTATCTGATGTCAGGTGGATACGATTTGCTGGTGATCGTGGAGGGGAGCGATCTGCGCGACGTGGCTTCGTTTGTTTCTGAGAAGCTGGCGACGATCCAGGGGGTGATTTCCACCGCCACCCATTTTCTGCTTAAGCCTTACAAGGACCAGGGCATCCTGATGAAAGGTGAACATAACGACGAACGTTTGGCGGTGACTCCTTAAGCTCCCGTGCGTGGCGTCTTATTGATCCTTTTCCTGGTCGCTCCCGGGCCTGGCCTTGGCTGGGCGGCTTCCGCGGCGCCCTCAGTGGGTCGCGTGGATTTCGATCGCGATATTCGGCCCATTCTTTCCGAGAATTGCTATGCCTGTCATGGGCCCGACAAAGACAAGCGCAAAGCCGGGCTGCGATTGGATGTCAAGACGGAGGCGTTTCGCCCCTTGGACTCCGGCGGGTTTGCCCTGGTGCCTGGGCGTCCCGAGGAGAGCCGCCTGATAAAACGTGTGACGCTCCCGCTCGAGCATGAGGATCACATGCCGCCGCGCAAATCCGCCAAACAACTGCGCCCAGCTCAAGTGGAATTGCTGCGACGCTGGGTCGAACAAGGCGCGCCCTGGGCTGATCATTGGGCGTATGTGCCTCCGCGCCGGCCGGAACCGCCGATGGTCCGGAACCGGCATTGGCCGCGGCAAGATGTGGATCGCTTTGTTCTGGCCCGTCTGGAACAGGAACATCTGAGCCCCAACCCGGAAGCCGACCGCTACACCTTGATGCGGCGGCTTTCCCTGGATCTGACCGGCCTGCCCCCCGCCCTTGCCGACGTGGACGAATTTGTGCAGGACAAACGGGCGGACGCCTATGAGCGGTTGGTGGAACGTTTGCTGGCGTCGCCGCATTGCGCGGAACGGCTGGCCTTGGCGTGGCTGGATCAGGCGCGTTACGCCGATACCAGCGGCTATCACTTCGATGGGTTTCGCCAGATGCATCTCTGGCGCGATGAGGTGATCCAGGCCTTTCACCGCAACCAGCCTTTCGATCAATTCACTCTCGAACAACTGGCCGGCGATCTCCTGCCCGAGGCCACGCTCGACCAGAAGATCGCTTCCGGATTCCATCGCAATGTCATGACCAACGATGAGGGCGGCGCGGACCCGGAGGAATACATGACCAAATACGCCGTGGACCGCGCGAGCACCACCGCTCAAGTCTGGCTCGGCACCACTCTCGGTTGCGCCGAATGTCACGACCACAAATTCGATCCCATCACTACTCAGGAGTTCTACCAGTTCTTCGCGTTCTTCCATAATGTCCCGGAAAAAGGCCTCGACGGCACGCGCGTGCGGAATCCGGCTCCGGTCTTGAAAGTGCCCAGCCCGGATCAAGCCTCTCAACTCCTAACCTGCCTGGACCTGCTGCCGCCCGCGGAGAAAACACTCGCCGAACGCGCAGCTGAGCTGCCCAAAGCCCAGGAGAAATGGGAAAAGGAACTGAAAAAGGAAGACGTCCAGGTTCCCGATTATCCTGGTCTGCTCCTGGCTTGTTCCTTTGATGAGACCCTGCGGAGCGAAACACGCGCCCAAACCCACGCCGCTTCTTCCAACGCCTGGGCGCGCACCGAGTCGTTCCAATTGAACGGCACGAACCGTGCCTGGCAGAAAGGCAAGCTCGGCCAGGCCCTGCGGTTTGCTGACACCAATGACGTGCTCCAGGCCGAACAGGCCTTGGCCTTCGAAGCAACCAATGGCTTCAGCTATGGGGCCTGGATCAAGCTCACCGGCAAAACCGGCGCCGTGCTCAGTCAAATGGAAGACGGCCCGTCGTACCGCGGCTTTGACCTGCTCATCAACGATGGCAAGATCGAGGCTCATCTGGTCCATCAGTTCCCCGAGAACGCCATCAAAGTCGTCACCCGCGAAGCCCTTTCCACCAACGTTTGGAAACATGTGTTCGTCACCTACGACGGCTCCCAGAAGGCCGCGGGCGTCAAGATCTACGTCGACGGCGTTCCCGCCGCCATCAACGTTCCCAACGACAAGTTGTCTGCCTCGCTGCGAACGCAGGTCCCGTTCCGGGTCGGTGCCCGCACCAATGCGTTTGCGTTCCATGGATTGATTGACGATCTGCGGGTTTACGAACGGGCTCTTCCGGCTGCGGCGGTGGCGGCCCTGGCTGCTTATCCCAATCTCCTGGTTGCCTTGATCCCAGCCCAGGAACGAAGCGAGGAGGAAGCAGCCGATCTGAAGGCTTTTTTCCGCGAACGGCGCGCGACGGACTTTCTCGCTGCGCGTGAACGAGTCGAGCGACTCCGTAAAGAGAAGGAGGATCTGCAGACGAAGATCCCCGACACCATGGTCATGCAGGAATTGGAGACACCGCGCGACACCTTCGTCCTGGTGCGCGGTAACTTTCAGCAGAAAGGCGCGCGCGTGACGCCCAACACGCCCGCTTGCTGGCCGCCTTTGCCCAAGGATCAACCCGTGACCAACCGCTTGACCCTGGCCCGCTGGCTGGTCTCCACCAACCAACCGCTGACGGCGCGCGTCATCGCCAATCGTTATTGGGGGATGATCTTTGGCCTCGGTCTGGTCAAAACCGGCAACGATTTCGGTTCGCAAGGGGATCGCCCCACTCACCCTGAACTCCTCGATTGGTTGGCCAGCGAGTTTATGGAACCACGCGTGCGCCTGCCGCAGGAACCGCCCGCGCACGCCTGGGATCTTAAACATTTACTCCGGCTGCTGGTCACCAGCGCTACTTACCGTCAATCCGCGGCTGTGACCGAAGAAAAATTGCGTCGAGACCCTTCCAACCGCTGGTTATCGCGCGGTCCGCGGTTTCGCCTCGAAGCCGAATTGATTCGGGACAACGCGCTCGCCATCAGCGGCCTCTTGAACCGTCAGATCGGCGGCCCCAGCGTGAAACCGTATCAACCCCCCGGGATCTGGGACGTGACGGACCATAAATATGAGCCGAGCAAAGGCCCGGATCTGTATCGGCGTGGCCTGTATGTGTTTTGGAAACGCGCCGCGCATTATCCCAGCTTCCAGACCTTCGACGCGCCCAGCCGAGAGACCTGCACCCTGCTACGGCCCCGCACCAGCACGCCTTTGCAGTCGCTCGTGATCATGAATGACCCCGTTTACGTGGAAGCGGCCCGGACTTTGGCCGCGCGCGTCCTCCGCGATGGCGGCCCCCAACTCGCTTCACAGCTCGTCTACGCCTTCCGCCTGGCTTTGGCGCGCCCGCCCGACAAGGCTGAGCTGAACGTTCTGCAACACACCTACCAACAGCAACACGAGAACTACGCGCGTCATCCACAAGACGCCGACGGGCTGCTGGCTATCGGCGACTCGCCGCATCCCGAGGATCTGTCTGCCATCGATCTGGCAGCCATGACCGGTGTGGCCAATGTGCTGTTGAACCTCAACGAGACGATCACGAAGTGAGCGGGGGTGATCTAGTTGCTGGTGGCTGGTGGCTGGTGGCTGGTGGCTGGTGGCAAGTTGCGATCCGATCGCTCTTGGTTTGGCGAAGCCAAACCCTCTAACGAGGCGGGGCCTCAGAGCGGCAAGGCACTCCAACGCGCTCAATCTTGCAAAGAATCGTCCTCGCCTTGCTGGTCTGAGGCTCTGCCTCGTTAGGAATACAGTTCCAGGAACTGCCTGCGATAATGACTCTCGTCTCCCGGCAGACGTCGGCGCAAGGTTTCTTCCCGGACTGCGCCGTGTTGAAACCGTCGTTTGGCGAACACTGGCATCTCCAGACCGGTGACGGCCCGGATGCCGCGTCTGACAATCTCTCCTTTCAGTGCGTAAAGCTTTTGCACGTCCAGCCCGGTCAGTTGCGTAAAAGGAATGCCTTCAGCCACCTCGATGACATTGGGTCGCGTGAAGGGGCTGAAGCCTTCGAACCCGAAATGGCGCGCGGGCGCGTAGGTGCGCGCGTAACTGCGGCTGAGCCCGCCGCTGTAAGTGAGGGAATGTTTGATTCTCCCCACGCCCCAGCCTTCCTGGTAGAGCATGCTGTTGTTGACCACGCTGCGGATCGTCAACTCGGGGTTCTCTTCGATCGGATAATCCTTCAGGTTCTCGTCCCCACCATCGCCGTCCACCAGCAAACGCCAGCGCGGATAACGAGCCCGGATGCCGCGGCATAAGGCCAGCAGCATGGTGGCGCACTCGATGTCCAGCGGCTTGTAATCTTCCACGACGCGGACGGCTTCGCGGGCATCGAGGCTGGCCGGATCGGCTTCGATCGGTTCCAGGAACAGTTCCAACCCGAGCCGACGCAGGAACTCACGGGCTTGCGCGAGATCAGGTGCGTCGCCCAGCGACAACGTGAACGCTTTCAAACGGCCCGGGCTTTGGCCTAACTCCCGCAACACATGGTAAGTGGTGAGAAAAACCGCGCCGCTGTCGATGCCGCCACTGAAACACACGCCGATGGGTTCTTCGTTCGGCACGACGCGCAACCATTTGCCGATCTCTTCGGCCAGCGCGCCGATGTAGGCTTCCCCGATTTGATCCAGGTCGGTCGAAAAACGATCCCGCGCGGGATTGAAGAAGCGGGCGTAGACCGGATCCGGATCCGGGCAGCCGATGAGATGAATCTCCAACACATGATGCGCCGGAACCATCCGCGTGTAACTGGGATGAAACTGGCGCTCGAACCCTTCCTGTTTGAGCCAGGCATGAATGGCATCGACGCGATCCGCCACGATCAACGCCGGACCTTCCTCCCGTTTGGCCAGGAAATAGCGCATCGGCCGATCGAGCGAACGCGCCAGGCGTACTCGTTTGCCCTCACGCGCCACCAAGGCGAAGGAACCCTCG
Organism: Verrucomicrobiia bacterium; assembly: GCA_035577805.1. Lineage (GTDB taxonomy): Bacteria > Verrucomicrobiota > Verrucomicrobiia > Limisphaerales > JADJPG01 > DATLUX01. The sequence goes on from DATLUX010000436.1 coordinate 6,892, forward strand.
ATGTCCCGCACCGCTTCGGGTTGCGTGGATCCGACTCGGGAACGGGCTTCCTCCACGGACATATTGGCGATGCGGTTGCCGTTGGGGTCGAGCAGATCGACGACGCGTTCGACATAATGATGGTGAGGGTCGGGGTCGGGCGTATGCATAGGCATTTGCGTTGAGTCGGCCCATCGAGTAGGCCGAAACCAGCCTGCCCGGGACCAACCCGCTTGTAAAGACGGGAGGGCGTTGGCGTTACCGGAGTTACTCCGTTGATTCCCAGCTCATCATTTCTGATCCCGAGCCGATGACACCTGAGAATGTGGGAAGCTGCGGCAGCGGAAGAAAGCATCGGGGGCCAAAGAGGGAAGCCGGGTAACAGAAAAAAGTTTTAACGAGCTGCAGTTTCGGCCGATAATGTGGAATTAGCGGTGGAGCGCAGCCAATATGGGTGAACAGAAAAGACGCCTGGTCGATCGGATTCTCATCATTGATGACAATCCGACTGTTCACGAAGCCTTTCTGCAGGTTCTGGCGCCCTTTGCTCCTGAGGAGAAGGCGCTTCAGGAACTTCACAGCGCGCTCCTTCAGGAGCCGATTCCGACGGCCCTGCAGCGTCAATTCGAGGTCGATTCGGCATTCTCGGGCGAAGAAGGATTCCAAATGGTGTGCCGGGCGCTGGCGGAAGCAAAGCCTTACATCGTTGTCTTTGTCGACATGTACATGCCCCCAGGGTGGGGCGGGCTCCAAACCATCAGCTCCATCTGGAAAAAATGTCCGGAGCAGAACATCGTCATTTGCACCGCTTACTCTGAACATTCGTGGGAAGCGGTCGCGAAATATTTGGGAAACATCGAAAATCTCGTTATCTTGCGCAAGCCCTTTGAGAGGGATGAGGTCCTGCAACTGACGCACATGCTTTCTTGCAAATCTCGCCGGTTGGCCGCGCAAAATCGCCCGATGCCGGGCCCGACGGACGAGAAATGCTTCCTCAAACCCCTGATCCAGGCCAAACAGCTGGCTGATCACGGGAGCGAGACCAGCTTTGCGGCGACCTTGAACCAGTTGACCACCCTCGACGTCATCCAACTGAAGTGCCTTGGCCGAGCCTCCGCGCAGCTGGCCTTCACCCGCACCGATGGAACACAAGGCCGCGTCTGGATCCACCACGGTGAGGTGGTTCACGCGCAAGCTCCAGGCAAGAGCGGTGAGGTGGCATTCGCAGAAATCGTCGGCTGGCGGGCCGGCCGTGTCGAAGAGGCCCCACAAGGCGAAATTCATCCACGAACGATCACGATCCCTTGGCAAGTCCTCCTTCTGAATACGGTTCGGGAATTGGATGAAACTCTGGCCTCTCCAGGTCAAGCCTGAGCCGGATCGGAGACCCCCATTCCCGCGGGCGCTCACGGTCGACGGTCAGTTGGTCGACGAGTTGAACATTGCACTTTAATGCCCGCGCCTTACACTCCTCCACCGTGGCCAATGACACATTGTCCAAGCTGAAACGGATTCAGGCGCAGTGCCACGATTTTCTGGCCGAACGCCACATTGGGCATCAGGACGATGCCGGGCGGCACTGGCTTCATCGGTTTGCTCATTTCTGGCTGTTGGTCGGGAAGAGTTTCATCCGCAATCGTTGTCCGGTGCGCGCCTCCGCGTTGGCTTACACGACCTTGTTGGCGCTTATCCCTTTGCTGGCGGTGGCCGTCAGCATCACGACCAGCCTGTTGCAGAAGGAGGGCGCCAAACCGGTGGGCGAGATGATCGATAAACTGGTGGAGAATATCGCCCCCGCCCTCAACCTGGAGGTCAAAGACACCGATACGGCCGCGACCAACAAACGCCAGGAAGTGATCACCAAAATCACCGAGTTCATCGCCAAAATCCAGAGTGGCGCGCTCGGGTTAACCGGGACCATCGCGCTCGTGTTTGTCGCCATTGGCCTGCTTCGGACGATCGAGGCTGCCTTCAACGACATTTGGGGCGTCACGTCCGGGCGCAGTTGGGTGGTGAGCATCGTCCAGTATTGGGCGGTGATTTCGTTGGGACCGGTGACGCTCGGATTGGTGCTGGGGCTTACCACCGGGCCGCACTTGAGCAAGACCGCCGCGCTGATCGAACGTTGGCCCTGGGTCAGTGCCTTGATGTTCCAGTTGTTGCCGGTGATCCTCTTGAGCCTGGCTTTCGGCTTGTTCTATCAGTTCATGCCCAACACGCGTGTCCAATGGCAGGCTGCCGCCGTCGGAGGAGTGGTGGGCGGAGGTCTCTGGCAATTGAACAACAAAGCCAGCGTGCTCTGGGTCTCCAAGGCCGTCACGTACAACGGAATCTATGGGAGCTTGAGTATCATCCCGCTGCTTCTGATCGGCATTTATTTCTCGTGGTTGATTGTGTTGTTCGGAGCTCAAGTGGCTTACGCCTTCCAAAATCGCCAGACCTACCTCCAGGATAAACAGGCCGAGACGGTCAACCAACGCGGACGCGAGTTCATCGCGGTCCGGATCATGACGCTGATTGGGCAGCGCTTTCAATCAGGACGAACCCCAGCCGGGATGAATGAGTTGGCCGCAGCGTTGGGGGTTCCGACGCGTTTGATTGGCCACATCCTGATCCCCATGCTCCAGGCCGGTTTGTTAGTGGAGGTCAGTGGCGGCGAAGCCGCCTACACCCCGGCCCGGCCTCTCGACCAGATCAGTGTCCATGACATCATCCAATCCTTGCGCATCGGCTCGGGCCTCGAGTTGGAAACCACCAATGAGCCGTGCCGACGTGTGGTCCGCGACAAGTTCGATCGCGTGATGGACGCCGAACGAGACGTGGCGCGTAGTCTTACCCTGGACGCCATCGTGCGCGAGAGCTTCTCTCTGACCAATCCCGCGCCGATCGAGCGCTCCGCCTGATTCTGTCTCATGCTCGATCTGGAAGCAGCGCGGCAACAGATCCTCGACGCCCTCCCACCTCCAGCCGTTGAATCTGTTCCCTTGCCGGACACACTCGGACGTGTCTCCGCCGCAGACCTCCTCGCCCCGTTCGACCTTCCGCGCTTCGATAACTCCGCGATGGACGGCTATGCCGTGCTCGCCAAAGACGTTGGGCAAGCCCGGGCCGAGGCGCCCGTGATTCTGCAACTGGCCGGCTGCGTTGCCGCCGGTCAAGTGTTCGCGCAGACGCTCAAGCCAGGGACCTGCGTTCGCCTTTTTACGGGATCTCCTCTCCCCGCCGGCGCCGATGCCGTGGTGATGCAGGAAGATACCCGCATGGAAACAGCGGCGCCCGGATCGGTGACCTTCCTCGACGGAGCCAAACCCTGGGAGAACATCCGCCTCCGCGGGGAGGACGTAAAGCAAGGCAGCCTGGTCCTGTGCGCCGGCCAACGGATCACCCCAGGCCGGCTCGGATTGTTGGCGGCGTTGGGCGTGAAGGACGTCCGCGTCGGGGTTCGCCCAAAGGTGGCCTTGCTGGCCACGGGCAGCGAACTGGTCGAACCGGGCGCACACGACCTGGGCGACCAGGCGTTGGCGCCGGGAAAGATCTTTGAGAGCAATCGGCTGGTGCTGGCGGCATGGTTGAAAAGCAGTGGCCTGCGCGCTGCTGTCCAGCCGCTGACGCCAGACACGTTGGAGGCAACCCGGAACTCGCTGCAAACGGCCTTTGCGCAGGCCGATCTGGTCGTGACCAGTGGCGGTGTTTCCGTGGGAGAATTTGATTTCGTCAAACAGGCTTTCGCCGAGTTGGGCGGCACGGTGGCGCTGTGGCGCATTTCGATCAAACCAGGGAAACCATTTGTCTTTGGACATTGGCAAAACAAGTTCCTCTTTGGCTTGCCAGGAAATCCCGTTTCCGCGGCGGTGACCTTCCTGCTGCTGGTGCGGCCGGCTTTGTGGCGTCTGCAGGGCGCCATGGACGTGCTGCCGGAGATGGCGACCTGTCAGTTGGCGGAGCGACTGGTGAACTCCAGCGATCGCCGGGAATTCGTCCGGGTCCAGGTGGACCGCGCGGGCCGCGGTCATTCGGCGGGGCCGCAAGCCTCGCACCGGTTGATGAGCTTGGCCAACGCCAACGGCCTCGTCGAGGTGCCGCCCAAATCGTCAATCGACGCAGGCACTGTGGTGCCCGTCATTCAGTTTGGGTAGTAGCCATTCTATTGCCGATTGCCGATTGTCGAACGCGGCATTCCGCACTCCGCACTCCGCACTCCGCACTCCGCATTGGTTAGTCGCCGCCCAGCATTCGGCCGAGACCGCCCAGGACGGAACCTTCCTCGCGGCCGCTTCCGCCGGCTCGAGGAGACGCGGCGACGATTCGATCGGCCAGCCGGCTCAGCGGCAAGGATTGCAGCCAGACATGCCCCGGCCCGCGCAGCGTGGCAAAGAACAAACCTTCTCCGCCAAAGAGCGCCGACTTGATCTTGCCGACATATTGAATGTCGAACTGCACGCTCGGCTGAAAGGCAACGATGCAGCCCGTGTCGACGCGCAGGACTTCGCCCGGGCCGAGTTGTTTCTCCAGGATGGTGCCCCCGGCATGCACGAACGCCCAGCCGTCCCCCTGCAGCCGTTCCATGATGAAACCTTCGCCGCCAAAAAGACCAACGCCGATCTTGCGGTTAAAGGCAATGCCGACGCTCACGCCTTTGGCGGCACACAGGAAGGAGTCCTTCTGCGCGATCAGCTCGCCGCCCAGTTGCGCAAGATGGATGGGAATGATCTTGCCCGGATAAGGCGCCCCGAAGCTCACCCGTTTTTTTTCCTGCCCGCGATTCTGGAACACCGTCATGAACAAGGACTCGCCCGTGAGCAACCGTTTGCCGGCGCTCATCAGGCTGCCCATGAAACCGCTGCTCTGCTGGGAACCGTCTCCGAAGATCGTTTCCATCTCGATGCCGTCCTCCATGTACATCATCCCCCCGGCTTCCGCGACCACTGCTTCCATCGGGTCCAGTTCCACTTCCACAAACTGCATGTCGTCGCCGTAGATTTTGTAATCAATTTCGTGCATCGCGTTCATAATTCTTGCTGTGGCAGAGGTTCACGGACCCGAGCAGCCTAAGCAAAGTGCGGTGGGATTGGCAGTGGAAATTCGCGCCGTGATTGGAACCGGGGAGCCCGGCTCTCCCTCTCCGGTAGCAGCCGACGTCAGGAGGCCTGCCCTGAGCTTGTCGAAGGGGCTCACTCTACCCCAACGCGGCGCGTGCCGGCATGGGTTCCAGGGACATCGGCGCGTCGTGGTCCAAGTGCGTTTCGCAGACCCTGAAGAAATCATGCTGCGTCGTCACCCGGCGGATGTCATGCAGGAAACGCCCGGTTGGTTCCACGCCTTCGCCGATGTAATTGAGATACTTCTTCATCTTTTGCACCTGAGCGGATTCGCGTACGCCAGGCGTGCAGACAGCTTCATAAAGGGCCCGGATGTAATCCAGCACCTCGCGTCCGCAGGGCAGACTCACCGGTTGTCCGCTCCGCTGCTGACGGATTTGGTCGAACAACCATGGGTTCCGGATGGCTCCGCGCCCGATCATCAGGCCTCGCGCGCCGGTCTGGGTGAGAATGGCCGCGGCATTCGCCGCAGACGAAACATTGCCATTGGCCAAGACCGGGCAGGGCATCTCTTGCACGGCCCGCGCGATGATGTCGTAGTGGACTTCGGCGCGATACATCTCAGCCACCGTGCGTCCGTGCACGGTCAGGAGGTCAAGATCATGTCGGGCGAAGATGGGCAACAGTTCCGCAAACACGCCCGGCGAATCGAATCCGAGGCGTGTCTTGACCGTGAACGGGATGCTGACAGCCTGGCGCAACGCCCCGAGGATCGCATCCACTCGCTGTGGTTCGCGCAGAAGACCGCCTCCCGCGCACTTCCGGTAAACGATCGGCGCAGGACAACCCAGATTGAGGTCTACGGCCGCAATGGGGTACTGCTCGAGTTCCCGGGCTGTCCGCACCAACGCCGGGATATCGTTCCCGATCATCTGAGCCACAACCGGGCGGCCGGTCGGGTTTTCGGTGATCGAACGGAGGATCCATTTCTCGAGATTCGAGGTGGAATGGACTCGGAAATACTCAGTGAAATAAACGTCCGCGCCACTGTAGCGGGACATTAATCCCCAAAACGGATGGTCCGTGACATCTTGCATCGGGGCCAAGGCCAGGATGGGCGTCTCCTGTTGGAGCAGGGCGCGCAGGTCGGGGCAGCCCGTCGGGTGCTCGCCGGTTCCGAGTGGCTCAGGCCGATCGGCTGACGATGGATTACTCAAACGTTCCAATGTCATGTGCCGCCATTCTTAATCTTAATCGCAGCCGACTTCGAGTGCGCGTCCGCAAAGAACCAGCCAACGATTCCGGTTGTGCCGAGACAAACCACTGTGCCAATCAGGGTATACCAAGGCCAGAAGATCTCCTTTCCGATCCAGCGCGTCCAGAGCGGCTTGGTCACGTCCCATTTCGGCATCACTTCGATCGCGGTCATGACCAGCGAGGCCGTCAGCATGCCGATCACGACCGGACGCGACCCTCCGCGCCGCCAGAAAACAGCCAGCAACAGGCCTCCCAGCAACGCGCCGCTGGTCAAACCGCGCAACGAAAAGGCCGCATCGAACACGAAGGGCACGCGACGGCTCAGGTAACCCACGCCGATCAAGCCCACCGCCCAAAACACCGTCGAATACTTGCTGAAACGCAGATAGAAGTCGTCGTTCCGGCCTGCGACCGCTTGTTTTACGAAATCCATCGTGGAAACCGAAGCCAGAGACGTCAGCGCCGAACTCACCGATGACATCGCCGCGGAAAGGATCGCCACGATCAGGAACCCCTTAAAGACGTGAGGCACTTCAGTGAGCATGAAGATCGGATAGATGAAATCGTTGGCTTTCATCCCCTCGCGGTTTTCTGGGATGGCGATGGCCATGGGGTTGTTCTGGTAAAACACCCACAACATCCCGCCGACCAGCAGGAACACGAGAAACAATGGGAACACCAGCGCGGCGCTCAGCACGAGCGCCTTGCGGCCGTCCTGGATCGTGCGACAGGCCAACACCCGTTGCACGATCAGTTGCTCGGCCCCATGCGAACTCATCACTTGTACGGTCCCCCCAATCACGCCCATCCAGATGTTGATCGGGCTGCTCAGGGAAAAGCTGGTGTTCAGCCAATGCCATTTGCCGGCCGCCGAGGCTTGTTCCCAGATCCGGCTCCAGCCCCCCTCCAGCACCGAGGGCACATAAAACAACGTGAACAACCCGCCGGCGAGGAATAACCCGAATTGCACGGCATCTGTCCAGATCACCGCCTTGACCCCGCCGATGTACGTGTAAACCAACGAAAGCACCACAAACAGGAGGAGAGCCGTGACAATATCGACCCCCAGCATCAATTGGATTGGGATCGAGACCACGTAAACCCGGACCCCGGCCGCCAGGGTCTCACTCAGAACGAACAGGCCTCCCGCGGTCCGGCGGGCGGCGACGCCGAACTGGTCGGCCAGAAGTTCGTAGGGCGAATAGATCTCGCCGCGCAGATAGTGCGGCACCATGAGCGCGGCCAGGATGAGCCGCGCGATCACGTAACCGATAATCATCTGGATCAAGGCCAGATTGCTGCCGTAGGCCAGACCCGGCACCCCGATGATCGTCAACGCGCTCGTCTCCGCCGCCACGATGGAAAGCCCAATGCCCCACCACGGAATGCTTTTGCTCCCTAGAAAATAATCGCGCGTGTTCTTCTGGTCTTTCCCGAACCAGATCCCCAGCAAAATGATGCCGATAAGATAAAGGGCGATGATGGCCCAGTCTGCCGCGGAGAAATAGTTCATGCGACCATATCGCCGCTAATTACTGGGGAGGCTCCCCCGGCTTGGCCAGATCAAATTGGGCCTATTCAGGCGCTGCCACTGCAAAGCCTAATGCACGAATCCCCGCCGGCCGCCAGGCGATAGGATGCACCAGACCCGGCCGTGGAAGCGGTCTCGTGTGATCGGCCCGGTATAGCGGCTGTCCAGGGAATCGATCGAGGCGTCGCCCATCATGAAATAGCCGCGGCCACAGTCTACCTCCTGGCCGTTCGCCAGATTTCCATAAGCGTAGTAGCGGATGGCAGTGGTGGCCTTCGGACGTGCCAGGGCCGTGCCGTTGATCAACAGCGTGCGATCCTTGATCGAGATCTTTTCGCCCGGCAGGCCCACGATCCTTTTTGTGACCGGGTTACCGTCGTCATCGTAGTAATGATAGATGTCCCATCGTTGGGGCGACCTGAACCAGCCGCTGACTTTCTCCAGCAGGATCCGGTCGCCGTTCTCATAAGCAGTGCCCAACAGCGTCGGCGCCATGGATTCCGAGGTCATAACCACCAGTTCGAAGGTAAAGTGATAAACGATGAAGCAGAGCCCAATGCCGGCCAGGATATGTTCGGTCCAACGCAGGAAGCGACGAGTGAGTGATTTCTTGGAGGGACCAGGCCGGCCGGTGCTTCCGGCCGAATCTTCCGTCGATCGATGAGGTTTCCCGGTCGCGCCGTTCATGGGATAGATTTTGCCGGCGCGTGGGTTGGAGGCACCGGCACGGGCGCGGGCGCGGACGCCGGTTCCGGCGCTTTCGTGTCTGCGGCTGCTTGTGCCTCGGCCGCCTGCGCTTGGGCGATGGATTCCTGCGCCTGTGCCTGGCGCGCTTGCCATCTCAATTTCGACGACATGGTGGCTCCGCGCGCCCTGGCCGGCAGCACCATCGACGAGAATAGAACCACGCTTCCGGCGATGACGATGGCCGAGCCGACCCAGCTCAGGATGTCCTTGGCGGAATCCGGATCGATCGGCACGGGTTCTTCGATGGGATGAAATTGGTTATTCATGTTTTCATTGGACATAACAGGTCTTTGGTCGGTTCGGGTTCATTGGGTTGATGCTGAGCCATGGCGCCGGGCCGTCCGAGGACCCGGCCGGCAGAACGCGCGATGGCTTTGTTGAGCAGACATAACAGGCCGTCCGGCCGGTTGACATCCCCGGTGCGTACGAAATTGCTGCACCGACAATAGGTGTCGCAAGCGTCCGCCAGCCGGCAACTCGAACAAGTCGAACAACGCTCCCATGCTGGCGGCGGAGTTCCCAGAGTATCGCGCCCGTCCAGAACGTGTCCCGGGAGCCGGTGCGGTTGGTCGGGCCGATCTTCGCCGATCAGCCGTTCGCAAGGATAGAGCCGGCCGCTCGGGGCCACAGCGACTTCGCCGTCGCCAAAACCGCACGGTGTAAAACCTTCGCTCATGGGCAGCCGGGCCAAGGCTGCCACTTTGGCATCGAACCAGTTCAAACTGAATTCAGGCAGCCATTGGCGCCACAGGTCTGCCATACGATCGATCGCTTGTTCCAACCGGCGCCCATCCGCCGCGCTCCAGGTGGTCCATAGATCCAGTGACAGATCGATGTGTCGCACGCCGATCTCGTGGAGATAAATCAAGCCGAGTGGGATCTGCTCGAGCGTGTCGGGCCGCACGACCGCATTGATTCGAAAAGGAATGCCGGCTTCCAATAAGCGACGCAGGGTTTCCTCCACTCGTTGCGCGCTGCCGGCGCCTTGAGCGTCGCGTCGATGGAGGTCGTGTGTTTTGGGCGGGCCATCGCAGCTGACGGTCAGATCCAGATCCGGCGCGGTCATGACCCGCCACGCCTGTGGAGGCACGAGAGTGCCGTTCGTGGTCATGCTGAATCGGACCTGGGTGCCACCGGCCATAGCCTGAGTGCGGGCATGTTCCATCCAGTCGAGGATCCGGCCGGCTTCGAGCAACGGTTCGCCTCCGAAGAAACCGAGGCCGAGGCGTCCTCCGGGGCCCAAACTGCGCAAGGCCCGGTCGATGGCGACGACGCCGATGGTCCAGTTCATCGGGGAACTGAACTTGGCTCCGGTGTAGCAATAGGTGCAACGCAGGTTGCACGCATGATTCACCATCAGCGTGAGGCTGAACCGTTGGAGAGAGTCCTTCACTGGAGGCGACCGGAGCACGCCTTGTGCCGCGTCCATACCACCCTTGGACATCCGGTCCGGGTCCAGCCAGGTTGCGTGTCCATGACGCGAATGGCGTTGATTCGGCGCATAACGTAAGGCGGCCTGATCAATCTGACCTGACGTAGCAGCCAAGGTCACGAGACTCTGAGCCTGGTGCCGCGGCGCGGACGAAAGTGAGACAAAATGGGCCTCCTGACGTCGGCTGCTGCGAGATCGCGGCGGGCGCCAGGGCGCTCGGCTTGCTCGTGACAGTGCGACGCCCGGCGCCGCCTGCTATTCCCGGGCATTGCGCCGCACGCGGACATCGTCTAGCGTTCGCGCCATGTCGCACTGGTTGAAGTGTGGGCTGGCGTTGTTGTTGCTTGGTTTGGTGCTTTCCGGCTGTATGGGTCGGCCGGAGACATCGCTCGACGAGCAAAACAATTCCCATTATCAATCGGGCAAGGAACGGCTGAGCGCCTTGGACTATAAAGGCGCGGTGGCCTGTTTTGAGCGGGCTCTGGAGGACAATCCCCGGTCGGCGCTCGCGCATTACGAATTGGGGGTGTTGTTTGATCAGCACGAAAGCGACTACGCAGCGGCGCTGTATCATTATAACAAGGCGTTGAAACTCAAACCTTCCGGATACCCGTCCGAAAACATCCGGCAACGCATCCCCGCCTGCCGCCAGGAATTGATCAAGGAGGATTCCCTGGCGGTGATTAATCCGTCGGTTCTGCGAGAGACGGAGCGGTTGCGCGAAGAAAACCAGGCGCTGCGCAAACAGATCGAATTACTGCAGACCCATCTGGCCAGCCGCCCGCCGGCCGGAACCGCGCTGGCGTCCCTGGGAGGATCTGCAAGTGGCTTGAATGCGGCTGCCGCGGGAACCACCAACGTCGCCGCGCGCGGGCTGTCCGGCAGCGGCGAGCGCAATCGCGTGAGTCCTTCGACTTCTCGCGGGCCGAAAACGCATTCCGTCAAAGCCGGGGAGACTGCCGCGGCCGTTGCGCGCATGTATCAAGTGAAACTTCCGGCCCTGCTCGCCGCCAACCCTGGAGTGGAACCGCGCCGTCTGCGGGTTGGCCAGGTTCTGAACGTTCCTTAGGTTGTGCCGTCGCCGATCCACGCGTCTGCACCAATGTTCGAGGTCCAGCCCGCCACCTCGAGCCGTCCACCTTGGAAGTTGATCATTGCAAGTTTTTGTTCTGAAGGCACGTTTCCGTTCGGCAGCCGGCACGACTGACCGCCGCTTGCGAAATCTCGTCATTCCATGCGTTATCGAATTTTGTTTACGACGGTGACGATGTTGTTCGTGACGATGAACGTGCTGCTCTGGCGTTCGGAATGGGCGGGCCGCGGCCGTTTCGGCGCGGGGGTTCCGGCGCGAGTCGTTTGGGAGAAGGTGCTCACCTCCCCGGATAATTCCTTTCTGGAGATTCGCCATCACGGCGCGAAGATCGGCCGCGCCAATTGGGTGGCCAGCATCGAGGAGGCGTTCCCGGACCAGGACGATCCGGAGCTGCCTCCCGAAGGCATGGTCAAACGAGTGACCGGTTATCGACTCGACTTCGACGGCAGCCTGACGTTGGCTGACTTTCCGCGCGCCCGCTTTTACATGAGCTTGAAGCTTGACACCAATCAGACTTGGAAGGAATTCGATCTGCGCGTGAACATGAAACCGTTGCGCTGGGAAATCACGGCGACGGCCGATGCCCAGCAGGTGCGCATCAGCACGGAAGATGACGAGGGCCGCAATGAGTTCAAGCACAGCTTCGCGGAGCTGCGCCAACCCGAGACCATTCTGCGCGACCTGGGCGGCCCGGGTTTGCCCGCGATGCTGGGCTTGCTGGGCTTTCCCCGCTCGATTCGCGCCGGAGCGCCAGAGGCGGCCGGATTCCAGTGGGACGCTCGGCTCGATCGTCTCCCTATCGGCCGGACCTCCATTCGCGTCTATCGCCTGGAAGCCCGGTTATTGGATCGTTTTAAGGCCGTCCTGCTGATCAGTCCGGTGGGAGAAATCCTGCGCGTCGAGCTGCCGGACGAGATCCTGCTCATCAACGAAGGCATGGGTAACTTCTGAACCGTCGTGATCGAACTTAGCCATCTCGTCAAACGTTTCGGAGAGTTAATTGCCGTCGACGATCTCAGTCTGCGGGTCGAGCGCGGCGAATTCTTCGCCATCCTGGGCCCGAATGCCGCCGGCAAAACCACGACGATCAAGATTCTGACCGGCTTGATTAAGCCCACCTCCGGATGCGCGCGGGTGGCTGGGTTCGACGTGCAGCAGGAACCCCTCGAAGTCCGCCGGCGCATGGCCTATGTGCCGGACTTCCCGTTTCTTTACGACAAGCTGACGCCTTGGGAGTTCATTCGATTTACCGGCCAGATGTTTCGCATGGAGGAAGGGGCCTTGCGGCGTAACGCCGAGGAATTGGTCAGCCGATTCACCCTGGAATCCTATCTGCAAAAGCCCCTCGAAGGCCTTTCTCATGGCACGCGCCAACGCGTGGCGATTGTCTCCGCTTTGCTCCACGATCCCGAAGTATTCGTCATCGACGAACCCATGGTCGGCCTCGACCCGCATCATGCCCGGGTCGTGAAGGATGTGCTGAAGGAACGTTGCCAGCTGGGCATGACGGTGTTTTTGTCCACCCACCAACTGAGCATCGCGGAAGAAATCGCTCATCGCATCGGAATCATGCATCAGGGTCGCCTGGTCGCGGCCGGCACTCGCGATGAATTACGTCATCAAACCGGATCTTCCGGTCCCTTGGAACAAACCTTCCTGCAACTCACCGCTCAGGAAACCAAGGCGCTCCAGGTCGAAGAGAAGGGGTAGTGGAGTGCGGAATGCGGAATGCGGAATGCGGAGCGCGGGTTAGTTTGCGTTGGGACAGCTTTACTCTTGGACGCGCATTGGGACCATGAACCTACCCAAGCCAACGTATCAGCCGAGGCTTGCCCGCCGCAGCCCGTAGGGCGCAGGCGGGTCACGAGGTACACCCTGAGCTTGTCGAAGGGCTCTGATCCTTTTCCCGATGGGCGCGTTGGAATAGAGTGAGCCTCCTGACGTCGGCTGCTACCAGAGAGGGGTTAAGCGTGTCGTTCCGCTGCCGGTTGAGCGGTGGTGCTTGGCCGTTGAACATCGTCTATTCCCAGTGCCGCCGGTTCGGATCCTGCAGCGGGCAGATGCGTGATGATGCGGGCCCCACGTTTGTAGGTGAAGTAAGAGTAAGCCCATTGCAACAGCACGGCGACTTTGTTGCGGAACCCAATCAGAAAAATGAGGTGCACCAGCAACCAGGCCAACCAGGCTACCAAACCGGTGAGCTGAAGCTTTCCCACCTGCGCTACGGCCGCCTTGCGGCCGATCGTCGCCATCGTTCCCTTGTCCCAATAACGAAACGGCGGGCGCGCGACTTGACCGCGTTCCGGCGCCAATAACTCTTCCCGAATGATCTCCGCCACGTGCCTGGCCATTTGCATCGCCGCCGGTGAAACTCCCGGAACCAGCCGGCCGTCTGCCTGCATCACCGCGGCGACGTCGCCGATGGCAAACACTTCGGGGTAACCCGGCACACTCAAATCCGGATTCACCTTGACCCGGCCCGCCCGGTCCAGCTCCACGCCCAAGGAGCGGGTTAAGGGGCTGGCAGAGACACCCGCCGCCCAGATGATGTTCTCCGCGTAGATGGTCTCGCCGCTTTCCAACAGGACCTGGCCTTGAGTGATGTTCTTGACGCGCGTCGAAACCTGCACCTGCACGCCCAGGGCCGTCAGTTGCTCGGTGGCGCGAGCGGCAAGTTCCAGCGGAAGATGCGACAGCACGACCGGCGACGCCTCGATCAGGATCACGCGCGCCTTGCTGGGATCGATCCGGTGAAAGTCCCGTTTGAGAACATTCCGGGCGAGTTCGGCAAAAGCGCCGGCCAATTCCACGCCGGTGGGGCCGCCTCCGACCACCACGATGGTCATGAGCCGCTCGCACAGCGCGGCGTCGGTGGCGCATTCGGCTTTCTCGAACGCCAGGAGGACCTGGTGCCGAATCCGAATGGCGTCTTCGAGCGTCTTGAGGCCCGGCGCGAACTGTTCCCATTCGGGATGGCCGAAGTAGCTGGTGCGTCCGCCCAGCGCCAGGACCAGGTAATCGTAGGAAAGCGCGGTCTTGAGCAGCTTCACCTGCCGCTGTTTCAGGTCGATGCCGACCACACATTCGAGCAGAACCTGAACGTTCGGTTTGTCGCCAATAATGCCTCGAATCGGCTGGGCGATGTCCGGCGCCGATAATCCCGCGGTGGCCACCTGATAAAGCAACGGCTGGAACAGATGGTGATTGGCTCGGTCCACGACGGTGATCCAAGCCGAGGGCTCATGGAACGTCTGGCAAAACGTTAAGCCCCCGAATCCCGCCCCCAGAACCACGATCTGCGTGTGCGTTGATGCCGACATGATGAAGATGTCACGCCGATCGACTGCAGGCGTCAAGAACCGAGCCGGGCCAACAACCCTTGCCCTTCGGCATTCCGCATTTGGCAGATGGCTGCCCCTCTCGTCGTCCCGGCGGGCGCCTTTAGATAGGGCCTGTCCCAGGAACGTTCTCGGGACAAACTTTGTCGGAATCTTTGTCGCTTATGTGGAGCTCCACATAAGCGACATTATGTGGACATCATAATTATGTGGAGTTCCGGAGAGAAAGGCGCGTAAACACAGAGGATTGAGGGCATCGAACTCCACATAATTATTGAAGCTTTCAAAGGGGGATTCTGAGCTCCTTTGTTGGGGGATGAACAA
>DATLUX010000437.1:0-24861 GCA_035577805.1 Verrucomicrobiia bacterium
CCTCATCTCGACTCCTGAAATCCGGCGCCCTTGCAATTCGATTTCCGTGTCCACGACCCGACTTTGACACCACCCCGAAACGGTAGTCCAGCAAAATCACCAACAACTTCGGGATGCACCGGCCCTGACCCCAGATGAAAAAGAGCTCTGGATTAGCGACCAGGATGGAAAGAAGCTCTTCATCTTCAGCACGGCGAGTTTGCCGCCGCGTGAAACCGGTCACGTCGATTTGAGCGCGGGCGGCCACGGCTGGATCTGTTTCAGTCTCGATGGCCGTTATGCCTGGTGTCATACCTCGGATGTGATCGACGCGCGGACCCGTCAGATTGTCGCCACCCTCAAGGATGAAACGGGCGCGCCCGTCAGCGGTTCGAAGTTCATCGAGATCCATTTTCGCAACGGAAAAGTCGTGGCTATGGGAGACCAGTTTGGACTCGGACGCCGGTAATGATACGTCAGCGTTTTTCCAGACGAAACAGGCGCACGCCATCGCCCAGGGTCGACCGCACGCGCGTATCGCCCTGACGCTTGATCGAAAGCTTCAACTGCCCCGCCGGTGGAGTTGCGATCGCATAGAACTCCCCGCTGCTCCGCGATGTCGCAATAGTCAGAGTCGGACCGGTCGCACCCGCGCTCAGCCAGAAGCAGTGCGTGAAATCTTACCCAGTCAACCAACTTGCGCTCAAAAACTACGAATTAGAACTAGGAACCAACACCAACAACCAAGAACCGAAAACACCACCAAAGCTTGCCAGCCCAAGCCGTCATTTGCCAGAGTGCGCGCATGTCAGCGCTTCATCCTGACGTGCCTGGCGGTCCCGCGGCGCCCGGGCCGCCGGTGCCGTCATCTCCTTCTGCTCCCGAGTTCGAACTGCCCATCGAAGGTTTCCAGGGCACGCCCGATGAAGTGGAACGGCAATGGTTCGAGAAGGTTTATCGCGGCCGCGGGGATAGCATGGTGCAATTGACCTGGCGCGCCGTCCTGATGGGTTCGGCTTTGGGCGCGATCCTGTCGTTGACGAACATCTATATCGGGCTCAAGGCTGGCTGGGGTTTTGGCGTGGCGATTACCGCATGCATTCTCTCCTACTCGATCTGGACGACGCTGCATACGCTTGGGATCGTGCGCACGCCCATGACCATCCTGGAGAACAACTGCATGCAATCCACCGCCAGCGCAGCGGGTTATTCCACCGGCAGCACGCTGGTCTCCGCGTTCTCCGCCTACATCATGATCAATGGTCATCCGCTCGGTTTGCCCTTGATGTTGGCCTGGGTGTTTTTCCTGGCCCTGCTTGGGGTGACCATGGCGGTGCCGATGAAGCGGCAGATGATCAATGTCGAACAACTGCGGTTTCCCAGCGGCCTGGCGGCCGCCGAAACCCTGAAGGCACTCTACTCTCATGGCGCCAAAGGCATGCGCGCGGCCAAGGCGCTGCTTTGGGCCGGGGTCGTCGCTGCGATCGACAAGTTCTTCGCCGAAGGTCTCCATGTGGTCTCCAGTCGGCTGGAAAACTTTGAGACCGCCGCCTGGTTGCAGCGGCTGAACATAGCTGTTCTGGGCAAGGACTGGGTGGGCCGCACGGTCTTCTTTAACTGGGATTTCATCTTTGTGGCTGCGGGCATGATCATCGGCGCGCATGTGGGCTGGAGCATGCTCCTGGGGGGCACTCTCTGCTGGGCTGTGTTCGTGCCCATCCTTCAACATGAAGGAGTCATCACTGGAACCGGTTTTCGGGAGATTGTGCAATGGACTCTTTGGGGCGGCGCTTCGTGCATGGTGGCCAACGGTCTGTTCATGTTCGCCCTGCAATGGCGTACCGCGCTGCGGGCCTTCGCCGGCCTGGGAAAGATGCTTTCACCCAATGCAGCCGGACCCACGGACGAAATGGCAGCCATCGAAACGCCGGGCTCCTGGTTCATCATTGGGCAGTTGGTGTCCCTCGTCGCTTTAAGTTGGCTGGCCTATCGATCCTTCCACATGCCGATCTGGCAAACCGCCCTCGCCGTTTTTATGTCGTTTTTTCTGGCCCTGGTGGCATGCCGTGTGACCGGCGAAACGGACACCACGCCGATGGGCGCGATGGGCAAGGTGACGCAATTGACGTTCGGCGCGCTCAACCCGGGCAACATCAATGTCAATCTGATGAGCGCGAATATCACGTCCAGCGCGGCCATCTCCTCGGCTGACCTGCTCGTCGATCTGAAGAGCGGTTATTTGCTTGGGGCCAACCCGCGCAAACAGTTCATCGCCCAATTCGCCGGGATCTTCATCGGCACGGCCGCCACCGTGCTCTGTTTCCAACTCATGGTCACCAAACCGTCCGACCTGGGCAGCGACCGGTTTCCCGCCCCGGCCGCGCAGCAATGGAAGGCAGTGGCTGAAATCATGGTCAAGGGCGTGTCTACCCTCGGCCCGATCCGGACCTGGAGCATCGTGATCGGCGCGGCGGTGGGATTGATCCTGCCCATCGTAAGCAAGGCCTTGCCGCGTTATGCCAGATATATCCCTTCCGCCACCGGGTTCGGGTTCGCCTGGGTCTTCCATTGGTTCTATAGCCTGCTCTTCTTCCTGGGCAGCATGATCGCTTGGATTTGGGAACACAAACGGCCTGCGCACGCCAAGGATTATCTTTACCCGGTGGCTTCAGGCATCATCGCGGGCGGCTCACTCATGGGGGTCGCCCTCGTGTTTTGGGGGAATGCGCCCGAGCTCTACAAGACGTTTAAAACGATTTTTGGGAACTGACACTTTTTTGCAAGAATCAGGCAAGGACGCGCGTGATCATACTTGGCCCTACAACTGATGAAAGATCGGCCCAACAACCTGGTCTCGACGCGCTGGAGCCTGGTCCGGCGCCTCCGCAACTGGGATGATGACGAAGGTTGGCGCGATTTCTTTGAGACTTATTGGCGTTTGATTTACAGCACGGCGGTCCGGTCCGGCTTGACCGATGCCGAAGCCCAGGATGCTGTCCAGGAAACGGTTATTGCCGTCTGCCGCAATATCCAGCAGCTCGATGCGTCGCCCGAGGCGGGTTCATTCAAGAATTGGCTCATGCGCATGGCCCGTTGGCGCATCTTTGATCAGCTGCGCCGCCGCAAAAATGACCCTCAGCTGGCCCTGCATGAGCAAACACCCGACGAAACCTCTGCCACCGATCGGTTGCCCGATCCCGCCGGGATTCAGCTCGAGAAAATCTGGGAGGAAGAATGGCGGGCCAATCTCACGGAAGCCGCTTTGGCCAAGGTGCAGCGGCAGAGTAACGCCCGCCAATATCAGATCTTTTACCTTTACGTGGTGCAAGAAACGCCCGTGGCCAAGGTGTCGGCGGTCACGGGCGCGTCGACCGACGAGATTTACCTGGTCAAGCATCGGTTGTGGCCGCTTTTTGATCGGGCCGTCCGGGCGGTGGAAGCCTGGGAACGAACCTGACTGCGCCATCGCTGCGTGAAATGTCCTCGGGCGATCGGCTGCCACGCTCCACGGACATCGGAGTGAGGATGCGCCTCGCTCATCCAGATCATCGACCGGCGCGTGCAGCCCAGCCCAGCGGCCGAAAGAATCAGTTGCTGAACCCTCATGCGAAGCATGGCGTCATCGTCGTGGTCGACGCTTGGCTTGAGGGCACCCGCGATCGTGTGCGCGTGTTTTATATGGCGGGCGACGATCGCCGGGTCGGCCGCGGAGGGCCACGCGGCAGCCGGAGCTGCCGCACCCTCGACCAACCAAACCAACATGATCCTCATCCTGGACATCGCCGGCACGGGGGAGGTGTTGGCAACCGGTGAAGCAACGTGGCGCCGCATCGCTGCGCCCTACCCGTTGCGGATTGGAGACCGTTTTCGCACCCGCGAACTCAGTCGCGCCACCGTGCGTTTATCTGATCTAAGCCAGGTGCGTCTGGGCGAACTGAGCGAGTTTCAAGTGCAGCCGGCGCCGGACCAGACTTCGCCCCCGGTTTACCGGCTCTGGCGTGGGATCCTTTTTTTCTTTCACCGGGACAGGCCGGGCCCATTCCGCTTTGAAACGCCGCAGGCATCGGCCGCCGTGCGTGGCACCGAATTCACGCTGGAGTTCGGCGCCAACGACCGGACGGTATTGACCTTGTTGGACGGCGAGGTGGCCGTCCGGGCGGGCGGGGCCGAGGTCAACGCGCGGACGGGGGATCGCGTGGTGGTTGAGCCGGGCCGGCCCCCTGTGGCCGCGGCGATCCTGAAGGCGGAGCTGCGCGGCGCGGTGCAATGGTGCCTTTATTATCCGGCCGTGTTGGATCTTCACGAGTTGGCGCTGACCGAGCGGGAGCAGCAGCTCCTGCAGGAATCATTGGCGTCTTACCGCTCTGGAGACTTGTTGCAAGCCTTGAGTACCCATCCAGGTCCTGATCTGGACGAGTCGGACAACCGACGCCTATACCGGGCGACCTTGCTCTTGGCGGTGGGCGAAGCGCGGCGCGCCGACCAGTTGTTCCAGACGCTCCTGACGCAAAACAAAACTCGAGACGGCTCGGTTTCGGCGCTCGCCGATGCGTTGCACCGGCTTATCGCCGTCACCCAAGGTCAGATTGACGTCCTCGACCGAAATGCGCCCGGGCTGCACTCAGCCACCGCGTGTTTGGTCGAGTCCTATGTGAGTCAGGCGCGGGCCCAATTGCCGGAGGCACTCCACTGGGCCCACCGGGCTGTGGAGTTGTCGCCGGAGTTCGGCTTCGGCTGGGTCCGAGTTGCCGAGCTGGAATTTAGCTTCGGGGCTACGACTCCCGCGTTGCGGGCCTTGGAGCGCGGGAGAAAGTTGAGCCCACGCTATGCACCGGCGCTGGTCTTGCGAGGATTTCTTTTGAGCGGCGAGAACCGGCGCAAAGCGGCGCGCGCCAGTTTTGAGGAGGCGCTGGCACTCGATGGCAGTCTGAGTCACGCCTGGTTGGGGCGCGGACTGTGCCGCGTTCATGACGGACAGCTCATGGACGGGTTGCAAGATCTGCAAACTGCGGTAGTGACGGAACCCACGCGGGCATTGTTACGCAGTTATCTGGGCAAAGCGTATGAGCAAGCCGGCCGCGACGCGTTGGCGCGGCGGGAATTGAGTCTGGCCATGGGCTTGGATCCGTTGGATCCGACGCCGTGGCTGTATTCGGCACTGTTGCGGCAGGAGCACCATCAGTTTAACCAGGCGATCCAGGATCTCGAGCGTTCGATGGAGCTGAATGATCATCGGGCGATCTATCGCTCGCGCCTCTTGCTGGACCAGGATCGGGCGGTTCGAAGTTCGAGTCTAGCCGGCCTCTACCAGGCCGCTGGCCTGCCCGAGGTGAGCTTGCGCGAGGCCGTCCGCGCCGAAAGCGCCGAATACGCGAACTACTCGGCGCATCTGTTCGTGTCGGACAGCTTTCAGGCGTTGCGCGAACCCACGCGATCAAATCTGCGCTATGAGACGGTGTGGTTTAGCGAGATGTTACTGGCCAACCTGCTGGCCCCGGCAGGTGGCACGCCGCTCGCGCTCAATATTTCCCAACAAGAATACACGCGTTTGTTTGAGCGAAACCGGGTGGGGCTGGCCAGTGCGACGGCCTATCGCAGCGACGGGCAGATCGGCGAGATCGCTTCGCAGTTCGGGACGGTGGGTGACACGAGTTGGGCGTTGGATCTCGATTACGCGCATCATGAGGGAGTACGGGTCAATAACGAGCTGAACCGGACCGAATGGTACTCCACCCTCAAACAGCAATTCACCGCGCGCGATTCCGCCTTGTTCCTGGCCAAGGTCCAGGATTTTCATTCCGGGGATGTCTTCCAGTATTATTCCCCGACGAACGCGCGGCCGCATTATGCGTTCGACGAGCAACAGCAGCCCATTCTGGCCGGCGGCTATCATCATGAGTGGGGTCCGGGACTGCACACGCTGGCGCTGGGCACCTGGCTGCAGAGCGATGTGCTCGTGACCGATCTCAATGCCGGACAGTGGGTCCGGATCTTCAATGGAGGCGGGCAGCATGTTTTTAATGACCTGGTAGGCCTGGATGTGCGGCATGCGGTCGGTCTCCAGGTTTACGGCGCGGAAGCACAACAGATCCTCGAAAACGAATACCATGCCCTGCTGCTGGGTGCGCGCGCGCAAGCCGGCGACTTGGAAACGCACAGCCGCCTGTCCAATCCCGACAATTACGCGGCCGAATTTCCGTCTCCGCCTGCCGCCGCGCATTTCACTGAGAATCTGTGGCGCGGTTCCGCCTACGTTTACGAAACGTTGAAGTTCCCGTTCGACCTGCGCGTGACCGGCGGCCTTACTTACGAGCACCTCGAGTTCCCCGAGAACTTTCGCCATCCGCCGGTGGCTCCCGGCCAGGAGACGCGAGAGCGGCTCTTGCCCAAAGTGGCGTTGACCTGGGAACTGTGCTCGGAGGTCACCTGGCGCGGGGCCTGGCTGCAGTCCTTAGGCGGAGCAAGCCTGGACGAAAGTTATCGGCTGGAACCGACGCAACTGGCCGGCTTCGTGCAGGATTATCGCACGTTGATTCCGGAATCGCTGGCGAGCTCGGTCACGGCACCCGATCATGATGTGTATGGCGCCGCCTTGGACCTTCGGTTGAAGACACGTACCTACGTGACTCTGCAAGGGCAAGTATTGAGGTCGGAGGTCAGCCAAAGTGTGGGCGCCTTCGATTATTTTCTGGGGGCTCCGGTCCCCCCACGGATCAGCAGCACCACCTTGCGCGAGCATCTGGATTTTCAGGAGGATGCCGTGGCGCTGAGCGTGAGCCAGTTGTTGGCGGACGAATGGACGCTGGGGGCGCGATACGAGTTCCAGCGATCAGACTTGGAGACGCACACGCCCGGGCTGGCCAGTCTGATTTCGAACGGCCGCTCCGGGGCACGCGCCGAACTGCAGCAATTGGGTTTCTCAGTGCGCTACCAGCACGCTTCCGGCTGGTTTGGGCAGGCGGCGGCGCGCTGGTGCTGGCAGAAAAACCTGGGACCGTCCGCGGCCTTGGCCAACGATTCATTTCCCCAAGTTGATCTGTATGCGGGTTACCGGCTGCCGCGACAATGGGGGGATCTGACCGTGGGCGTGTTGAATCTGACCGATCAGGATTATCACCTCAACCCGGTGAACGTTCATCCGGAGTTTCCTCGAGAACGAGTGTTTTATGCGCGCGCGCGTTTCACGTTTTGAAGTCCCAAGCCGTCTTGATCCACGACGAGGACAGCTGGGACGGGGCGGAATCGTCTCAAGGCCCTGGAGCGGCGCCTGCCTGAACAAATTGGCGCAGGCGCCGTTGGATTTCGCGCAGTTGCGTTTGCCGTCGTTCGAAGCGGGAGTCTTGCAGCCAAGCTTCTACTTGTTGCAGCGCGGCCTGGTCGCGCGCTGCCAACCAGGCGTGGTCAGGTGTGTCGCTTTTAGTCAACAGATTGTGGGACACCATGAAGTTGGCGTTGGGATAAAGCCCGGCGAATTTGGCCAGTTCCTCAGGGTTAAGGGCGGGTTGGAGCAGATAATTCTCCACCAGGATTCGCTGTGCCTCCTCCCGCACATCGGCGCGAGCGAAGTAATTGGCGCGAGTCACTTCGCGCCCTTTCATGGACTCGGGGTTGGCTTGCAACGCGGCGAGGGTGGCGGCGGGATCGCTCATGGTGAGCCGGTCCAGCGCCAGGTACGCAGCGTGGGCCACGGCCTGGTTGTCCTGGAGCCGCACCAGGTCGGTCAGCGTGGGAATGAACGCGGGATCGCGCAAGTGCACCGCCACATCAAACGCCTCAAGGAAACCCACCGATGGATTGCGCATCCAGGCCTCATGCGTCAGCATCGCTTGCAGTTTGACAGCGGCCAGTTGACGTCCTTCCGGATCAGTCTGTTGGCGCGCCAGACTGCGCAGAGCCAAAGCCCATTCATCGGGGGAATTCATCGACTCGAGCAATTGACGCGCGCACGCCGCGGCGCCGGCCGGATCGATATGGTCGAGTTCCTCCAGCAGAAAGGTGCGCAGCGTCGGCGCCGTGGCCAACACACCATTAGGGCCGACTTTGAACGCCTGGCCGGTGATGGCATCGTTGGTGCCGGACAGGAACCCGCGGATCTGGCGGGAGGCTGCGTCGGCCGGCAGCGCGCGCAACGTCTCGCGCAAACCCAAGAGGGTGGCCTGGACCCGTGTCCGGTCTGGCTTGGACGCCAACACCGCGAGAGCTTGGTCGATGGGCAGTTTGGTCGCTGCCAGGGCGTTCGTGCTGTCCGGCCGGGGAGAGGAGGCAATATTCGACGAAACCGGGTTCGAGAAGGTGAGTGGGGCGACTGGCCCGGAGGCTGGGCGCTGGTGATGGATCACGGCCCCGCCGGCCATCAACAGCAGGATTGCGGTGAGCACAATCACCACGCGTAGAACAGAATGTTTCTCCCTGGCCATGTTCAGTCTTGAAGGCTCACTAATAATTGGGTATGCAACGCAACGCAAGCTCAGAAAGGTTTCCCCGATGAACTCTCCGAGCCTGATCCGGGCTCTTCTTGGTCTCGCTGGCTGCATCGTCTGGGCGTCGAGGATCGAGGCAGTTCCACCGGTTGCCTCGAATGTGACGGCGCTGGGCCGCTGGCCGTCCTACGCTACGGGCCAGGCCACCGATGCTCACCAGATCAATGAGTATCTCTATGTGGCCCTCGCGGAAGGCGGATTCCAGATCCTTAACGTAAAAAATCCTCAAGATCCGGTGGTGCTCTGGAGCGTGCGTTTCCCAGGCTCGGGGCCCGTGGCCATTCTCGGCCAGTTTGTATATGTGGGCGGATCCGAGTTGCATATCCTGGAAGTTCCTGACCCGACCCGGCCTATTTATCGGGGCGGCTGGGGCGACTGGGACACCAAAGCAATGGTTTTGGCCGGCCACCATGGCTTTCTCGTCGGCCAACGGGGTTTGCTCATCGTCGATTTGGCGGACCCGTCCAAACCTGTGGCAGTGTCGACCAACGAATTTGCGGTGCGCGAAACGGAAGTGCCGCAAATTGCGGTGGACGGCAATTATGCCTACGTGGTGCACGGCATGCGGTTGCGTGTCATTGATGTGTCTGACAAAAGCCATCCGCGGGAGGTGGGCGTGTTCGTCGATCAAGGATTCTGGCCTGGCTTGTATGACGTTGTGGTTCGCGACGGCCTGGCCTACGTCGGCAGCGCCATCGGGCTGCATTTGATTGACGTCAGTAATCCGGAGACGCCCACTTTGATTCGCTCCGAAGCGCTGGATGCGTGGCTGTTGCCGATCAAGCTGCGCCTCTTGCTCAACGGCAACTATCTTTATGCTGGCTATCAGGGGCGCCTGGTGTCCTTTGACGTGTCGGATCCGTTGCATCCGGCTCCCTTTCCGCGGGTGGATTTGGTGTTGGCCGATGATGTCTACGTGCAAACCGGCGATCCGGGAGTTCGGACTATGCGTCTCAGCACGGCCGGGGAGTTGGTCATGGCCCGCGGGTACGATGGGGTGGAACTCATGAGCCTGACGGACCCGAAACGCCCGCGTTCGATCGGCAAGGCCATTACTTATTGCGACGTCCGTGCCGTGCGCCTTTCGGGGAACCACGCCTTTATTTTGAATTTTCCCGCAGGAATTCAAGTGCTGGACCTGACCGTGCCGTCCAAGCCGAACGTGGTGCGGACCGAGCCGTATCCTCATTCGCATCTGCGGTTTCAGCCATTTGAATCGGTGGGTTCGTTGATCTTTGTGCTCAGTCCAAGCGGCCAGCTGGATTGCCTGGATTTCGCCGACCTGAGCAAACCGCCGTGGCGTCGAGCTGCCGTGGGCGCAGGCGAACGGTTGTCCAACCTGGGGGTTTCGCTCAATGAGGTGTTGGTGACGGCCTACGAGTATGAGGGCAACTTCAAGGGTTACTTTGGAAATACTTACGAACTGGACGAAAAGGGAATTCGGTTGGCGAACCGTTTCAGCAGCCTGGATTGGTCCGGCATTCTGGGATGTCACACGCTTTCCGCGCCGCCCCGGTGGGCGACGCCCGGAGGAGTCGATTGGATCAAGAACGATCGCGCCTATCATCTGGATGGCGAACTCACCATCAGCCATTTGGTCCCAGGTTCAGGTTTGGCCTCACCGCACTTCCGCACACCCATGGAAGGTTGTTTCCGTTTGGTTTCCACCACCGGGTATCGCGATTACTTGGGAGGCGAGGGCATTGTCGTGCTGAACACGGGCCAGCCGGATACGCCGGTGAACATGGGCCGGGTCTGGACAAACCGGATCAACGGCTTGTCGGCCGATGGACGCTATCTCGTGTTCACCGATGACCAAGGGCTGAAGGTGATGGAGGCCCGTGACCCGCTCGAACCGCATCTGGTCGGTTACTACAACGCTCCGGACCTCTACGCCGTCGCAGGCGCTGGGCGCTTCGCGTTGGTCGCACGGGGCCAGGAAGGCCTGCTCTCGCTGGATTTGGGAGACGATCTCGTCGCCCCGCCGCGGATCACGCGCGACATCCGATCCCTGCGGGTGGCCCGAGGTGCCCCGGCACGGTTTGACCTCAGCGCGGTGGGCAGTCCGCCCATGCGCTACCAATGGTTCCGCGACGGGCGCAGCATTCCCGGCGAAACCAACGCCTTTCTTTATCTGCCGCATGTTTCCGGCCTGGATTCTGGACGGATCGCAGCAGCGGCCCTCAATGAAGGCGGACACGCGGCCAGTTCAGTGGTGAACCTGGTGATGAACGAAGAACCGTTCGTGCGGGTGAGTGTGACGGATAACGGAGGCGTGTTCGCCCCGCGCACCCGTGTGCACGTGCAGATCTATGCTCAGGACGACCGCGGCGTCAGCCGCTTATTCCTGCGTCGCAATGGCGGAGGTGTCACTGTCATTCCCATCAATCCGCCTGAGCCGGAGTGCTGGCGAGACCTGGAGATCCAACTCCCGGAGGTCGGTCCGCAGGTCTTGACCGTGGAAGCTGACGACACCGAGGGCGCCACTTCGGTGTCGGATCCTTACACCGTGCAAGTGACCGATCAGCCGACGTTCTTTTTTGCCAACCCTTATCCGGTGTTGAGCGAAGTGGTTGGCAGCGTATTCATCGAGGTCGATCGGGTTAATGGATTAAGCCAGACCGCCAGCGTGCACTTGGCCACGGCCGATCTCACCGCGCGTGCGGTCAGCGAACGAGGCCCCGGCCATTACACGGCGGTGTCCAAGACGCTCCAGTTTAGCCCCGGTCAAAGCTACCAGTTCGTTTTGATCGATTTTGTGAACAACAACGTTTATCAGGGCGACCGGGCCTTCCTCGTTCGCTTAAGTGAACCGAGCGAAGGTTGGAGGATTTTGGAGGACGAGACGCGGGTGACGATCCAGGACGATGATTCGCCAGACCAAGCGGCCCTGTGGACCGAGGCGATCCTTCCGAACCCGGCGCCGGACGCGCGCAGTTCGTTGCAGATCCGATTGGAACCACCGCAGGTGCTGGGGCAATGGCGGTTTCTTTGGGAAACGCGCTGGCATGACAGCGCGGAGACAGTGACCGGCCTGGTCCCCGGCAATTACCGAACGGTGTTCCTGCCCCGCAGCGGTTATTTGGCCCCGCCGGACATGGATCTGACCATCGCGCCGGGCATGAACGAGTCGCTGACCGAACATTATGTGGCGTTGGACGCGGGGGCAGGGAGTTTGAGTATGCGCCTGCTCCCGGAGGCCGTGAATCACTGGACGGAGCCAGGCGGTTGGCGCCTGCAAGGCAGCTCAACCGGCGCCTGGCTCCAGAGCGGTGCGGTTCTGGACAACCTGCCGGGCGGCACGCATTTGGTGGAATTCAAAGTCATCTCCGGATTTGCTGCGCCAGCTCCGCAATGGGTTGAGATCATTCCTGGTCACACCATCGTGCGCAAAGCGCGTTATGCCTTGCCCACCGCCGGTTCGGGGGATCGGCTGCTGCCACTGCCGGACTTTCGCAGTTTTGTGGATGGGATGCACAGCGGCTTTCCCTACGCTTTCAACGGCCAATTGTTGACCGACGTAGGCTACGCGAGCGGTTGTGTGGTCCGGCCGCATACCGTGCTGACCGCGGCTCACGCCATCTTTAGCAGCGAATCTCTCAGCTATGTGAGCAGGGTCTGGTGGTTTTTCCAGAGACACCGTGGGGAATACGAACCTGTCCCGATCGAATGGCGCGGTTCCTTCATGTTCAGCGGTTATGCTGCAGCCCGCACCAACGACATCCTCCGCGATGGCTTTGATCCGGGACAATCCTCCGCCACCGCCCTCGGCTTGGACGTGGCCACCATCTATTTTGATCAGGCGGCCGGCCGGGGCGGCTATGGTGGATTTACCGTCTGGCCCTCGGCGGAAGCGTGGCTCGAAAACCCCTCACCGCGGCTGGCGTTGTCTTATCCGGTCGAGAACATCCCCGAACCATACATTGGGCGTCTGCATCAGTTGGGCCCGGAACGTTATTATTTTTCGAGCTCAGGCGGACCGCTCCTGAGTTCAGCTGACATCCGTGTGCAACCGGGAAGCAGCGGCGGACCGGTCTGTGTCCGTGGAATCACCACGCTGGGCGAACCGCTTTATTTTCCCTCGGCGGTGCAATTGGGTGGAACGGACCGAATGATCATCCGGTTGATTGATCTCGACGTGGCGGACTTGATTGTGCGGGCCGAAAACGCCAGCGGCGGTACCCTCGATACAGGTGGTGGATTCATTCGCGTGGAGAACAGTGGGGCCGACCGCGGCCACCGCGGGGGGTTGCTTTCGGTGCGAGTGGGGCCGCCGGTGGCGTCGCGGTTGGGTGGAGCCTGGCGAGTCTCGCCCACCAATTATGGCGAGCTGCGGGAATTGGTGGATTATACGAATTTCAGCAGCCAGGCGGCGAGTTTGCCGGTGGTGAGTTCGACCTTTGGTATCGAAATACAGGCTTTGCCTGGTTTTCTGCCGCCCAGCAACAAGCTGGCGCGAGTCGTGCCGGACGCCAATGTGTTGCTGGATCTGGGATATGTCGTGATCCCGCCGCAGTTGATCAGCGATCCGGCGCGCGGTCTTGGTCTGGTTGGAACGCCGCAAACCAGCTACCGGGTCGAGGCGCGTCTGCCCGCGACCGGGAAGGATGAATGGACTCCGGTGGCGGAGATAACGCTGGAGGCGGGAACCAATTGGCTTCCAAATGTGTCGGGAACGGATGCCACCGGCCGCGTGCATCGGGCAGTTTGGCTTTCCGAATGATGAAGAGCAGGGGAGGCAAATGAAGGCTGGCTCGGCCTGGTTATGGTCCGGTTTGCTGGCGGCGGCCACGTTCCTACCGTGGCTGCCGCGGTTAAGTCCCTATTCGGATCAAATGGGGCTGCTCGACCGCTGGAGTTTCGACTGGCTGTATGCGCTGTTGCCGGGCTCGCGTTGCGATGAAGTGATGGTCATTACCATGGACCAGAAATCCTTTCTTGAGCTGGGCCAAGATCCCGATCAGATCTTCGATCGAAAGCTGCACGCAACATTGCTGGGCAAACTGACCCAGGACGGCGTCCAAGCCGTGGCCATGGACGTTTTCTTTGGCCATGTGAGTAATTCGTCGGCTGATGCGGCCCTCGCTGGGGCCCTGCGCACCAATGGAAGAGTGGCCCTCATCGTCGACCGCACGCCCTTGCAGCGCTCGGGAATCCTGGGCAGCGAGGTGTTTTTTCCCGTGGATCTATTTCGGACCAACGCCGCCGCGCTTGGCACCGCCAACCCGCAGAGAGATTCTGATGGAGTAGTGCGGCGCCATTTTCTTGAGGGCGAAGGGTTGGCCAGCCTGCCCTGGGCGACGGCCCGCCTCGCCGGCGCAGCGCGTCTGGCGGATTACGCCCGTCACCAGCCTCGTTGGTTCCGATACTACGGCCCGCCGGCGGCATCCTTGCCGCATGTGAGTTATGTCGAGGCCCTGCGCGTTCCCGCCGGGACGTTCACGGGCAAGTACGTCTTTGTGGGCGGTGCGCCCTGGATCAAAAAACCCGGTGAACAATCCGACATGTTCCGCACACCTTATTCCTGGTGGGACACCACCGAGGCTTCCGGGGTTGAATTGGCCGCTTTGCAATTTCTGAATCTTTTGCGCGGTGAGGCGTTGAGTCGGTTAAGCGCGCTCGCCGAATTTCTTTGGCTGCTGTGCACGGGTCTGCTGATGATGGGGGTGCTGGTCCTCGGCCATGGGCGGAGCCGGGTGCTCCTGTTGTTTTTAGTGGCGATGGGCAGCAGCGCTGCGGCCTTTGCGCTGTTGGTGCGCGGACAAATCTGGTTCTCGTGGTTGGTCCCGGTCCTGGTTCAGCTACCGCTCTGTCAGCTAGCCAGATTCACACTGCGAACACGGCGAGCGTTCGACTTCGAGACGGGCCCGGCCGGCGCATCGGTGCAGCCGATTTACGAACCGCCCTTGCCGCCTCCGCCGACCCCGGCTCGGTCGGCGCCTTCCCTCGCCTCTTCGGGTTTGGCCGCGGCCGAGCTGCCGCTGGTGGCCGATCACACGCTCTTGCGACGGGTGGGCTCGGGCGCCTATGGCGAAGTCTGGGTGGCGCGCAATGCGGTCGGCATCTTGCACGCCGTGAAAGTGATTCATCGGCGGGTCTTCGAAAGTTCGGATCCGTTCGAACGCGAGTTCCGCGGCATTACCCGTTTCATGCCGATCTCCCGTTCGCATCCGGGCTTCGTTCATGTCCTCCAGGTCGGGCCGGAGGAGGTGTCCGATTACTTTTATTACGTGATGGAACTGGCCGATGACGTCGGGCAGGGCACCGAACTAAACGTGGAAACCTACCAACCGAAGAACCTGTCGAATTTCTTGAAGCGCCGCAAACGTCTGACGACATCCGAATGTTTGCGGTTGGGATTGCAGATGACCGATGCCATGAGTCGCCTGCATCAGGCGCAATTGGTTCATCGCGATATCAAGCCTTCGAACATTATTTTTGTCCGCGGCTTGCCTAAGCTCGCTGATATCGGCTTGGTGACCCGCATCGCAGTCGACCCGCGTGAGGTCAGTTTCCTGGGCACGCGCGGTTACATTCCACCCGAAGGTCCCGGCTCGCCGCAGGCGGATATCTACAGTTTGGGCAAGGTACTTTATGAGGTTTACACGGGCTTGGACCGCGAGCAATTCCCCTCCTTACCAACCAGCCTGCTGGAAGCGCCCGGAGTCGGGTTCGCAGCCTTGAATCAAGCCGTCCTGCGAGCCTGCGAATTCGATCCGCGCCAGCGTTATCAAACGGCGGCGGAATTCCACCGCGAATTGTTGGGGTTACAGGACCAAATCGTGCCGGACGAGGTCCCGAGCCCAAACTAACTAACTAACGCTCTCTGTCGCAAGATTTTCAGCGCTGATTTGGGATCTGGCTAGCCGCGGTCAGACCCTGCGCCGGCACGCTGGGCGACCGTCGCTATTCCAAACCCAGGATGCGCCGGCCTTCGACCGTGATCCGGGATTGGTGCCAGGGCGGGTCCCAGACGATTTCCACGGTGGCTTCTTCCACCCCGTCGAGCATGAGCAACTTCTGCTGCGCGTCGCCGGCGATCACGCCGCCCATGCCGCATCCGGGGGCAGTGAGCGTCATCTTGACGTCCACCCGCTGATTGCCGGTCGGCAAACTGCGCAAGCCCATCTCATAAACCAGCCCCAGGTCGACGATGTTCACCGGGATCTCCGGATCATAACAGGTGCGCAACGTTTCCCAGATTTGTTCTTCGGTGACTTGGCCGCTCTGACTGTCGGCAGTGGAACCTGGCCGCGCTGACCCGCCTGCTCCTGCGTCCGTCGCGGGCGCCGAATCGGCCTGCGAAACGCCGGTCACGCCCAGGGCGTCAGCATCCTGGCTGCCGACCCGGAACAAACCGGCCGGCGTGTGGATGGTATAATTCCCGCCCAAGGTCTGGGTGATGTCGAACGGAGTGCCCTTGGGCAAGGTGACATTGCTGCCATGCGGAATCTGCACGGCGACGCAGTCGCGGACGAGTTCGGGATTGGCTTGAGTCGGCATAAGGTTGGGAGCTGAACGTTGCGTTGCTGAAGAGTCAGGAAGGTGCAGAGGCTGGTCTCATGGGCCGCGGGCCATGAGGCTGCACCTGCCCCATTTATTTTTTGGAACGTTGGAAGCGGTTCACCGCAGGCGGTTCAGTCGGGAAAAGGAAGGTCAAAGCGCGCCAGGCGCGCAAACGCCAATAGAATTCGTTGTGCTGGCTGGTGCGCGCTTCGCTCCATTTGTGCTGGGGCAGGCCGGCTTGGGCCAGTTCCACGTCATTCAACGGATGTAAATCGGTGAAATGCTGCAAGGTCAGGCCATCTTCCCACCCGATTCGCCGGAGTTCCGCTGCCACGGCGTCGGTATGTTTGCGGCCATCGTCGTCGCCGGTGTAATCTACTACGCCGCTATCGAGGTACAGCCGGATGGGTTTGCGTTTGCCGCGGTATTGAGCCAGGCCCAGCCGCAGGAAGTTGGTCTTTTCGACTTGAAAGGCCCCCGACAAACTCGCGGCCAGCCCGAACGTTTTGGGGTATTCCCACGCCAACGCCAGACTGCAAATGCCGCCCATGGACGAACCCATCAAACCCGTCGTGGCCGGGCCATCCACCGTGCGGAATTCGCGGTCGATGCGTGGCTTGAGTTCTTTGATCAGGAAATTGGCGTAAGCATCGAACGGCTCGTTGTCGAGGTCACTGGTGTCGGTGGCGGACGCCGCTGAGTTTGAGGTGGGGGCCCGGGCGCGGCGCGGCGCCTCGGGTTTGGCGAAGAGGCGCCCCCGATATTCGCGGTAACGGGAGCGGGTGTTGTCGATGGCCACCATGATGATCTCGCGCATCCGCCCTTCTTCCACCAACCGATCGGCCGTGTGATCCAACTCCCAATTGCCCCAACCAAAACAACAATCCGGCCCGGCGGAACTGAAAACGTTCTGGCCATCGTGCAAATACAAAACAGGATAACGCGCGTTGACTTCGGTATCGTAGGAAGGCGGCAGATAGACCCGGACATTCCGGGCGCTGTCGAGATAACGCGATGGCACCGGCCCCAGCACCAGCAGTTTCCCCTCGCTCTGTGTCGTTGTCATGATCAGGAGCAGCAGCAGACACGTCGCTGTGCGTGTCGTCGACATGCGGCCGCCACCTTAACACCGGTCCGGATCGATTGCCAACAATTCGAAGGGAATGAAATCGTTTGGGGCGTATTTAGGCAGGGGAAGGAAGGGGCTGGTCGAACCGAGTCGAGCCACCCAGTCTACCCAGTCTTTCCGGACTTTTCAGCTGACCACCTTTGCGAGTAGGCTGGGCCGGATCACTCTCCCAGGCACCTCCGCCGGGGGAGGAGCCTGGCCAAAAATGAAAACCGTCGCTCAACTTCTCCTGCAACGCCGGTCCATGAGCCGGCGCGCATTCGTCCAGGTCACCGCCACGAGCGCGGTGGCGGCGGGGGCCGGGTCGCTGGCGCGTGCGGCCGAAGGAGGCGCGGGCGGTTCGGTTCACGATCGCGCCCTAACCGAAGCCATCGACGCGCTCGAACCATATTTCACCACTCAGGAGAAGTTCCGTGATGTTTCCCGCGGCAAACCGTTCCCCCACACTTTGCCGGATGAAACGAAGCGACGGGTTGGTTTGACCCGTGACACCTGGAAAGTCGAGGTCATCTCCGATCCAGATCACCCCGCCACGTTGCGGCGTCCGATGCGCGCGCAGGACGGCACGGCCCTTGATTTTGCCGGGCTGATGAGGCTGGCGGACAAACATGCTGTTCGTTTCGCCAAGACCATGACGTGCCTGAACATTGGCTGTCCGTTAGGCACAGGGATCTGGGAAGGCGTCCCGTTGCGCGAAGTGGTCTGGTTAACGCAACCGCGCGAGAACCTGCGCCGGGTCTTTTATCACGGTTATCACAATGAGGATGCCAAGCAACTGTTCCAGAGTTCCCTGCCGATCGATCGCGTGCTGGAAGATCCCCCCGGCCTGCCGCCCGTAATTCTCTGCTACAAACTCAACGGCGATTGGCTCAACAGCGAGCGAGGCGGCCCGGTCCGAATGCTTGTCCCCGAAGCCTACGGATTTAAGTCCATCAAATGGCTGACGCGGATCACGCTGACAAATCTCTTTCACGCCAACGACACTTACGCGGAAGGCAATAACGATGTGGACAGCGCGCTCAAGACGTTCGCCGCGACCTTCCCGTTGCCGAAAAAAATTCAACCAGCCGCGCCCATCCCCGTGACCGGCTACGCCCAGGTCGGCGTCGCCGGCTTGAGCAAAGTGCAGGTCTGGATCGAGTCCAACGTGGTCGAGCGTCCACCAGGCGACCCGTACTTCCTGACGGCCCCATGGTCTGACACGGAGATCCTGCCGCCGCCCAAACATTGGGGCGCAGTGCCGGGCGGCCGGGTCCCCGCCGACACGCGCGGGTTTGATCCCACAACCGGCCAGCCGCGGATTTGGCCGATGCGCCTGGGAAAAATCTATTGGGCAACCTTGTTGCCCGGATTACCTGAAGGTGATTATACCCTGCGCAGCAGGACGATCGATGGGAATGGCAAGCCCCAACCCATGCCGCGTCCATTCCAGAAGTCCGGCCACGCTGCGATCGAAGCGATCGAATTCAAGGTGCGCGCGTAACGCTGCAAGCCACGCCAACGGCGTGGCGGGAAACCAGCCCAGGGCAAGTCCCGCAAAGCGGGGCGCCGCCCTGGGTAAGGCCGACAAAATAACACGAGGCGCCCTGCATGGGCGCCAGGAATTGTTGGATCGCGAGTAGGTGACCTCGAGAGTCCAAGCGTGAATGGTGTTGTTGGTCCTAGCGTAGTTCGAAGTTCTCCACGTCTGGGGGCAGGCCGCCATTTTACCTGTCCAACATTCCTCGCGCCCCTGTGGGGCGCGGACTCTTTTCCTTGACCTTTTTTACCAGGGCGGCGCCCGCAAGGCGGGCTTGCCCTTCGCTGGTTTCCGGCCACGCCGTTGGCGTGGCTCCGCGCCCGCTCGCGCTAAACACGTACCCCCGTTAAGGCGTTAAGGGGAGGGGGAGACTTGTTTTCCCGCCTGCGCCCCCGCTCTGCGGGCTACCCGGCTTCGCTCGCAGAGCTACGCCGTAGCAAGCGGCACGGCCGGCCGCTTTCCGCTTTCCGCTTTCCGCTTTCCCTCCTATGCTTCAGCCCTCGACGCGCGATGATGACGCATTTGCATCGGTCCCTGGCGGTTGGAGCTTGCACGCGTCGCGAGTTGCTGCGGGCCGGGGCACTGGGCTTGTTCGGGCTATCGGTTCCGGGTTTGCTGGCGGGACGGGCGACCGGCGCAACGGGGAGCAAACCGGCCAGTTTCGGGCGGGCCAAGTCCTGTATTCTGCTGTTCATGTGGGGGGGACCGGCGCATCAAGACACCTGGGACCTGAAACCGGATGCTCCTCTGGAGATCCGCGGCGAGTTTCGACCGATCTCGACCAACGTGCCCGGCATTCAGGTATGCGAACATTTTCCGCGCCTGGCCCAACGCATGGATCAGTTGTGTCAGATCCGTTCGATGACCCACGACAATGGGGATCACACGTTGTCGACGCATTATCTGTTGACGGGCGAACCGCCGCCGCGCGACACAGAACGTCGCGCGCAATGGCCGCATCTGGGCGCGGTCTTGTCCGCCATGGGCCGTGGGCGCGGGCCGTTGCCGCCGTTTGTTTCCATGCGGCCGAAGCTGCCGAACGATGTGCCGCGGTTCGTGGAAGAGAGTCAGGGCCAATTTGCCGGCTGGCTTGGTCCGCTCCATGACCCGCTCACGATCGATGCCGATCCCAGCAAACCGGATTATCGAGTGGGCGAACTGACGTTGCAGCCGGAGATCTCCGTCGATCGCCTGGAACGTCGCCGCGAACTTCTGGCGGCTTTGGATCGGCGACTGGAAGGGTTCAGTCCGCACTTTGCCGCCCTGGATCTGAATCATCGGCGCGCGTTCGAGTTGTTGACCGCCGCTAGCGCCCAACGCGGCGCGTTCAACTTGAATGAAGAACCAGCGTCGGTGCGCGAGCGATACGGGCTTAATCCCCACGGCCAATCGGTGCTGCAGGCCCGACGTCTGATCGAGCGCGGCGTTCCTTTGGTCACCGTGTTTTGGCCGAACGACGGAATCAAAAATGTCAGCGTGTATTGGGACACACATAGCCGCAATTTCACCGACTTAAAGACCCGCCTGATGCCTGTCGCCGATCAGGCGTTCGCGGCGCTGTTGGATGATCTGCGCGAGCGCGGGTTGCTCGACGAGACCCTGGTGATTTGGACCGGCGAATTCGGGCGCACCCCGCGCGTTGGTCAACGTTCCAGCGACGCCGGGGCGGGCGCCGATGGACGCGATCATTGGGCCGGTTGTTTCACCAGCGTGCTGGCCGGCGCCGGGGTGAAGGGCGGATACGTTTATGGAAGTAGTGACGCCCAGGCGGCGTATCCGGCAGAACGGCCGGTGCATCCACGGGATCTCATCGCCAGCGTTTATCATCTCCTTGGCGTGCCGGAGGAACAGGTGCTGGCCGATGCCAGCGGCCGCCCGCAATTTGTGCGCCCAGGCAAGGCGATCCTGGATCTGTTCAGTTAAACTGGAAGACGCCCACAGATTCGCGCCGAGAAGAATGGCCCGCCGATTGGCGCAGAGGGGGCGGGCGGCCCGCAGATTCACGCAGATTGACACAGATGGGAGCAGAAAGATGGGGCGGGAGACGAGGGCAAAGCACGGCTGGCATGAAGATGTGGTGGAAGACGGCTGGCGGAAAGATGGGCCGTGACGAGCTTGCCGAACTCAGGTGTTGGTTCCGAAGCTTTCCGCCAGAGCCACCGCTTTGATCATCGCCTTCGATTTGTTCACCGTCTCCTCGTATTCGCCTTCGGGCGTGGAATCATTGACCCAGCCGCCGCCGGCTTGGACGTACGCTTTGCCGTCTTTGAGCAAAGCGGTGCGGATCGTGATGCAACAATCGAGGTTCCCGTTGAAGCTGAAGTAACCGACGCATCCGCCGTAAGGTCCGCGCGTGGTTTGTTCCAAGTCGGAGATAATCTGCATGGCGCGGATCTTGGGTGCGCCGGACAGCGTTCCGGCGGGGAAGGTCGCGCGCATCAAGTCGTAGGGCGTGCGCCCGGCGGAAAGGCGCCCTTCCACTTGTGAAACGATGTGCATGACGTGGCTGTAACGTTCGATCACCATCAGATCCTTGACCTGCACGCTGCCGAAATCGCATACGCGCCCGATATCGTTGCGGGCGAGATCCACCAGCATCACGTGTTCGGCGCGTTCTTTTGGATCCGCCAACAACTCCTTCTCATTGGCCTGATCCTGCTCGGCGCTCTTGCCCCGCGGACGCGTGCCGGCAATCGGCCGGATCTCGACCCGGCCGTTCTCGCAGCGCACGTGGATCTCCGGCGAAGCCCCTACCAGCGAAAAACCGTCCAGCTCGAGCAGAAACATGTAGGGCGACGGATTGATCGATCGAGCTGCCCGATAAACATCGATGGCCGCGGCCTGCACCGGCGTGGAAAAACGCTGGGAACCGACCACCTGGATGATGTCGCCGGCCGTGATGTATTCCTTGGCTTTCAGCACATTGGCAGCGAACTTCTCTTGGGACATGTTGGAGCTGAACGGCACCATGGGCACGTCCGCCGGCACGGTGACGGGATGATGTTCGGTCGGCTGTTCAAGCAATGACACGAGCCGATCGATTTCGCCCGTCGCATTTTCGTAAGCCTCGGCCGGGTTGGCCGCTTCATCCACGACCGCGTTGACCAGCACCGTCAGCGTCTGGGCCACGCGATCGAAGATGAGCAACTCGTCCGCCAACAGAAACACCATGGTGGGAGTGCCTAACTCATCGTGGGCCGGCCGCAGCACTACCGGTTCGACATCATGGATGAATTCGTAGCCGATGAAACCGACGGCTCCGCCCGTGAACCGCGGCAGGCCCGGGACCGAAACCGGCCGGAACTTTTTCAGCATCTGTTCCACCACCACGAGTCCGTCCCGGACGCTCTTGGGGGCGCCGGCCGCGGCGGGCCCAGTGACGGTATACTGATCGGTCACGCGGCCGTTTTCGAGGATCTCGAGGGTGGCCCCGGTTTGGCGGAGGACGGCCCGGGGATTGCAGCCCACGAAAGAGTAACGTCCCAGGTGTTCGCCGCCTTCCACCGATTCGAACAAGAACGATTCGCCCTGTCCGCGGATCTTGCGATACGCCGACAGCGGCGTCTCGCAGTCGGCCAGCAGCCGGCGGGTGACTGGGATTAAATTGCCCTGGCTGACCAGCGCCTGGAATTCCTCGAAAGTCGGGGAATACATCCTAGGCCTTTTTGCCGTAAACGTCCTCGGGCTTGATCAATTGCGGTTCGGTCACTGCAAAGGAGGCGCCGTCTGCGGTGGCGGACCGGAAGAAGCAGGATTTGAAGCCTTCGTGACACGCCACGCCGGCCTGCTCGACTTGGATCAACAGCACGTCACCGTCGCAATCGAACGCGATATCCTTCACGGTTTGGGTGTGGCCGCTTTCCTCGCCTTTCATCCAGAGCTTCTTGCGGGAACGGCTCCAAAAATGAGTTTTGCCGGTCTGGACCGTGCTCTGCAGTGAATCGCGATTCATCCATGCCATCATCAGCACCCGGCGCGTGCCCGCTTCCTGGACGATGGCCGGGATCAGGCCATCCTCCGTAAATTTCAATTGATCAATGAAACTCATAGCAAAAGGCGATTGCACCCAAGCTGGCCCGGGAAGTCGAGTGCGGAATCGCCTTGAACGGTCCGAAGTTCCGCTTTCGTCCGGCCGTGGTTTCGATTTGATCTGCACGCGTCTGCCGGGCAGGCTCTGGGCCGTCTGGCACCGGGCTTGGGCAGCGTGACGCCAGCCGCGGCCGCCAACGGAGCCGGAGCTGGACGCTGGCCGCGGCGCTGACCTGAAGCCAGCGGTGGCGCGTGCGGTCGTTAATGTATTGATTGTTTTTTTTACCTATGAGCAAGAAGCCACTCACCCCGAGTGAACTGACGGGACTCATCCAGGGGCTGCACCGACTGGCCCGCAATCTCTGGTGGACCTGGAACCAAGAGTCGCAGGAGATCTTTCAGGAACTTTCGCCGCGCGGCTGGCAGAACCTGTATCACAACGCGGTCGCCGTGTTGCGTGAAGTCTCCGAGTACGAGGTGCGAGTGCATCTGCAGAACCCGGATTTTTCCGAGCGCGTTCGTTACGTGCTGGCGAACTTCGACGCGTACCTCAAGGACCAGAACACCTGGGCGGCGACCCACGCCCCGGCGCTGCAAAAGAATCCCGTGGCCTATTTCACCGCCGAGTTCGGTTTTCATGAGACGCTGCCGATCGCCGCGGGCGGTCTGGGGATCCTGGCCGGAGACCACGCCAAGTCGGCCAGCGACCTTGGCATCGGGTTCGTGGGGATCAGCTTGTTTTATCGGGAAGGTTACTTCCAGCAGGCCATCAGCCAGGACAACTGGCAGGTGGACTATTACACCATCCTGAACCCGAACAATCTGCCGATTGAACCTGTCCTGAACGAAGCCGGAGAACCACTGATTTGCTCGGTGGAGATTGGGATGAGCGAAGTCAAGTTCAAGGCGTGGCGCGTCAATGTCGGGCGGTGCCCGGTCTATTTGCTGGACACGAATTTGCCGGACAATGAGCAGCATTACCGCGACCTGACCTTGCGGGTGTATGGCGGGGACAGCACCACGCGGATCATGCAGGAAGTGATCCTGGGCGTGGGTGGCATCCGCTTGTTGCGCGCGCTGGGCGTGCAGCCTTCCTCCTTCCACATGAACGAAGGGCACGCGGCGTTCCTGACCCTGGAACTGCTCCGCGAGAAATTGCAGTCCGGAAAGAGTTTGCCGGACGCTTTGCATTTCACCAAGCAACAGTGCTTGTTTACCACGCATACGCCGGTGGAAGCCGGTCATGATCGCTTTACGCCCGCCTTGATCGATTATGTGCTGCGCGGATTTCTCACCCGGCTGAATCTGTCTTTCGGGGAAGTGCTGTCTCTAGGCCGCGTGGATCCGGAAGACGAGGAAGAACCGTTCTGCATGACGGTGTTGGCCTTGAAATGTTCGCGCGCCGCCAATGGCGTCAGCGAATTGCATGGGCGCGTCAGCCGGCATATGTGGCATTGTCTTTGGCCCGATCGACCGGTTGACCAGGTGCCGATCGGGCACATCACCAACGGGGTCCATTTGCTGGGCTGGATGAAAGGGCCGGTCCGCCGTTTTTGGCGACGCAAACTCACCAACACCAGTCAGGCCAATTCTGCCAGCGGGCCCGCCTTTGCCGGCCAGGAAACCGAGTTTTGGAAAAGCAAGGATTCGCGATGGGAATCGGCCATCAACGACCCGGCCTTCTGGCAAAAAATGGCCGACCCCGAGTTTCTCAGCGACGAAGAACTGTGGGCGTTACGGTATCGCTTGCGACGGGAGTTGATTGAATTCGCCCGCCGCCGGTTGCTCATCCAGGGACGCAGCCTGACCCAGGGCGACTTCATTGCTTTCGATCAACTGCTCAATTGCGACGCATTGACCATCGGATTTGCCCGGCGCTTCGCCACCTATAAGCGCGCGCCGCTTGTCTTCCAGCAGTTCGAGAACGTCGTCAAACTCGTGCACGACACCCAGCGGCCAGTGCAATTTGTCTTTGCCGGCAAAGCGCATCCGCGCGATGACGCCGGCAAACGATTCATCCAACACATTATTCATCTCAGCAAATACAGTGAGCTGAAGGGGCACTTGGTGTTTATCGAGAATTATGACGTCCACGTCGCCCGCACCATGGTGGCGGGCACCGATGTGTGGCTCAACAACCCGCGCCGTCCGCTCGAAGCCAGTGGCACGAGCGGCCAGAAAGCCGGTTGCCACGGCTGTCTGAACCTCAGCATTCTCGA
>DATLUX010000438.1:0-2721 GCA_035577805.1 Verrucomicrobiia bacterium
TCTACGACCGGCGCTTTACCCGCGAGCCATAACGTCAGTCGCTCCAGAAGTCCTTGAACCGGTCGGCTTTAGTTCTCACGTCCTCGCCTTTTCGCTGTTCGGGCGCGTCCGGCTGCGCCGGAACGGCTGTCGTGAACCGAGCCACTACCGTCGCCACATCCGGAATCTGAAAGCACCACTTTCGCAGGCGACGGCAGGGTCTCGGCCCTTTGGGCTTCCATCCTCGCGCAGGGTTTGGAGAGCGCAAGCGCTCACGTTTTTTTCTTTCGTTGAAAAAGCCTAGCCAAAAATATTTGAAATGTTCAGCATCATCTCATCTGAATTAGTTTGTTCGTCGGATATCCGTGGATGGTGGCGAGCCGTCCGGTTTCTCGATCCCTGTAAACGAATCCGGCTCCCTCGATGCGGTAGCTCCCCTTCCAGTCAATCGTGAAGGTGGTCTCGTTTTCTTCGATGTGGAATGGTTCGGGGTCCCCATCGCGGGCCAGCCGTGCGGCGAGTTGATTGGAGGGGTCCAGCAGCCACGCATCGCCAGTCTCGGTGGAAAACAGGACAAGCTGGCCGATGGTGACGACGCGCCCATCGTGCTCGGCGGCCCGGCGCAGAATATAGCGAACTTCGTCAGCAAGACGTAAGTTCTTGCCGTCCACTATGCGCCGGCCGGCTCCGCGCCTGATCGGTTTTCGACCCCTGCCGGTGTTTACCATGGAATTATTCACCAAGCTGTTCGGCAACCTCCTGGCGTTCGTCTACCACTGCTTCGACCGCATTGTCATTCACGGTTACCTCAGCGCCCTGTCGCGGCCCGAGCAGGTGGTGTACTTCTTCCGGCAGGTGCTCGGCGTTCCGGTGGTGAGCAAGGAAATCTTGAGCCAGCGCACCGCCGACTACCAAGGCTGGGTGGAAGCCTTCGCCCGCAATCATCATACTCCGATCGCTTGGGCCGAGAAGGGCGTGCGAAAGGAAGACCATGTCCTTGCCTGGCAACGTCGAATGGCGAAGAACAACGCTTACGGCGTCTACTTCATTTTCAAAAGCATGGAGCAGGGGCCGACCTTCCGCATCAGCATGCCGAAATATCCCACCAAGGACCCGCACTACCGCATCCTTGCCCACCAGCGCAGCCGCTTCACGCACTTTTACTTCTACATCCGCGATGAAGTTCTCGGCCCCATGGTGATGCGTGTGGCCTCCTTCTTCCCCTTCCAGACCACCTACTATCTTAACGGCCACAGCTTCATCGAACAGGAACTCAAGCGGGCGCAGATCGGCTTCCGCAAAAACGACAATGCCTTCCTGGCTGTCGACGACGTCGCCGCGCTGCAAGCTGCCGCCGACCGGTTGAGCCCGGAAATCATCCGCAAACGGCTCGACTACTGGACCCTGATTCTAGGCCCGAAGTTCTCCGCCAAGGAGCGCAAACAGCTCAACCTGTCACGCTTCTATGCCATCAGCCAGATCGAGTATTGCCGTAACTTTATTTTCAAGCGGAACTTTCCCATCCACAAGCTGTTCGAGCGAAGTTGTGAACTCGGCCTGTGGCGGCTCACCGCCAACAAGATTGCCGAGATCTTCGGCACCCGCCTGCACCGCAGGCACCGCGGCAAGCTCGCCACCGTCATCGATCAGATCGAGCATGGCCATCATGTCTTCCGCGCCTATTTCAAGAGCGCCTTCCTCAAGCAGTATGAAAAGTTCTCGACTTTCCTGCGCAACGAACTCTGCTCCAACAACCTCACCGACTTTGGTCTCAAGAAAGGGCTGGACCATCTCGATGCGGTCCGTCAGACGTTCCAAGCCATAACCGACCGCTTCGCCGGCTTCCAAGCGCAATGGCTCAACGTCCACGTCGACTTTCCTCTCCTGCAGCGGATTGCTCTGCCCATCACCATCGGCTCGGTCCGCTATCCCGGCATCAAAATCCACGATACGCGCGTCATCCGCCTATGCGAGGTTCTCCTCCATGGCGGCACTCACGTCGGCGGCTGGACAGCCAACCAGATCCATCAGGCCGTCCTCACCACCTTCCATCTCTCCGATAAAGGTTACAGTCTCAACCAGCTCCGCTACGACCTCCGAAAACTCAGGGGTCACGGACTTATCGAGCGTGACGGAACCCGCTACGCCTACCGCCTCACCCTGAAGGGCGTCCAGGTCGCGTTGCTGTTTCTATTCTTCCACAAACGTCTGTGCGGACCACTCGCCAACAGCCGCTTCCACCACGAGCCCGATGCAAAACATCGGCCACACAGCCAGCTCGAAGCCGCCTACCACCGCGCCGACAAGGCGATCAATCAAATCGTCGGATTGCTGGCAGCCGCCTGACCGCAACACTGCCGATATCAATGTTAAAGTCGTTCTGTCAAAGAATCGCGAGGTAAGAATCTAAGCTGGGCGATTGTTGTGTGTTTTGTTCCTATGGCTCAGTGCCTTGTCCGCCAATTCAGGCTGAGCGCTCGGGTGAGACCGGCGCAGCTTCTTGTTGTGCCGGGTAACCGTCATGACAAGCCATACGGTCCAAAGCTCACGCGACTGGTTGCGCACCCCGCGCACCAACTTTTTGGCTTGGTGGATTCCTCAAGCCTCGATCCTTGCCGGTCTACTCGTCCCGGTACCGATTCGTGGTGCCGTTTGGAGCGTCCTGCATGCTGAACACAGCAGCAAGGGCGTGCAGATGCTTGCGATCACCATCGAGTCCGGAACTCTCGACAAGATCAAACC
>DATLUX010000439.1:0-12813 GCA_035577805.1 Verrucomicrobiia bacterium
TCAGGGTTCAGGGTTGGACGTTGAAAGAAGAATCTCCACCATCTGCGGCCCCCATCTGCGGAAATCTGCGTGAATCTGCGGGCCATTCCAGTGCGGAGTGCGGAGTGCGGAGTGCGGACACTGCCGACTGATTCGGCGCCAACCTCAGCCGCTAGTCCTCCGCGCTCCAGATGCGGTAAAAGCCGCCTGAAGTGCCGGAGACGGTGCCCGACCATGACATGATCGGGCCCTGCGCTCTGAGCAGCCCACTGCGGTCTTCCCACTCGGGGTCGGTGAGACTGTGCTTGAAATCGACGCGATAACTGCGATCGGCCACGCTGCTCCAACTGAGTCGAACCTGGCCGCTCTCCAGGCTGCCGCTCAAGATGCGGAACGGCGTGGCGCCTTTGATGAGAGTGAACTCGTCGTCGATCGCGCCTGTTTCACGAATGAATTTGGCGTCGAGCCGGTTGGCGTGAATGTCCAGCGCCACCGAGCCCAGCTGGAACCAGCCGCGGTACATCGCGGGATGATCCATCGTCCCGGTCGGATTCACCTGGGAACCGCTGCCGGAAACCAGATAGACGGCCCCTTCGTGACGGGCCGGGCCGAGGGTCGCTTTGGCGTAAGCGCCGCTGCCACCCGAGCCGACCCGGCCATCGCCATGATCTTTGATCATCGTTGCGGGATCAAACGTGCTGCTCAGACCGTAATGCCCGTCGAGGAGAAAGGAGCGTTCGTAACTGTGACTGTGCCCGCTGAGGATCAAGTCCACTCCATACGCCTCCAACAACGGCACGAAGTTGGAGCGCATCTCGATTTGTTCGGTCCGCACATCGGAATCGTTGGAACCTTTGCTGTACGGAGGGTGATGCCAGAAAGCGATCAACCAGTCGTTGGTGTTATTCTCCAGGTCCGCCTGCAGCCACAGATACATGGCGCTGTTCGTGGCGCGTGAAGTGGACATCGAATCCAAACACACGAAATGCACGTTGGCATAGTCGAACGAATAATAGCGCTCTGAGCCGCTGGCCAGGCCGCCCAATTCCGCGTTCATCGGCAGACTGAAGATTTCCAGATACGCCATGGTCGGGGGCGGATTGGCGCTGCCGGCCGTCTCCTGGTTCCCGATGGTGGACACCAGCGGGGTCTGCCGAAGCATGGTGGGGTAGGTGTTGAAGACCGCGTTCTGATAAAGACCGTCCGTGCCTCCCGTATAGGCGTTGTCTCCCAGCATCATCCACAAGTCGGTGTAACGGTTCGTCGCAAAGTTGTAATAGGCATCCCGCACCGGCACCGCCGAAAAATTGGTGTACCCGCAATCGCCCAGCACCCAAACCCGGAACGGCTCGCGGGAACCCGTCACCGGCGGAGTGCGAAACCGGAAACTGGGCCCATTCGTCAGGGTGAGATTGGTTAACCCGATCGAATAATAGTAGAACGTGGCGGGAGTCAGGTTGGTCAGCGTCACGGTATGGTTCGTGGTCGGAACGGTCCCTTCCACCCACGCGTAAAGGTTTCCAGACTCCGTTCCGTACTGGACGCGGCTGATTCCTGCCACGTCGGTGCGCCAACGCACCGTCATGCTCGTCGGGGCAGGCATCTGCAGATAAGGCCCCCGCAAAAGACGCGGTTCCGCCGCGTGGACGTCCTCCCAACCGAAACCGCCCCCAAGCACCACCATCAAGACACCTTCCCACAACGCGAGCCTCGTGCGCGCGTAAATCCACCAAGGCGACGACAACCGTGACAACGCTGGACTCATGAGAGAATGCCTACTCTATCCGGTTGTCCGAAAAGAATCAAAACCGCTTTTCAAGAAACTTCAAGTCGCCCGCAGATGGGTTCGGGGTTCGGGGTTCAGGGTTCAGGGTTCAGGGTTCCCGGTTCAGGGTTCCCGGTTCAGGGTTCAGGATTCACAGTTGCTGGTTGGAAGTTGAAAGAAGAATCTCCCCCATCTGCGGCCCCCATCTGCGGGTATCTGTGGGCCAACTCCCATCTGCGCAAATCTGCGCGCCGTTCCAGTGCGGAGTGCGAACCCTGAACCCTGAACCCTGAACCCTGAAGCATCTGCGGGGGCCCTTCGAAATTTGATGGGCATTCGCCGAGGGGGACACTAGTGTCGTACCCGCGTGATTTCTGATTCGGTTGTCAATGTGCCCGCTGTTGTGGTGGAAGAGTTGCGCGCCATGGTGGGCCCAGGCGGCGTGGTGGTGGGGCCAGAGGAGTTGCTGGTTTACGAGTGCGACGCTTACACGTTGGAGAAGCATCTGCCCGGGGTGGTGGTCCTGCCGCGCAACACGGCAGAGGTTGCGGCCGTGGTCAAACTCTGCGCGCAACATCAGTTGCCCATCATCCCTCGAGGCGCCGGGACGAGCCTGAGCGGGACGGTTTTGGCGGTGACGGGCGGAGTGATGATCGCCTTGACGCGCATGAACCGGATCCTGGACATCGATTACCGGAATCGCCGCGCTTTGGTGGAATCCGGCGTGGTCAACGCCTGGGTCACCAACGCGGTGAAAGGCCGTGGCTTGTTTTATGCCCCGGATCCTTCGAGTCAGCCCGCTTGCACCATTGGCGGCAATATCGGTACCAACTCCGGCGGCCCGCACACTTTGAAATATGGTGTGACCACCAACCACGTGCTGGGCTT
The DNA here is from genome assembly GCA_035577805.1 of Verrucomicrobiia bacterium. Classification (GTDB taxonomy): domain Bacteria; phylum Verrucomicrobiota; class Verrucomicrobiia; order Limisphaerales; family JADJPG01; genus DATLUX01. The sequence goes on from DATLUX010000439.1 coordinate 2,633, forward strand.
CGAGTTGGTGTTGCCGGACGGCGAAGTCGTCTGGCTCGGAGCCGCTCCCGACGGCGGCGAGGATGTGGGCGGCTACGATTTGCGCGGCGCGGCCATCGGCAGTGAGGGCATGTTTGGCATCGTCACGCGGGCGCTGGTGCGTTTGGTGCGGGCCCCGCAAGGCTACAAGACGATGCTGGCGGTGTTCGAGACTGTCGACGATGCGAGCGCCACCGTCAGTGATATCATTGGGGCGGGCATCGTGCCGGGCGCCTTGGAAATGATGGACCAGTTGATCACGCAGGCCGTGGAAGCCGCGTATCACTTTGGGTTCCCACTGGATGCGGGGGCGGTTCTGATCGTGGAACTCGACGGTTTGACCGCCGGGCTCGAGGCTCAGGCCGCGCAAGTCAACCAGATCTGCCGAAACCACCGGGCCCGGGAAGTTCGGCTGGCCGCCGACGATCAGGCCCGCGCGGATCTCTGGAAATCCCGCAAACGCGCCTTTGGCGCCATCGGCCGGTTGAGCCCGAATTTTATCACGCAAGACGGCGTGGTGCCGCGCTCCAAACTTCCGGAGATGATGCGCTTCATCCAGCGTTGCAGCGAAAAGTACCGGCTGCGCATTCCCAATGTGTTCCATGCCGGGGACGGGAATCTGCATCCGCTTATTCTTTATGATGAACGCGACGCGGACCAGGTGCGCCGGGCTTTGGCGGCCAGCGACGAGATTCTCACGCAATGCGTGGCGTTGGGGGGCAGCGTGACCGGCGAACACGGGATCGGCGTTGAGAAAATGGATTTCATGTCCAAACAGTTCACGCCGGATGATCTGGAAGCCATGCGTATGTTACGCCGCGCCTTCGATCCCGCTGGACGCTGTAATCCGCACAAGATGTTTCCCGGTTCCAAGCGCTGCGCCGATTTTGTGCCCAGAAAGCAGGTGAGCGCGTGACGCCGGATTCCTCGCTGTCGTCGGTGGCGCCTGGTTTCCAGCGGCTGACGCCGGCCGATAAAAAGGAGTTATCCCGCGCGCTGGCGGCGGCTGACCGGGAGCGTCAACCAATCCGGGAACTGAACCTGACGCGCCTCAACCGTGTGCTTTGGTTTACGCCGGAGGACATGACGGTAAAAGTGGAAACGGGGATCACGTTGCAGGACTTGCAGACGGCTCTGGCGCGTTCCAAGCAATGGTTGCCCATCGATCCGCCTCATCCGGAGACGTTGACCATCGCCGAACTGCTCGCCACCAACGTGTCGGGCCCGCGCCGGTTTGGTCATGGCACCATCCGGGAGCATCTGATTGGATTGCAGGTCGCGCTGGCCGACGGGCGATTGGCCAGTTCGGGCGGGAACGTGGTGAAGAATGTCGCCGGCTATGATCTGATGAAGTTGTTTATCGGCGCCCGGCACAGCCTCGGATTCGCCGTCGAAGCCACTTTTAAGCTCCTCCCCTTGCCCCAGGCCGAAGCGTTCGTCCAAAGTCAGCCGGTCTCCTTTGACGAAGCGGAGCGGCTGACCGTGGCGGTGCTCGATTCGGAGCTGGTGCCCGTCAGCCTCGACTGGCACGGCCCGATCGCGGCTCCTGCCCTGGGCGTTTCTGGGGTTGGTCAAGCCCAAGCCCAAGCCCAAGCCCGAGTCGTGATGGGGTTCGCCGGCACAGCCGAGGATGTGCCATGGCAGGTGCGGCGGGCGGCCGCCTTGGGGCTGACCGAACCGGCCAACCTGAATTATGAACGTGAATTCTGGGAAGAACTTGGCGCGGCGGCGCAGACCTGGGCAGTGTTGCCCTCGCGGTTGGCGCGGGCGTTGTCAGAGTTGAAGGCGGTCCGGTTTGTCGCTCGCGCAGGCCAGGGTCTAATTCATTATACAGGCGGGATGCGGCCGCCCGTGAAGGAAACGGACCCAGGCGTGCGGGCATTGAGTCGCCGGATCAAGGACACCTTTGATCCCCTCCATATCCTTCCCGAATTGCCCGCATGAACGAGATTGTGTCCCCGCCCGTTTCGCCAGCCCCGCCGTCCTTCCTGGATTACGATAAATCGCTGGCCTGCATTCATTGCGGATTGTGCCTGTCGTCGTGTCCGACCTATCTGGAAACGGGCAATGAAAACGATTCTCCGCGCGGGCGGATCTATCTCATGCGGGCCATTCAGGATGGCCGTTTGCCACTGGGCGATGGGCCGGTGCGGCATGTGGATCTTTGTCTGGGCTGCCGGGCTTGCGAAGCGGCTTGTCCGAGCGGTGTCCAGTACGGGCAATTGCTTGAAGCGACCCGCGAGCACATCGAGCAACATCACCAGCGTTCCTTCAGCCAGACCTTGCTGCGACGTTGGGCCATCGAAAAGATCTTCCCGTTTCCCGAACGGATGGAACTCGCTCTGCGGCCGGCGCAATGGTTGAAGCGGCTGGGCTTGACCCGGTTCCTTCCCAAATTCGCCCGCGACGCGCTGGCGTTGGTCCCCGATTCCATTCCACGCGCGGAATTACCCGCCCACTCACCGGCGGCCACCAGCAGCGTTCCGCCGCGCGGACGGGTGGGGCTGATTAGCGGCTGTGTCATGAGTGTGTTGTTTGCGGACACCAACGCGGCCACGGTTCGGTTACTCAATCGCGCGGGCTACGACGTGGTAATCCCGCCCGAGCAAAGCTGTTGCGGTGCGCTCTTTGCTCATGGCGGCAACCTCGAACAAGCGCGCGCGTGTGCCCGCCGTAATATCGGCGTGTTCGAGCCTCTGGCTTTGGACGCTATTATCATCAATGCCGCGGGGTGCGGCTCCACCCTGAAGGAGTACGGTCATTTGTTGGATGGCGATCCAGCCTGGCGCGAGCGAGCCCGCCAGTTCAGCGGGCGGGTCAAGGATCTCACTGAATGGTTGACGCAAGCCTGCTTTCGGCCCCAGGCGAAGGAGGCAGGCCAAGCGGCAGCGGCTTCGACCAGCGCACCGAGGGTTACCTATCACGACGCGTGTCATCTCGCGCATCCGCAACGCATCACCCGGCCCCCGCGCGATCTGGTCCGGGCGCTAGCTGGTGAACGGTTTGTGGAGTTGGCCGAAGCCGATGTGTGCTGCGGCAGCGCTGGCAGTTACAACCTCACGGAACCCGCCATGGCCGAACGGCTCCAGGCCCGCAAGGTGGAGAACATTCTCAAGAGCGGCGCCGATCTGGTCGTTACCACCAATCCCGGATGTTTGCTGCAGATTCGGGCGGGTTTACAGAAGGCCGGCGCGCCGCAGGTCCGGGCGCTGCATATCGCGGATTACCTGGACGCCGCTTCGGCCGGCGTCAACGCGCAAAAGTCTTCTTAGGCGACACGCTTGCGATCGTGCCCAGCGGGTTTTTATCTTGCGCGGCGCGGCGCCGCAGCGTGGCGCAATGAGCTCGTCGATTGTTCCGGCGTCGTTCTTCTTCGGTTGCGGCTCCGGCTGTGGCTTCCGGCGTCTGGCTGGCGCCATCCACGTAAGCGCGGTTCGGTGCGGCTGCGGCGCTTGCCAGGCGGACGAACAAAATCACGTGCGACATGATCAGGAGTGGCACCAGGAAAGTTGGCAACAGTCCCAGGGGGAATCGGGTCAGAGCATTCATGGATCCAGGAACGCCTATGCCCAGTCGCGCCGCCGTAACGACTACGAAAGCAAGATCCGCGAGGCCAGCGGCGTTCCACCCTAACCAAATCCAACGTTGCCAGCGCGTCGTCAGCGGCCGCGGCGCGATCAGGAGCAATGCTCCAGCGGTGGCCGCGGCCGCGGTGTCGCCGATTCCGCCGGGGATGGCGAACGCGTAAGGGAGTTCACTGCGGAAATGTAGATAAATGAAATAAAGTCCGATCACTCTGGACAGGTGCAACGCCAACCAGGCGCGTGGATCGACCTGAAGCGTCCAGCGACGAAAAGAGGATACGCGCGCAAACGCGATCAAGAGCAGGACCGTGAGCGTGACCAGGACCACCTGCGGAAACGGCATGGGCCATCGCCCCAACAGACCACTCCACGACACGCCAGCAGCCACAATCACCCACAGCAAGCCAGCCGTGAGAGCGTTTTTTGTTTGCATAACAGAGGTGATCAACGTGCCGAAGGAAAAGTTCTATCCAATGTATAGCTATTTAGGGGACACATCACTAGTCACCGAGACCTGCCCGCGGCGCTCTCGGCGCCGCGAAAAAGGGGAGCACCAGCGGTGGGAGCGCGATGAAAGGGCCTTAGCCTTCACGCAGAACACCGCTGGCGGGTTGGGTTATGGAGGGGGAACAGCGGCTGGCGCTGGGGACGCAAGCCGAATCGGTTTGGCGAACCGTGCCACGAGCAACAGGACAGACAAGGGGGCCCTGCTGCGGGCGTCGCGTGTGTCTTGCTTCTATGTGCTGCCAAACTCACGCGCCCAGCATGCGTCATGGAGCCCTGAATCGTAAATACTACTTAAGAGGTAGCGGGGGAAAAGCGGGGGGAAAAGCGGAAAGCGGAAAGCGGAAACTGCCTAAATGCGCCCCCACAACCTGATGAACATCGCCGATCACGACCGCGTGAACCCGCTCAATCTCACCACCGAATTACCCCACGAACGAACCCTGGCCCTGCGCATGAAATTTAATTTCTGATCGAGCCGCCGATGGACGCAGAAGGGGCTCACTCTTCCCGCACTCCGCACTCCGCACTGGAATGGCCCGCAGATTCACGCAGATTGCCGCAGATGGGGGCCGCAGATGGGTGGAGATTCTTCTTTCAACGTCCAACCCTGAACCCTGAACCCTGAACCGCGAACCCTGAACCGTGAACCCTGAACCCTGAACCGTGAACCCTGAACCCTGAACCCTGAACCGCGAACCCTGAACCGCGAACCCTGAACCGCGAACCCTGAACCCTGAACCGTGAACCCTGAACCCTGAACCCTGAACCGTGAACCCTGAACCAAGCCGTTGAAAATTCCGTTTCCTCTCTCCGGCAGCCTGTTAGAGTGCGCCGGTTATTCCAAACGAATGTCTATGAAGCTGATTGTTAATCGTGGTTTTGGACTGGCCTGCCTGCTGGCCATCGGTTGGGTGCTTGGGTTGACGACCGGGCCGGCGGCCGAGCCGCTCCGGGTGTTCATCCGGGCCGGAGCGAAAACTCACGGACCGGGACAACACGATCACCCGCGTTTCCTGGCCGAATGGAAGGAACTCCTCAACCAACGGGGCGCTCGCGCGGACGGAGCGATGGATTTCCCGACCGCCGAACAACTGGAGCGCACGGACGTATTGGTCATGTTTGCCGCCGAGGCCGGCACCATCTCGCCGGCGCAACGCGAGACGCTGGACCATTTCCTGCAACGGGGCGGCGGCATGGTTTGTTTGCATGACGCGGTCTGTGGCGGCGACGCGCAATGGTTCAAGACCATCATTGGCGGGGCCTGGGAGCATGGCCATTCCAAATGGTATGAGGGCCAGTTGAGCTTCTACTACGTGGACACGGAACATCCGATCACGACGGGCGTGTCGAATTTCCAATTGGATGACGAGCTTTACTACGATCTGCACATGATGCCCGAAGCCAGAGTGCTGGCGGCGACTTACACACCGATCCGTCCGGGGCGCAGTTCGGGCAGCGCCAACGCCAGCGCGGCCCGCAGCAAGCCGTCGGTCTATGACATCCAGCCGCAGATGTGGACGTACGAAAAGGAGAACTATCGGGCGTTTGTGTCGATCCTCGGACACAATTATAAAACGTTCGACCTGCCGCATGTCCGCGCGGTGCTGTTGCGCGGCATCGCCTGGGCCGGGAAACGCGCGGCGATCGATGAATTGTGCAGCCGGGATGAACTGGCCAGCTTGCGTTATCCTGAAGGCGGCCCCACCGCGCCGGACAAGGCCGCCGCCAAACTCGAGTTGCATCCGGATTTCACCTTGCAGCTCGTGGCGTCCGAACCCCTCATCAACAAACCCATCAATATCGACTGGGACCCTTCCGGCCGCCTTTGGGTGGCCGAGACGCCGGAATATCCCAATGGCCGTCGTGAACCTAAGCCCGAGATGAAAAGCACGCCGTGGAAAGATTCCGGGTTCCGCGTGCGACCGCCGACCAAGGATCGTCCGGCCATCGATCGCATCTCCATCCTGCTCGACACCGACGGCGATGGGCGCATGGACAAGAAGCAGGTGTTTTATGAGGGATTGGAGTTGGTCACCAGTTTTGTGTTTTACAAGGACGGCGTGATCGTGTCGCAGGCGCCGGACATCCTTTGGTTGCGCGATCTGGATGGCGATGGCCGGGCCGACAAGGTGGAGACGCTCTACACGGGGTTGGGCATCGGCGATACCCACGCTGTGATCAATAATTTGCGGCGCGGCTTCGACGGTTGGATTTACGCCACCCACGGCTACAGCGCCAGTGCGCACGTTTACAACGGCGACAAGTCACGCGACTTCGGCAGCATCGGTTCAGGGGTGGTGCGGTTTAAACCGGACGGGACGCAGATCGAGATGGTTTCATCCAAAGGCGGAAACACGTGGGGCATGGAAATCGCCCCGGATAACGAATTGTTCTACACCCAACCCACCAGCGGTGATCTGCTTAACCACGTGGTGCTGCCCGAGAGCGAATTGGCTCGCGGCAAGATTGGCAGCACGGCCAGCTTCCAGCCGGTCATTCGCGGGCAGAAATCGTTTCCGCTCCTGACCTATGAACAGCAGGCTTATGTGCAGATCGATCTGGTGGGCTATTTCACCGCTGCGGCCGGCGCTGCCATCTATGGAGGCGGCACCTGGCCGGCGGCATGGAACTACAGCTACTTTACGACCGAGCCGACCATCAACATCGTGCATCATGAAGTGGTGGAGCCCAACGGAGTGACTTTCAAAGCCCACAAAACCCGCGAGGCCGAGTTCATTGGCGGACGCGACTCCTGGTTCCGGCCGATTGATACACGTATCGGACCCGATGGGGCGCTTTACATCACGGATTTCTATAACCAGGCGGTCGTCCACAACGACACCCGCGGCACGGCTCACGGCCCGGCCAACGCCGCGGTGCGCCCGGACCGCGACCATTATTTCGGCCGGATCTGGCGAGTGAACCATCGCCAGGCCAAGCGCGTTGAGGTCCCTGACCTGGCCAAGGCCAACACGCCCACGTTGGTCAAGGCGTTGCAAAATCCCAATCAACCGGTGCGCATGACGGCCGCGCGGTTGCTCGTCGAAAAGAATGATCCAGGCACGCCCAAAGCATTGCAACCGCTGCTGGCCAGTTGGAGCTTTCGAGGCTTGGAGGAAGCGCAGGTGCAGGCCCTCTGGGTGCTCTATCACTTGGGCAAACTCGATTCGGAAAAGTTGCAGCAAGCCGTCGCGCTTGATGGCAAGCCGGCCGTCCAAAAGAATGCGCTGCGGATCATCGCCAATCAACCGGCCTCCGCGGTGCGCCCGGATCTCACCACCGCGGTGATCCGACGTCTGAAAGACAGCGACCTGCGCGTCCGGCTCCAAGCGTTTTCGACGCTGGCCACGCTGCCTTCCACGCCCGAGATTCGGCTCGCCTTAATTGACGCTTATCCGGGCCTGGACGATGCCTGGCTGCAATCGGCTGCTCTCGGTGTCGCGGCCCGCGCGCCGGTGGAATGTATCGAAGCCGCGGCCGCTGCGCGCAAACCCGCCGAGTTGGCGCCGTTCGCCACGCAATTGGCCAACCAAGTGGCCTCCAAACAGGACGCCGCGTCGGCATCCCGCGTGATCGTCGCTCTCGCCGGCAAACCGGCTACCACCGATCCCATCAAAGAAGCAGTGTTGCCCGTGCTGGCCCGCAGTCTGAAAGCGGACGTTCTGCCTGATTGGTCTCCGGAATTGCAGCGCGCGTTGCGTTCCTTACTGACTTCGCCCAACCCGGCGTTGCCGGCCGCCGTCCTGCCGTTGGTTGCTCGTTGGGATCGGGGAGGCGCCTTGGGCGATGAAACGAAAGTTCAGATCACCGCGTTAACGACCAAGCTTAAGAGCGACACGGAATCCGACGACACGCGAGCGCAAGTTGCGGCCAGCCTGGTGGGCGTGCGCCAGGTTAGCCCCGACATTTTGCCGGCGGTCGGGCAGCTGATTGGGTCATCGGCTTCGGCGTCGCTGCAGAAACAAGTGATCGAGACGCTTGGGGGCACCGGAGATCCGGCCGTGGGCGCGCTGCTGACCGGCGCCTATCCGAAGCTGTCCTCGGATCTGCAGGAAGCCGCGTTTGCTCAGTTGATCAAGCGTCCTGATTGGGCGCTCTCCGCGGTCGAAGCCATCAAGAGCGGCAAATTGACCCTGGCCGCGCTGGGACCGGCCGCGGTCCATCGGTTGCGCACTCATCACGACCAGGACGTGGCCCGGCGCGCCGGCGTCGTGATCGACGAATTGCGCGGGCCTGAAGTGAAGGAAAAGAACGCCTTGATCGCCAAGCTCACTCCTGAAGTGGAGAAATCCGGGAATGCCGACAGTGGCAAGAAACTGTTCGCGCAAAACTGCGCGGTCTGCCATCGGTTTGGGGGGGACGGCCGCGAAGTGGGCCCGGATTTGAGCGGGATGGGGGCTCATGGCCCGGCCGAGTTGCTGACTGCGGTGCTGGATCCCAATCGGGAAGTGGATCCCAGCTTCAACGCCTGGAGTTTCGAGACCAAGGATGGCGAGAGCCACGATGGAGTTGTGATCAGCGAGAATCGCACCTCGATCACCCTCCGGAACAACGCGGGTGAAACCGTCCTCAAAACCGACGAAATCCTAGACCGCCGGAACACGGGCCGTTCGCTCATGCCCGAAGGGTTCGAGGCGTTGGGCGCGGAGGCGTTGCGCGACATTCTCACCTACATGTGCGGCAGCGATGCTCGGTACCGCATTCTCGATCTGCGTCCGGCCTTCACCGCTCTCAGCACGGAAGGGATTTACCAGACCCGCGAATCCAAGGACGAATCGCTGCTCTTCCAGAAGTTCGGTTTGATCAAGGCTGGGGACGTGCCGTTCGAAGTGTTGCATCCGAACAAGGCATCCAACGGCCGGAACCTGATTGTGCTCAAAGGCGGCAGGGGCTTGGCCCGGACTTATCCGCAGGAAGTCGAGCTCAAGAATGTGAACCTCAAGGCCACGCGCTTGCATTTCCTGGGCGGGGTTGGCGGCTGGGCCTATCCATGCTGCGGCGACAACAAGAACCAGGATCTGCCGGTGGCCAAGGTTACGGTGTCCTTCAGTGAAGGGCCGGCCGAGGAATTCGTGCTCAAAAACGGGGTCGAATTCGCCGATTATAACGGCCCGTACGACGTGCCCGGCTCCAAAGCCGTCCCCGATGTCATGCGTTCCGGCCAGGTCCGCGCCTTCAGCCGCGACCTCAAAAACCGCGCGGCGATCCGCCAACTACGCATCGAAAGCTATGCCAACGCGGTGGCGCCGACGTTCGTGGCGATTACGGCCGAGACCGCCGACAGTGCCGGCCCGCAATACGCCGATGCTTCCGCGCAAGCCAGCACGCGCAATGACGGCTCGACATCCGTCAAGGCGGCGCCTGCGTTTAAGTGGGGCCCGGGCATTAAGACTCTGCTGCTCGGCGGCGGCAGCTCGCATGATTTCGAAAAGTGGTTCAATCAGGCCGACAGCAAGACTCTAAGCCGCGAAAACTTGGCTTCGGTCAATTATACGAGCCAGCCCGGAGAAGTTCGCGGGGCGTTGAAGAACATCGATGTGTTGGTGCAGAGCACCAACCAGAAGCTCGATGATCCGGATCTCCGCAAGGCATTGCTGGAATTCGCGGACGCCGGCAAAGGCTTGGTCCTGCTGCATCCGGGGTTGTGGTATAACTGGCCCGATTGGCCCGACTACAATCGCGTCCTGGCCGGCGGCGGGGCCACTTCGCACGATAAATACGGCGAGTTCGAGGTCACGCTGAAGGAAGCGGATCATGCAATCCTCAAAGGTGTCCCGACCAGTTTCTCCATCAGCGACGAGTTGTACCACGCGAAGTTGGATGAACACGGCACACCCGTGCAAGTGCTGGCGACCGCCCGCAACCCCAAGACCGGGGAATCCTATCCGTCCGTTTGGGTGGTGAAACATCCCAAGGCGCGCATCGTTTGTATCGCTCTTGGTCACGATGGCAAGGCGCATGATTTGCCCGCGTTCCAATCCGTGCTGCGCAATGCTGTGTCGTGGGCGGCGGGGAAGTAAAAGCGGAAAGCGGAGTGCGGTTCAGAGTTCACGGTTCAGGGTTCAGGGTTCA
>DATLUX010000440.1:0-4319 GCA_035577805.1 Verrucomicrobiia bacterium
ATGCAGCGGTCGCTGGATAATTCGGTTCCGGCCTGGTTGAGATAGGCGACCCGGAGGTAGACCTGATCATCAAACGTGTTGGCGCCATACTCGTTGCGAAGGAACGCTTCCGCGTCAAGCGCGGCGCCGCCTTGGATGTCAGCCGCAGTGAAGCCGGCAGCAAGCAGATCGATCTCCTGACGCAAGATCGAATCCCCAGGACTATTGATGCCGCCATGCATGAAACGTGTGCCGCGATTGGGCAACCCATGCCCGTCTCCCAGGCCCAGCGCAGTGGGATGACCTTCGACCGTTTGCCAATTCGCCAGCATCGATTCGAACCCGCCGTTGAGTTGGAGTGGTTGACCAAAAAGCGGATTGGGCGTCGACCCCGAGCCTTGGATGGCAAACGGGCTGTCCGAAAAATCGTTCACCGTCGGGAAGGTCACACTCCTGATCTGGATGCGATAATCTTCGGAATCGCCCAGCCGCGCATAAATTGTCCAGGCATAACTGGACTGTTGCATGGGCGGGCGGGCCAGCACTCGATAGAAATTGGTGCCCTGGTAAAGATCCAATTCGACCGAACCGGTGGGGTTGGTGGCCGTCCAGGTGATGGTTTGGGTGCTGCCGGCAGGGAAACGTTCGCCTCCGTTGGGCGACAATAGCCGCAGAGCCGGGATGACCGTGACCGGGATGCCTCCGGCGGCGGGCCCGCCCAGCGCGGCCACCTCCTCCGCGGTCATGGCGACCGCACGGAGTTGCACACTGTTGACGTAGCCGGCCGCGTTCTCCTGGTTCTCATCCGCGAACAGAAGGGCGTCCGGGCCCAGAGCGAATCTGCCGTCCAACGTGACGCCGGAGTTCTGCTGCACTTGCACGCCGTCCACAAAGGCGGTGTAAGTCCCGGCCACCGCATCCACGACCAGACCCAAGCGATGCCAGACCCCGTCGGACACCGTCCCGCCATAATTGCCCGAGATGCCGATTCCGCCGGACGGGTTGATGAACCAATCGCCGTCATCACCGTTGTTGGCGCTGGTTTGCCACAACACGGCCCAACCTGTCGGCCGGCTGGGGAACATCACATCCATGAGCAGAGTGTACTGATTGAGCAGGGCGCCGCCGGCATTGGCGCCCAGACCATGCGTCAGGCGCAGGAACGTGCCGCGCGTAAACGCAACGACCTGGGCGGCCTGTCCTCCGATCGAAGCAGTGGCGAAAGTCGCTCCCGGGACGCTGGCAGGAGTGGAGGCGCCCGGGACCAAATCCGCGCCCCCCGTGGAAGAAGTCAGGGATCCATTGAAGTCCCACTGGGCGCTGGTGCTGGCGCAGCGACCGCCCGGGGTCGTCCAGCAACAGCCAACGGCAAGAAAGATGCCGACGCCTAAAACACGCATGCGACAAAACCACAACCCGGAGAGCATCAGTGATTATTTGACAGAACACGGGGGTTGGCAAGGAGAGCGTCAGCGCAGGTCGGACGTTCGCGGGTCGAGGTCGGCTGACATGTTCACACTTTGCGAAGTGTGGAATTGGGGTGAGCCAGCACGCCGTCTTCGATGGTCCATTGGCCTCCGTGCATCGGCACCCAGCCGGTGAGGTCGCGGCTGTTAAACAGCTCGACCGCCGCCGCGGAGAGCGGAATAACCGGCAGGGAGAAAAACGCGCCGCACAAGACCAGGGCGAGAACGTGTGAGGATTTCATTTTCTGTAGAATTTTTTCTCCCAGGCTTTTTGTTTTTGGCCGGCTTCGCGCAAGAACGGGTGGGGTGCATATTCACGCACGCCGCTGCAGATGCCCCCAAGCCACTCCTCACCGGGCTAGATTATAGCAAACCAAATGATCTTCGCTCCGCAGGTAAAGGCGTTTGTCTGCCAGCACCGGGCCCGCCCAACATGGGAAATAAAGATCCGGCACCTGGAAAGAGCAGATCTCAACCGCTTCCCGCGGGTTCAATTCGAACAAACCCAGTTTCCCTCCTTCCCCCAAAACGATGAGCTTGCCGTCCGCCAAGATGCCCGAGCCACGTCCATACACAGCGGGTTGCGCCCGGCTGCCGCGGGGCGGATGCCCTGCCCAATGTTCGTCCCGGCTCCAATTGAGTTGGCCGGACAGAAAATCGACAGACCGAAAGCTGGCGTCCGGCTCGTTGCGCCCGCTAAAGGCATAAAGCGTCCCCTCATGAAGGACGGGCGTGTTCCAATGCGTCTCCAGCACCGGGGCGGCCCAGGTGCCGGTGGTGGGATCACGATCCATAAGCTGCCGCGGGCTGCGCCAGACTTCTTCGAAGGATTTGCCATCCGGTTTCACCCGCAACAGGACCGAGCCGACCCGGGCGTAAGCAGCCGAGATCAGCACCAGGTCATTTTGCACGACCGGCGACATGGCATTGACTGAGTCGCTCAGGACGGATTGAAACCAGCGGCTGAAATAGACCGCGCCGTTGGTGGGGTTCAAGGAGACCAAACCCTGCCGCATCAGACAGAACACATGGCGTCGTCCGTGGATGGTGGCGGCGACCGGGCTCGAGTAACTGGCTTGTTTCTCTTCGCCGCTCCACTCGTATGGGCGTTCAAACCGCCAACCGGTCGTGATGACTCCTTGCCAATTGGTACGCCCGACGTTTTCCCAGATCGTCTTGCCCGTGGCCGGATCGAGACCCACCACGCCGGAATTGGGCTGGCCACCCACCATCACGATGAGGCGATCGCCCTCCAGACAAGGCGTGCTGCCTACGCCGAAAAAGGCGGGAGGAATGTGCCAATCTTTGGTGGTGTCCCGTTGCCAGATCACTTGGCCTGACTTTAAGTCGAGGCACGCCAACGTGCCCTCGGCGCCGAACGTGTAGCAACGATTCGAGGTTAGTAACGGACTGCAACGTGGGCCGTTGTTGTATCCGTAAATATCCACAAACTCGCTCGGATACGCATAGCGCCAGATGCGTTTGCTCGTATCGGCCTCGAGCCCCTCCACCATCTCCTCGCCGCCGACTCGATGGTGCAGCACCAACACACGGCCGCGCACACTGGGCGCGCTATAGCCCGACCCGATCGCCTTCTGCCAGAGCAGCGGCGGCCCGCCTTCCGGCCAGCGATTCAGCAGTCCAGTCTCCGAAGAGATGTTGTTCCCGCGCGGCCCCAGGAAACGCGGCCAATCCTCGTCCACGCCCCCAGCCAGGGCAGGGGAGTAGAATGGCAGGACGACAACCCAGCCGATCATCCAGGACAGGGAAAGACGTCGGAAACAGGCGTGGTGAATCATCGCCCGAAGGCTAATCAGCCGGCGGCAGAATGGCTACCTTACAATAGTACTTGCGAATCTCCTCTTGAGCCCTGGCGGTGACGGAATTACAAGGGAGTCGTGCAACCTCCCTCTCTCTCGCCCTGGGCAGCTCCCCTGTGGCTGGCCGTGACGTTGCTGACCACAACGGGCGGCGCGCTGGGCGCGGATTCCAAACCGATTGACCCGCAGTTGCTGGATCGGTTTGAGGCGCGCGTCTTCAAAGAGCCAACCGGCGCCTCGCTCAACTATCGGCTCTTCAAGCCGGCGCCATTTCAGCCAGGGACGAATTATCCGTTGGTTTTGTTCCTGCACGGCGCCGCGGGTTTGGGCGAAGACAATGAGCGCCAATTTAATGGAGGTAACGAAGTGCCGCCGTTGGCCTTGAGCACCGAGGAGGCGCAGCGGCGGTTTCCGCATTTTGTGATGGCCCCGCAGTGCCCGCGAAATCAGAGCTGGTCGGCCTATACAGGAAATCCCAGCGGCCCATTGCGTCTGACCATGCGCGCGATCGAGGAGTTGCAACGGGAGTTCCCGATCGACCCCCGGCGCCTCTATGTGGTCGGCGTCTCCATGGGCGGACGCGGTGTATGGGACGCACTCCGCCATTATCCGACGTCGTTCGCCGCGGCCGTGCCCATCTGCGCCGCCGGCGAGCCCGAAGGCATCAACAAGATTAAGGATGTGCCCATTTGGTGTTTTCATGGGGGCGCGGACACGACCGTCCCGGTCGAATACGCGCGCCGTTCCGTGAACGCGCTCCGCAAAGCCGGAGGCCACCCGAAATACACGGAATATCCCGGGGTGGGGCATGACTCGTATCGGAAGGCGTTTCAGGAACCGGAACTATTGCCGTGGCTCTTCGCCCAGCACCGGTGAGAGGTTGAGGGTTCAGGGTTCACGGTTCGGGGTTCACGGTTCGAGGTTCAGGGTTCAGGGTTCGAGGTTCGAGGTTCGAGGTTCGAGGTTCGGGGTTCGAGGTGATTAGGGCTCTCCCTCCTCAAGTGGAGGTTTTTTTCACGGCCGAAAACGACGTATGAGCCGTGACCACCAACCG
>DATLUX010000441.1:0-8501 GCA_035577805.1 Verrucomicrobiia bacterium
AGCCAGGCCCGTATACGTTCGGGGATATCGTTGTCGTTACGGGCACCCCCGAGCGTTGGGCGGGCTTCCAGCAGTGGTCCGACGGGAGTCGGGAAAATCCCCGTGGGATCACCATCGGGGTATCCAACCGCTACACTGCCAATTTCACCAACACCCTGCCGCTGGAACGGTGGACCAACCAACTAACCGGACAGAGTTGGGAAGTGCCGGAAGGCACCCCGCGAATTTACGTCAACGGCAGCCTGACCTTCGGCGGCACCTTTCTCGTTGCGGACACCAATGCCCCCGTCGTTCGGATGGAAAGCAGCTTCGACTCCGACGGGGTGATCCTCTACACGACGGACGGTTCGGACCCGATTGTCGAAGGGTTGCCTTACTTGAGTCAGTTCCCGGTGACCGAGCCAGCCACGGTTCGCGCCATCGCCGTAGAGATTCTTACGGAAGCAGTGCGGGAAGCCGACCCGGTGACGATTGGGTTCTTGCCCACGCTCCGGGGATGGACTCGCGGCGGTGGTGACGTGAGGATCGAACCGGACGGCGCGACTTACGAGCGCGATACCCGGGTTACGCTGACGGCCACACCTTCGAATGGTTGGGTATTCCTGCATTGGGCTGGCGACGCCAATGATACCAACTCAGTCATCGAAGCTACGATGGACCGCGGTAAGACTATCGAAGCGGTGTTCGGGACCTTCCTGACTACGGGCCCGTTCGGGGGTGTTGGCGGTACCATCATTCGCGAGCCACCCGACGGGCCTTATCCGTTCGGCTTGGTCGTGCGGTTATCCGCCGTGCCGCAGACGGGACGGTACTTCGACCAATGGTTTGGACCCACCGTGGGTGGGCGGACTGATAGTCCTCTGGCCTTCACAATTACAAACGCCAACCCGACGGCTACTGCTCTGTTCCGGCTACTGCCTGCGAACACTTTTGCCCTAACGGTGCGACTCCAGGGGGAAGGAGCGGTCTTCCGGTCGCCCGCGCTAGGCTACTACACCAATGGCGCGACGGTGTGGCTGACCAACGTTCCGGCGCCGGCCCAGTCCTTTATTGGCTGGAGCGGCGATGCCAGTGGCGTGCAAAACCCGCTGCCCGTATTGATGAACGCCAACAAGACCATTGTCGCTCGCTTCGTCTCGACCATCGCGCCTCTAGTCGAAATGGATAGTCCAACTAACCTGGCGGCCTTCGGCGCGCCCGCAGATATTTTGGTCGGGGCCCGCGCCTCTGACAGCGACGGCAGCGTGGTGCGGGTGGATTTTCTGGCCGGCGCGAGTGTGGTGGCGACCCGCACCCAGCCACCCTTTAGCGCGGTGTGGACCAATGTGGGAGTTGGCAACTACCAGGTTGCGGCGGTGGCCTATGACAATAGCGGGTTGGTGACGACATCGGCTCCGGTGGTAGTGATAGTAAATCCGCCCGCCAGGTTTCGCTTGGGGCAAACACGCTACGACGTGGACGAAAGTCAAGGAGCGGTGGACGTGTCGATCGTCAATGACGGACTGCAGGGGGGAAGGGTCAATTATGCGCTGGTCGCGATCAGCGCGGTCGGGGGACTCAACGGCGCGGGTGATTTTGAATACAGGCAAGGCTCGCTGGAGTTTACCAACGGCGAACGTGCCAAGATCATCTCCATCGGCATTCATGACGATTACATACCCGAAGGCGATGAAAGCTTCGAAGTGCGCCTGAGTAATCCCAGCCCCGGAGCAAGTGTGGGCAGTCCGGCCGCTGCGCAGGTAACGATTCACGACAATGACGGCTCGGCGCTAACCAATTCATTGTTGGATTTGCGCTTCCCGGAGCCTGCGCCGAGTTTGTCCGGCCGGCTCATCGTCCGCACGTTGCCCGAGGAAGCCGGAGGCCGTTGGCGCTTTCCCGGGGAATTGGCGTGGCGAGCGCCGGTCAGTTCTACCGAACCGGTCAGCTTAGCCGTCGGAAATTACGACTTGGAGTTTCTTCCTCTCACGGGCTGGGAGCTGGCAGCGCGCACGATGCAGGTGACGATCCTTTCCAATCGCACTATCGAGGTGGTTAACGAATACTATCGATTTGGCAACAGCCCGAGGGGTTCGCTGACGGTCTCCTTTGGGCCGCCGGATCCAGAACTTATCAACAATGCCGGGTGGCAACTGGCCGAGGACGCCTCGGCCGGCTGGTTGCCCTCCGGGGCAACGGCGACAAATCTATCGGTGGGTTTGCACGTGGTTCGATTCAGAACGGTGCGAGGCTGGTTCACGCCGGCGCCGGTGCCGGTGGAAGTGTTCGAAGGCACCAGCACGCCGCCACTGACCAACAGTTATTTAATAGCCGAGCCGCTGCCCGATGGGGTGCGTTTGCCCGTGCCATTGACGCGTCAGGAGATCAATGACGGCTTGAGCATCGATGATCCACAATTGCCGTTTGCCTTGTGCGGACAGTTGCGTTCGGAGGCGGGTTACGGGAGCGGTGTGGCCGTGCGGGAACAGGTGGTGTTAACGGCTGCGCACCTGGTCTTCGACAGTTTCAACCTGACGGAAGTTGAGGACCTCAACTGGTTTTTCCAAAAGAACGATGATGGTTTGGATTCCAGGCCGCTGCGTCCGCGCGGGTGGCATATTCTGGCTGGTTACGCCGCCGCTCGCACCAACGATCTGTTGGTCAATGTCAAACCATGGGAGTCGAGCCTCAACTCGCGGATACGGGACGTGGCCGCGCTGTTCTTCTGGGAACCGGCGGCGCGGAAAGGACAAAGTGGTTACCTCACATCGGATGCCGGCACGAATCAGTGGTTGTTGAGTGCCTTGCCCAAGCTGCTGGTGGGCTATCCGATGGATGCTGGTTCCACTGGTTATGGAGAGCTTCAGCCAGGCCGGATGCACGCAACCAGGGCTGAGAATTATCTATTTAGCCCGGAGTCCAGCCAGGTCTATCGGTCGTCAGGTCTGCTAAGTTTCCCGGGCAACAGCGGCGGTCCGTTATGCGTGCGGTTCGAGCACCAGCGTGATTTCCTCCCTCACTACACCTACTATCCAGCGGCGATCTATCTGGGCACAGTGGGTGGAGCATCGGTGGTGCGCAGCATCGACGGCGAGGTGGTGAGCCTGATTTTGTCGGCGAGCGACAGCGCAGAAACCGGAAAGAACTCTAACGGGGGCGTGTTCCCTTTTGGAGCGCCTGGTCTTGCTGGACTTAAGATTGGATACCTGCAGGTCACGCTGCAGCCGCCCTGCGCTGTCAATGCCGGAGCCTGGTGGTGGGTCGAAGGAGACACGAACCGGTTCACCAACTCCACGGTGGCCGCGCTGGAATACAGTTATACCATCCGGTTTGCGGGCGTGCCGGGTTTTGCCGCCCCCGCTCAGGAGAGGGTGACCCTGGTCGACAAGCGGACGAACAGCGTCGTCGCGCGGTATCAGCCCGTGCAGGGCGCCAGCCTGCAAGTAATCATCCAACCGGCGGAGGCCATCGCCGCGGGCGCCCGTTGGTTCATTGTTGGGGATTCCAATCGTTGGTCGTCCGAGCAGGTGCTCAGCTTGGGGCCGTGCGAACAGTTAGTTGGCTTTGCGTCGGCCACAGGCTTTGAGACCCCACCCCTGGAAACCGTCATGCTGACCTACGGACGCACCAATGTGTTGGTCCTGACCTATCCGCGGCAACGGCCCGTCCTGCGGTTGACGGACGCGGAGGGCTTGCGCCTCAACGGCACCAGGAACCGCACTTACGAGATTCACAGCACGACCAACCTGTCCCCAACCAGCAGTTGGTCAAATTTCTTCACCATCACTCTCTCCAACGACTCCCAACTTATCCCAGGAACAGCCCCCATCCCAACCAACGGCAATCGCTACTATCGCGGCATTCTTAAGCCTTAAGCTGAAACATAGTGTCGTGCCACGCTCCGGCATCTGATGCTCCGGACCCTTGCAAGGCCGCCATGTGACTCATGAACGTCAGCTCCCTGACCAAGCACCGATTCTTCCCAGCCGCGGTTGGAGCGGTGGTGACGGCATTTTGGGGATTGGCTCTGTGGGCCATGCCGTCGGGAGAGAGTTGGGCCAATACCAGCTACGATTATCTGTTCCGTTTCAGCGCCCGCGCCGTCACCAACAAAGTCGTGTTGGTCTTGATGGACAACGCGGCTCGCGCCGAATATCGCCAGGCCGCCGGGCAGCCATGGGATAGGCGGTTGCATGCGCAGTTGCTGAACAAACTGACTGAAGACAAGTGTCCGCTCGTGGTCTTTGATGTGTTCTTCGAAGAGCCCGGAGAAGCCGAAACCGATCGGGCATTGGCGGCAGCCATTCAACACCACGGCCGCGTCGTGTTGGGGGCTCAGATCGACGAGTCGATGTACCATGGGTCAGGGATCGTGAAGGTTCAGCCCATTTACAAACCTTTCCTTGAACCGGCCGCCGGCTGGGGCATTGCCCGGCTCGACGAGCAGCCGGTGCGACGTCATTGGCCGTTTCCCGCGCCGCAACCTTCCTATCAAAGCCTGGCCTGGGCGGCGGCGTCCCGAACGGGCACCCCCTTAGGCGACGAACCAACCAAACAATGGTTGCGCTACTACGGGCAACGACTGGAATGGGCGGCGATGAGTTATCATTTCGCCCTTTCCAATACGCCCGGCTATTTCCGCGACAAACTCGTGTTTGTCGGCAACAAGCCAGCCACTCCTGCTCCAGGTGATGAACCGGATGAGTTCCGAACGCCTTATACACGCTGGACCGGTGAATACGTTGGTGGTGTCGAAATCCTGGCCACGGAGTTCCTTAATTTGTTGAACGGCGATTGGCTGCGACGACCTGCCTGGTGGCTCGAGTGTCTAACGCTGTTACTGACGGGCGTCCTTCTGGGTGGCGGGTTGACCTCGGCCCGTCCCCTCGCGGCTGGGTTGCTCGTCCTGGGAGTTATGTCGGTTGGTACAGTGGCCGGCCTTTCTTGGAGTTATTTCACAAACTATTGGTTTCCCTGGCTGGTGATTGTTGGCGGGCAGGCTCCCCTCGCTCTGGTGTGGGCGCTGGGCTGCCGATGGCGCGAGGCCACTGCGTCGCGCTATCAGGTGGCTGCCGAGCCCTTCGGCAAAGGCGCTTATGGTGACGTCTTCTTGGCTCGCGACAAGAAGAGTCGCGAGTGGGTCGCGCTCAAGAAGGTGTATCGGGCGAAGTTCGATGATGGCGCACCCTACGAGCGGGAGTTTAAGGGCGTCGCACGGTACCTGCCTGTCTCCAGTCAACATCCGGGTTTGCTGCGCGTCTATGCGCTCGATCGGGACGAACGAGAGGGCCACTTCTACTACATTATGGAGCTGGGCGATGCTCAATCCCCAGGTTGGGAAACCAATCCGGCGACGTTCAAGCCGCGTGACCTTGCCAGTGCGCGTGACCGAGCCGAAGGCAACCGTTTGCCAGCCCTGGAATGCGTGCGAATCGGGGTGGCGCTGGCCGAGGCACTGCATTTTCTTCACCAACGGGACCTCATCCATCGCGACATCAAACCGACGAACATCCTTTTCGTGCGCGGCCAGCCCAAGCTGGCCGATGTGGGGCTGGTGGCCGAAGCCACCGCCACCGGACCCGTCACCCAAGTTGGGACGCCTCCCTACATGCCGCCTTGGCCCGAACCGCACGGCACGCGGCAGGCCGATATTTATAGTCTGGGCATGGTGCTCTATGAGATCAGTACCGGCCAGGCGCCAGGGGCGGGGGCCGTGACGAGTATTCCGACGTGTCTGGTTGGAGATTCCCCATTCATGCGTCTGAACGACATCTTTTGCAAAGCTTGTGACCCGGATCTCGAGCAGCGTTACCATTCGGTGGCGGAGTTGCTCGCCGATTTGCGCGCGTTACAAAGCCCGCGCGGTCAAGAAGCGCCAACGGAGCGGACATGACCCTTCGACCCGGGCCTGCGGCTTGGCTCTGGGTGGGCTCCTTCGACGCGGCCGGCCTGTAACCTTGGCTGCTGGATGTCCCGCGAATTGGTCATGAGTGACACGCAAACGCAAACTGGTCGACAGCAGTGATCCGGATGCTCAAGTGGAAGACCTTGGATGGCGTTGTTGGCGTGGCGCGTTTTGTCGGGATTTCCCAATCTGTTGTCGACAAAAGGACAAAGCCAGAACGTCCAAACGTGAATGCACCCCCCACGCGCGGGGGCCGTGAGTAATGATTGACACGCTGTCGGGCTCCGCAAAGAATCCACGCCCCGGTTGCCAGAGTAGCTCAGGGGTAGAGCAGAGGACTCATAAGCCTTTGGTCGGGGGTTCAATTCCCTCCTCTGGCACCAGCTTCAGAAATGCCCGTAAAATAAGGCCAGAATCGCTGTTGGTGGCTTCAATTTTCCCCTCGTTACGATGTCGAAAATAAACGTCTGTCCGGTTTATCGGCCGCTGAACGCCCGGACTCGGTGGTTTCGCCGCACGGACAACGGTACGCGTCTGGCGGGCACCCTAGGGCGCCAGTGGTTCCCTCTCGCTCTTGGCCTCAGTCGGCAGGACTGGTTGCGGCGTGCACTCCTCAAGGCAGCGCGGACCGGATCTACGCAGCGACGCGGCGCCGGTCAGGTTTGCGTTGCCGCAGAGACGCGGTGATCAAACGAAGGAAGGGAACCTCTTTTTTCACCGCTGACCGTCCCCACGGGTGCCACCGGGAGGGGGCTAATTGCTGGGGAATGTCGTGTGAGGGCTCCGCCTCCGTTAAGCTTCAGTTTCTACCTGTGCGTTGAGGATTACGATGGAATAGTGAAATGGCTTTTGCCGAAGGATTGTTTGGTCCGTGTTCATTGTGCGGGAAAGGACCTACGGGCGGACTACTCGGTGATTTGCTTTGATTAACCGAACCGGCGGTCGTATTAATTAAGGAGGTTGGGTTGATAAGGAACCACTTACGATTGAAAGGAATTGCGAAAGTATGCGCCCGGATCAACGAACCGAGCATGCGCTCGCCTTCAACAAATGCCATTGATCGGAAGGAACTTACGCGATTTTCCCACAAGTTGCCTGAGGAAAAGGATCAACGACCGCCAGTCGTTGAATAAAAGTTCGGCGAGACTTCCATGAGCGCATCGCTACCAAGTTGGCTCCTACTTGTGATCGGGGTTTCGTTTCTATTTGACGCGTCCAGTCTCAGGGGCCGTGGGGATAAGACGAGGCGATGGCTTAGCGGTCTGACTGGCGTGGCTATCATCCTGCGCGCAGCCCTGTATTTGCATCGTTACGCCTACCATACTCAGGAGTACTCGATCACTCAGGCCAAGGCGTCCGGATGGGTCAGCGGGATTGTAGTGGGCTTGGCTATGGCCTTGGTGACACATTTAATAGTCCGAAAATATTCCAAACCACCCGGCGTATGATTCGTTCGCCGAACAAAGCTGCTCCAGTGAACGCGCCGGTTGCGCGTCTGTTCCAATTCGGACATCTTTGTCGGCGCGTCACTGAGCAGCAGCGTTCGGCCGCTGCACACGCGCCATGAAACCTCTGCACTTAGCCATCCCGGTATTCAGCCTACTTGGACTTGTCAGTGGAGGGATAGCGGGCGCGATCTTGTGGCGGCAGGCTCAGCCTCTACCTCCAAACTCCATTTTAGCGTGGGTGTGGTTTATCGGTGGGTTTGTTTCGTTCGCGGGAGGCATCACTCTCATCAGCCGTCTCCGCAGTCTGGCATTGCTGTGCATTTTTGGAGGATTCGTAGTTCTACTTTGTGCCAGTCTTTATCTGCATGAGGCGCGGCGTATTTATGACTTACATCACTCGCCCAGTATCATTTTTTGACTTCATGCGGCCCAACCAACCGACTGCACCGAACCCCGCGATTACGTCGCGGTTTCAGGTCGGGCATCACTGGCGCGGGGTCGGTGAGCCGGAACGTTCGGCATAGTGCGCGATGCGAAATTCCAAGGCCCATGAAGGTCATCGAAGACAAAGTCACGGTGTATCCGCCACACGCCATCTGCAAGGCGGACATTCCGGTCATCTTCTCCTCGTTGCCGGCAGAATGGACAGCGGGCGTTCAGACCGTGAGGTTGAGTTCTTCACACGGCGAGAATCCCACGGTGATCGCTTTCTTTCATCCGCCCGACGGCTCGCTGATGGTGAAGTCGCGAGGGTTCAGCAAGGAGCGAGTCTTGTGCGCATTACTGACCGAGTTAGCCGGGCACGCACTAGGGATTGCTTTTCGCAGCTATCGTCGGCTTCAGAAGCGCGACGAGTCGCGAGTCCAAAGAGTCGTTGCGCCATTGCTCGAGGAGATTCTGCCGCAGCTTTCACAGAAGAAAGTGTGGTTGGAGAAGTAGAAATGCCGAACAAGCCGGCCGCACCGAACCCCGCGATTGCATCGCAGTTGGATTCCGGGCATCATTTGCGCGGGGTCGGTGAGCCGGGTCGTTCGGCGGAGGTCGCACGTCACACAATTCCAATCGCATGAAAACAACGCGAACAACGAAGGTCGTGCTGCTCGCAGCAGTCACCATCGGTTTGCTTGGCTGGCTGGCCAGCGACTTCACCACGCCACGGAAGACTCGCG
>DATLUX010000442.1:0-15012 GCA_035577805.1 Verrucomicrobiia bacterium
CAAAACCGCGCACAACCCCAACAGTGAACCGACCGACAGATCAATGCCGCCGGTGAGAATGACAGGTGTCATCACCAAGGCCAGCAACCCGATCTCCACGCTGAGCTTCAGGATCTCAAAACCGTTTTGGCCCGTGGTGAAGTTGACTCCCGTGCGGCTGAACACCACGACTTCCAGCAGCAACACCCCAACCAGGAGTGCTTCGAGCCGCAGCATCCCGCCCCAGCGTACGCCGGATTGAGAACTCGAGTTCACGCCGCTTTCCTCATTCGCCAGCCGTCCGCCGCGACCGCCAGCAGGATGATGCCGCCTTGCACAGCTTTTTCCCATTGTGGCGGCAGATGTAGAAACACAAGCCCCGGCGCGATACACGCCAGCAACAGCACCCCCACCAAGACGCCCCACATGTTGCCGCGTCCGCCTGAAATGGCCACGCCGCCCACCACCGCCGCGGCGATGGTTTGCAGCTCCAACCCGGTGCCAGTCTTGGGATCCACATCCGCAAACCGAATGGCATTCAATAACGCCGCCAATCCCGTGCACATCCCCATCACCACGAAAACGGCGAACGTCACGCGCTTTGGCCGAATGCCCGCCAGACGCGCGGCTTCAGCGTCCGTTCCCACCGCATACACCAAACGGCCGGCCGCCAGATATTTCATGGCGAAGGCCAGTCCAAGGAACACCAGCATCGCCACACTCAGGATCAGAGTTTGGCCTCGAGCCTGCCCCAGACCCAGCCATTGAAATTGCTCGGAGAGATCACGCACAAACTCGCCCTCGCGTCCCCACCTCAACCCTTCGCGCCACGTCACCATCGTGGCGAGGGTCACCACGATCGACGGCAGCCCGAGCCCTGCCACCAGCGCGCCGTTCAACGCCCCCAGCAACGCGCCCGTCCCCACGGCTCCCGCCGCGGCGAGGAACATGGGCCACCCCGCCTTCGCCAGCAAACCCGCCACGATGCTGCAAAGCGCAAACTGCGACGCGATCGAGATATCGATCTGACGGCAGACAATCACCAAGGTCATGCCGCAGGCGGCCACCAGAACAGGCGCCGTCGCCGTCAACGTCGTTAGCAACTGGTTCTTGCCAAAGAACCCGGGCGCCGCCACCGCCAGCAACAGCAGGAATAGCCCGAGGGCGACTGCGACGGACAATTCACGGGAATATCGTTGCCAGAGCGTCATGGGGCCTCCCTGGGAGCAAGCCGCGCTGAATCCCGGGAGGACGATTGCCCCAACGCCTCCGCCATCACCTCATGGGCATCCGCGGTGCCGGGCAGGATGGCCTGGAGCGTGCCGTGCCGCATGACCGCGATGCGATCACTCATGCCCAGCACTTCCGGCAAATCGCTCGAGATCAACAGCACCGCCACACCTCCTTTGGCCAGCTGCCGGATGATTTTGTGGATCTCGCTTTTGGCGCCGACATCCACTCCCTGCGTGGGCTCATCCAGGATGAGCACCTGCGGACGCGCCGCCAGCCACCGAGCCAGAGAGACCTTCTGCTGGTTGCCGCCGCTTAAACTGCTGGCGGGCGCTTCCGGCCCGCGGGTTTTCACGCCCAATTGCGTAATCAACTGCGTCGCCAGCGCCCGTTCCGCCCCGAGTCGCAACCAAGTCCCGGGGAATAACTGTCGATGAATCGCCATGGTGATGTTGTGCGCCACCGGCATGGTGAGAATCACGCCATGCCGCCGGCGGTCTTCGGGCACATACGCAATGCCGCACGCCAAAGCATCGCGCGGCGAGCGAATGCGTACCGTCTGGCCCCGCACCCGAATCTCCCCCGCGTCCGCCGGCGTCAGGCCAAATAACACTCGCGCCAGCTCCGTCCGGCCCGCACCCACCAGCCCCGCCAATCCCAACACTTCGCCGGCGCGCACTTCCAACGTCACCCCTCGCACCCCGCTGGATTGGCATCCCAAACTGCGCAACGCCAGCACTGTTTCTCCAGGCTTTGCTTCCGAGGGCGGATAAATATGCGACATCTCGCGGCCGACCATCATCCGGATCAAATCCGTTTCCTTGACCGTTGAGTCTGGCTGGCCCGGAGCGCGAACGGGCGGAGGAACCGACGCGCGGGCGCCCGCTGCGTTTGCCTGGCCCAGTTTAATGGTGCCGACGCTCTCGCCGTCGCGCAAGACGGTGACCCGATCGGCCAGCGCAAAGATTTCTTCAAGCCGATGGGAGATGTAGATGATCCCCGTGCCCGCGGCGCGCAGGTCGCGCACGACCCCAAACAGGAGTTCTTGTTCCTGCCGAGTCAGGGACGCAGTGGGTTCGTCCATGATGACGATCCGAGCCGAGGCGCCCAGAGCGCAGGCGATCTCCACCAACTGTTGCTCAGGCATGGACAGGTGCCGGACTTCTTTGTCCACCGCAATGGCCGCCCCAATCCGCCCCAGCAAGTGGGCGGCTTGGGCGCGACGGTTGCCCCAGCGGATCCGCCGCAGACGCCGCACTGGTTCCAGACGCAACGCGATGTTTTCGGCGACCGTCAGGTCCGGAAAGAGCGCCGGCTGCTGGTAGACGCACGCAATGCCGAGCCGGCGCGCCCCGGTCGGACTGAAATGACGCACGACGGTCCCCGCGACCGCCATGGAGCCGCTGTCCGGCTCGTGCGCGCCCGTGATCACTTTGATCAAGGTGGATTTGCCCGCGCCGTTTTCCCCAAGCAAGGCATGAACTTCTCCCGGACGCAGGTCAAACGAGATCCCCTGCAGGGCGCGGACTGCGCCGAACGATTTGGTGATCGCCTCGAGCTGGAGCAAAGGGGCACTCATGCCGCGCCGCGCCGCCGAGGTTCAGTCGCTGGAGAATCAGGGTAAACAGGCACCGAACTGTTTTAGGGACCGGCTCGCAACAGTCCAGCTTCGTCTTGGCCCGCAAAATCATAGACAAGCCCTCGGCAACCGGTCTAGTCTCCTTCACCCCGTCCCGCTCGCTTCAGGGCTCGAAGCGACTGGAGCTGGGCCTTTGAATTGGCAACGAGCCATTGAATTGCTGAACCGCAACTGCAGAGCACAAGACAAGCACGATTATGAAAGATGCGAAGCAACCCCAGACCGAGGCGGCGTTCACGCGCCGGAGTTTTCTGAGCACGTCCACTGCTTTGGCCGGTGGCGCTTTGTTGAGCACCCTGCCGGTGGAACGTTTTGCCCTCGGCGCGTCCCCAGGCGAAACCATTCGCGTGGCCCTGGTGGGTTGCGGCGGACGCGGGTCCGGCGCCGCTGATCAATCACTCAAGGCGGGTGGCGAAGGCGTCAAGCTCGTGGCCATGGCCGATGCATTTAAAGACCGGTTGAGCTCCTCGCTCAAAGAGCTGCAAGGCAAACACGAACAACACGTCGATGTGTCCGAAGACCGACAGTTCGTCGGGCTGGACGCCTACAAAAAAGCCATCGCGCTGGCCGACCTGGTGATCCTGGCGACTCCGCCGGGCTTGCGCTCGATCCACTTCGAGGAAGCGATCAAGCAGGGCAAACATGTTTTCATGGAAAAACCCGTGGCCGTGGACGGCCCGGGCGTGCGCCGCGTCCTCATGGTGGCCGAGGAAGCCAAGAAGAAAAATCTCAAGGTCGGCGTCGGCCTGCAACGCCGGCATCAGCCCAACTACCTGGAAACAGTCAAGCGACTCCATGACGGGGCCATCGGCGATATCCTGGCCATGCGCGTTTATTGGAACGGCGGGCCGGTCGGACCCAAAGCCAAACGCGCCGACCTGGAGAAACAATGGAAACGACCGCCCACGGAAATGGAATATCAGATCCGAAACTGGTACATGTTCAATTGGCTCTGCGGCGATCACATCGTCGAGCAGCACATCCATAATCTCGATGTCGCCAATTGGGTGTTGAAAGGGTACCCGGTGCGCTGCTGGGGCATGGGCGGGCGCGCGTTCCAGAAAGGCCCCGACAGCGGCGAGATCTTCGATCATCACTTCGTCGAGTACGAATATGAAAACGGCGTGCGCGTCTCCAGTCAGTGCCGCCAGATTCCAGGGTGTTGGCAAAGCGTGTCTGAGCATGCTGTCGGCACCAAAGGCACCTGTGACGTCAGCGGCATGAAGATCCTGGGCGAAAACACCTGGCGTTATCGCGGTAAGGAAGGCGAATCCAACGACGGCTGGCAGCTGGAACATTACCCCTTATTGGCCGCCATCCGCGGGGACCAGCCCTACAACGAAGCGGAGTACGGGGCCAAGAGCTCCCTCACCGCCATCATGGGACGCATGGCCACTTACTCGGGAGTCCCCATCGAATGGGACGCCGCCATGAATTCCCAGATCGATCTCGTGCCGGACAAGTTCGAGTTCGATGCCATGCCCAAAGTGTTGCCCGGACCGGACGGTCTCTACCCATTTGCCATTCCAGGCAAAACTGTGGCGGTGTAGCGGCGGCGCAGAGGAGGCCGCAGAGACAACGGAGAAAAACTGAGTTGCAGCAGGGATTGCCCTGCCTTGAAAGTGACCCTGCCCGGTTGGGCAAAGGAATTGAGGGCAAAGGAATGGGCGCTTCTTGAAGGGCTGCTCCATCGCGCGACAGCAAGCCAGGAATTCTGGTTTCTGACCAGGCGCTCTCGCTGCGTGACCAGGAATTCTCGTTAGATAAGCAGAAAATCTGGTTCACGGACCAGAATTCTGGGTCAGCGTAGCAGGATTCTCCTAATCCAACCCGCAGAGCTGGTCTCCGAGACCAGAATTTTGCTTCCGGTGACCAGAAAGGTGGTCCAGCGGCCTGAATTTTTGGTTAGCGAAGCACTCTGAGTCCACCGGCGACCAGGAATTCTCGTTCGCTTACCAAAAAAGTGGCTGCTCAAGCAGGATTTCTGCTCCTGTAACCAGAATTTTGGGTCCAGCGTAGCAGGATTCTCCTACAGTGACCCTCACTGCGGGCCCCAGATTGGATTTACCACGGAGGTCACAGAGTTGCACAGAGGTCGCGCTTCTATTCCGATCCAAATTGCGGTCTGGAATTCCTCTCGCAAATGAAAGATGCCTTCTTTAGCTGGTACATTGGTCTGTATTGAAACCTCAACCTCTGTGTTCCGTGAACTTTCAACGCTCACCGCTCAACCCCTGAACCGGAAACCCTGAACCCCGAACCCCGAACCCCGAACCCTGAACCGGGAACCCTGAACCCCGAACCGGGAACCCCGAACCCTGAACCGGGAACCCTGAACCCTGAACCGGGAACCCTGAACCCTGAACCGGGAACCCTGAACCCCGAACCGGGAACCCCGAACCCCGAACCGGGAACCCCGAACCCCTCCTAACGCACCGTCACGAAGTCGTTGTGATTGAGGAGCACCAGGATGAGGTTCTCTCGGGATCGGTCGCTGGGCCGGGACAGAAATTCCGCGCACAACCGGGTTTCTTCCGGACCGGGTCCGCGGCCCAGGATGCGCCGGAAGGCCTCTCCAACAAATCGTTTATCGTCCGGGCCGATCTCCATGCGCAACGCCGCGGCGAGGCGTCGGGCCTGATTGACGGCCAACTCGCTGTTGGCCAACGCCAGGGCCTGTTGCGGCACCACGCTCGGCCGGCGTTCGTAACATTCCGTCACACTCGGTCCATCGAAGATCTTGAGAAACTCGACTTCCTTCTCCGCGGCCAGCCGCAAGTAAAGGCTGCGGCGCTTGGAGGACAATCCGAGCTTGTGATCGATGTCCGGCCCGCCCCGAGTCAGATCGAGGCTGCCGGTCACGTAAAGAAGATTATCGCGCACTACTTCCGCCTCGAGCCGCCGGGAGTTCATCCGCCAGAGGAACACATTTTCCGGATCGATACCCGCATTCGCTTCGTCTGGCGTCGACGCCTGCCGGTAAGTGGCCGAGGTCACCAACAACCGGTGCATGACTTTCATGCTCCAGTTTTGGTGCATGAACTCGGCGGCCAGCCAATCCAACAACTGCGGATGCGAAGGCGGCCGCCCGTTGCGTCCGAAGTCCGCGGGCGTCGGCACCAGGCCGCGTCCGAAATGCCGTTGCCAAATGTGGTTCATGGCCACGCGAGCGGTCAGCGGATTGCCCGGCTCCGTCAGCCAGCGAGCGAAGGCCAAACGGCGTCCGGTGCTGACTGCCGGATACGACTCCGTGGCGCGGGGCCGATAAGCAGTTGAGGGCTCGGCCGACAGGGCTTGGCGGGCCGCGGCCACAGCTGCCTCAGCTTCAGCAAACTTCTTCTGAACCGCGGCGAATTCTTTCTGCGCTTTGGCCGACGCGTTGGTGTTGGCGGCAACGTTGTTCGTTTTTCCGGCAGCAAGATTCCTGGCCACCAGCGCCTGGTGCTGTTGCAGGAGAGCCTGATCGAGTGTCAGACGGCGTTGGGCCAGCGCAGCCGCGGTCGCTGCCCTTTGCCAATCTTCGGATTCTTTCATGTCCTCGAGTTGCTCGGCTTTGAGGACCGCGCGGAGAGCGGCCAGGCGCGTCTCAGCCACGGTCACGGTGAGTTGTTGTTCCTGCACTTGATCCGGTGTCGCGGCAGAATTCGTCTGGACCCGCGCCAGGGCGCTGCGCGCGTCGGTCACGGCTTTTTCTCCCGCGGCCAGGGTGTCCTGGATTACCCAGGGTCTTTTGTCGGGTTGCTGGGCGAAGAGGGGCAGGTGGATCGGGTCGACGGCGAAGGAGCCGCCGAGGAACCCGGGCACACCCGGCTGGATGACGGCGTTGGTTCTGGGATGACGTTCATCGCCGCGTTCGAGCAGCCAGGTGGGAGGCGGGCTTGGGCCGCCGGCGTCGAATACGCGCACCAATCCGTCGAGGACCGTATTGGTTTGGCCCGGCAACCGGTCGGTGCGCACCTGATGCGGCTCAAAGATGGCCCGGATCTGGTAATATTCCTTTTGGGAGATGGGCTCGGTCATGTGATCATGACATTTGGCGCAACCCAACGTCAGGCCCAGGAACGCTTGCGCCGTGTGTTTAATCGTGTCTTCCAACCATTGCTCGCGGCTCAGCATCTTGTAATTGCGCACGAGAAAGCCAGTGGCCCGCAGGGCATTGGTGTCCTCGGGTGCCAACTCATCGGCCGCCAGCATTTCCACCAACATCCGATCGTAGGGTTTGTCCTGGTTGAGTGATTCGACGATCCAATCTCTCCAACGCCAGATGTGCGGTTTGCTGTCACGCACTTGTCCGCCATCCGTCCAGCCGGCCCAATCGCTGTAGCGCCAGACGTCCATCCAATGCCTGGCCCAACGCTCGCCATAACGAGGGTCATCGAGCAGCCGATCGACCAGATGCTCGTAAGCCTGCGCGGAGGAATCCGCCAGGAAGGCGGCCTGTTCCTCCGGCGTGGGCGATAATCCAATTAGATCCAGGTAAACCCGGCGCATCAGCACGCGGCGGGATGCTTCCACGCGCGGCACCAATCCACGCGTTTCTTGTTCGGCCAGGATAAATTCATCGATCGGATTCAAGGCCCAGCGCTCGCGGGTCCTGGCTGGAACCGGGGGACGCACGACGGATTCATACGGGCGCCAGGCGTAACCGGCCAGGAATTTGGCGAACTCAGCGCGGCGGGCCGGCGCCGCCTCCAGCGCGCTAGCGTCCGGTTTGCTGGTTGAATCACCGGGGTTAAAGCCGAGGAGAAGTTCAGTTTCGTTGTCGACGCCATCGCCGTCGCTGTCCTCATGCGCGACCAGACGCAGGCGGCGAACCAGGTCAACGCGCGGACGCGTCCGCCCTGATGTTTGATTGGGCGCCGCTTTGGCGGGTCCATCGTTGACCGTGCCGGCCTTGGATTCACTGCCATCACTGAGCATTTCTCCCAGCACGCGCAGGCGATTTCCAAAAGGGTTGTGAGGAAATTCGGCCAGGGATTCAGGGTTTTTCCGGTCACTGGGGAGGTGGCAAGTGGTGCACTGATTGAGTGCCTTGGCCAGGAACCGGTCGTAATGCCGTTCCAGCGCGGCCTTATTCGCGGGCGTGGCGTGAGAAGGAGTTGACGCCAGGGCCAGGAGGCACGCCAGGACCGCAGCTACCCTCCAAACCGAGGCAGGTTGATGGTTCGTCCACAAACGCCAAGGCGGACGGACCGGTGTCATAATGTCCATGATTGTCAGGCGCATCGAGAGTTGCAAGCCCAAGGAGCAGAATCCAGTGGCTTCCCTTAGACGTCCCTGGTATCCTGTTGACATGAAGTTCCGGACTCGGAGGTGTATCTGGGCGTGTATCTGGGCGATCTGCTTCCTGGGCACACCGAGTCTTTGGGCCGAACCCAAGGGACGATTTCATATTGAGGTGATGACTCCGCGCGCGCTCGAAGCCTTTACCCCGGGCGGGCCGCCCGATCAGTTTCCGTATCAGCACGGCTTGTATAACGGCCTGATCGTTTCGCCGGGCACGTTTGTTCCCGAACAGTCCGGCTTCTTTAAGTTTAACGTCGATAACAACGGTTATTTTAGCGGAAACATGATCACGGGCGATTACTCGACGCCGTTGTACGGTTACTTCGATTATCAGGGAGAGGTCTGGCTGTATATCTACGAGAAGGAATGGGACGACTGTTATTGTTACTACTATTTGCGCCATGTTTGGACGGTTCACATGCAGGTCACGGCCGGCAGCAACGAGATCGAGGGGAGTGTCTACCATGTGCGGTTGGGATGGCTGAGTGATCTTTTCGGATATGCCGGTCGCCGCAGCGAGAATGGAACGGCGCCTGAGAACGGTCGTTATACGTTGCGTCTCCCGGGCAGTGCCGATCCAGTGACCGCTCCGGCCGGCGACGGGTACGGTTCCGTTACGGTGAGTACCGTGGGTCAGGTCAAAATCAGCGGGAAACTGGCGGACAACGCATCCTTTAGCCAGAGCGTGACCATTTCCACCAACGGCTGGTGGCCGTTTTATGTGTCATTTCATGACGGGCGCGGCTCGCTCATCGGCTGGCTCAACTTCTCGCTTCAGCCGGACAGCGATGTTGCTGGAGATTTATTCTGGGCCAAACCCAGCCGTTCCGACGCCCAGTATTATCCCGATGGATTCACCGGCACCATCCATGCCACCGGAGCGCGGTATTCGAAGCCAGGCTCCACCGAGACCCCGCTGGGCTGGACCAATGGATTGGCCTACATCTCCGGCGGAAACTTGCTGGGGCCGGCCACCAATAGCGTCACGATGCGCCCCGGCAACAAGTTTACCGACAACGGCGGCGGGCTCGGCAACCTGACCTTCTCGCTCAATACAGGGACGGGGGTCTTTAAGGGCAAATTCACCCACCCCGACACCGGCAAACGGATGTCCTACTCCGGAGCACTGCATCAATTGACCGCCGTTGGGACCGGCTTCTTTATGGACAGGGATCAAGGCGGCTTTTTCGGTCTTCAAGCTGTTCCGTAAAACATCCCCCCGTAAGGGGGCGTATTCAGGCACTTCCCCCGCACAAGGCAGCTCGGGGCGCGGCGTTTACGCCGCTTCATCGTCCGTCGGCTCCAGGACCAAGGAACTACCCAACAACCCGCCCCGAGCCCCGTCGAGGGAGCCCGCCCCGAGCCCGTCGAGGGGCTTCCTCCGATCCCCATCTCGAAGCGGCCTAAAAGGCCGCGATCCCGTGGGCAGTAACCGAATGCACCCCTTAAGCCGCCCTTAAGCCGGGGTTGATTTGCGCCGAAGGTTGTACAAAGATAAGATCTCCTGGTGCGGGGCCAGCCAATCGGCCTTCCCCGTAGAAAGGCAAAGCAATGCGCGTTCGATCAGTCCTTATCGCTGTTGGGGTCATGTTCGGCGTTCTCATCATCGGCCGTTTCATGGGCTGGATCGGGAAGAGCCCAACCGATCTCGCAAGCAGGAGTGCTCCTGCTCCGCCGGCCGCTTCCGGATCTGGCGAATCACATGGTTCGCTCCCGGAGCCCACTCCGTCTTTGGCCCCGCCGCCGCTGGCCCCGGTCACGCCACGCCCTGCTGCGACCACAACCGGGACGCCGACGCCTGCGCCCGCGCCTCCCCCAGCCCCAGCTCCGGCCAGCTTGATTACCGATTGGGAACAACGCATCGATGACGTGCTCACCGCCAAGGACGACGAGAATCAAAAGGTCAAGAAGCTCCTCGAGATCTTTCCTAATCTGCCCGAAGACGGCCAGGTGGAAGCCGCCCAACATTTGTCCAACCTCTTGCCCGATGAACAATACGCCTCATTGGCCAACACGTTGACTAACGCGCATGCTCCTGAGGCGGTGCTCGACGTCCTCATGACCGATGTCCTGAACCGCCCCAATGCCATTAAGCTCGCCACCCTCCTCGATGTCGCGCGCACCCCTGAGCATCCCAAGGCTGAAGAAGCCAAAGATGTCCTCGAAGTGTTCGTCGAGGGTGACTGCGGCAACAATTGGGCCTGCTGGAAAGAGGCCATCGACAAGTGGCTCAAGGAAAATCCCGACGAATAACGCCCCGCTCCAGGTAGTAACTGTTTCCCGTTCCAAAGTGAGTTTGGGACAGGCCCAGGCTGGCTAGCCATGAACCTGACCCTCACTCGGCCCCGCAGTCGCGGGGCTGGGAGCCTGCCCCGAGCTTGCCGAGGGGGTGAGGGCCCTTTTCAGTCGAATGTTCATTCATGGCCCCAATGCTCGTGCACATGACGTGCACGTGGAAGCTAGCCAGACTGCCTCACTGCCCTGCGCTTCGCTCCGGATCTTTCTGTCCTGCGATGAAACGCCGTTGCCGCCCAGCCCGCAGCCAGGTCTCTCCGACCAACAAACCGGACCACAGCACACAACTCCATCCGAAGACATCCCCGAAGCGCCGATAGAATGTCGGAGTTCGTGGGTGACCTCCCAACAAAGGAACTTCCACGACTTTCACGCCAACGCCATAGATATCGTTGCTGCCCGGAAAAAACACCTGAGAGACGCGCCCAAACGGGTCGACCAGACACGTCAACCCATTGTTGGCGCAGCGGACCAGCGGCACCCGATTCTCCACCGCCCGAAAGATCGCGCTGGCCGCGTGTTGCCATTGCGCGGCGCTCTCTCCAAACCAGCCGTTGTTGGTGAGGTTCAACAAAAAGTCCGTGTCCTCCTCCACGTAAGCCCGGGTGTGATGAGGAAAAATGTCCTCGAAACAGATTAACACAGACATCGTCACGCCCAGTTCCGGGATACGGAATGGCACCGGCGCCCGGCCGGCCGTAAAACTTCCCATCCCGGTCCATTCCTCCAGAAAAGGCAACCAACGGTGCAACGGCAGATACTCACCGAAGATGACCAGGCGTTGTTTCCGATAGACGGCCTGCAGCGCGCCCTGCGGACTCACCAGGAAACTGCTGTTGTAAGCGTCCATCGGCGCATCCGGAGCGTCGTTGCGCGGAACGGCATCGTCGCCCCCCATCACCAGCCAGACTTGATGGCGTTGCACCAGGTTGCTCACCGCCTGATAAATGTTGGTCTGCCAGCGGATGAATCCGGGCGCAGCCGCTTCTGGCCACACCAGCACTTGGGGCCGATTCGTTAAGGCTTGTTCTGATAACGCCAGCAGTTGCTCGAAGCGCCGCGCGCTGTCGGCCGGCGACCAAATCCATCTCTGCGGAATGCTCGGTTGAACCAACGCCAGCTTCAGCGACGGTCCGGTGGAAGGTGCCACCACAACGCGGACGCCAAAATAAATAATGGCCATCACGACCAGAAAGGGCAGAGCCAGCTCGCCTCCGATCCAGCGGCGGCTCTGCTGCGCGAGGCAAAACAAATAAGCCACCGCCGAGAGGCCTGAGACAGAAAACCAGACCGCGAGAAACGACACCCCATAAATGCCGGTCCAGGACGCAATCTGGATCAACGGCAACATCCGATACTGCGACGCGCCCAGGAGATTCCACGGGAATCCCGTGAACAAACGCGCCTGGACCATCTCCCAAGTCACCCAGAGCGCTGCGCAGGATAATGCCCACAAGGTGCGTTGCCCCCAATGCGCCGCCAGCAATCGCTCGCACCCGTCCCGAAACCCGGGCGATTCGGCGGAGGCGGCTGACCCCATGGGTTGTCCGGGAGCAAGGCGCCAGCATAGCCATACCCAGCAGCCCATGTAGACGGCCAGAAAGGCGCTCAGCCCAGCCCACGCGAGGCTCGGAAAGATCTTCGCGACAGGAATGTTCAACAGCCAATAAAGGGAAGTGAGAAAATACGCCAACCCGGCCGCATACCCCAGCCGGAAGGCGCGCCGTCCATTCGCTCCCAGTGCCGAGCTCAAGATCAGCCCCGGCGCCACCCACGCAAATCCCGCCACCCCGATCTTGGGAAAGGCCGCCGCCGAGAGCAGCCCGCCGATGATGGCCAAACCCACGCGCGCGGACGAGTCGAGTCGAAAACGTTGCCCGTTCAACGAACGCAGCTTGCCTAAAGCCGGGCTCTCTTCGCAATGCGGAAGCAAGCTCGCGTTCCGGTCCCCCTCTCCCCTCAATGGGGAGGGCAGGGTGAGGGGCTTGTCACGCCCGTAGCCCGTAGGGCGAAGGCGGGTGAGAACAGCCCATTGCGGCCTGCTCGGACTTGCGTCTTCAGTCCTTGAACTTGGTTCTTGTGCTCTTCTGAGTGCGCAAACCGATTAAAAGAGATTCATACTGCACGGATCGACACACCTCTGTCCCGTTCAGCTCGCATTCGGGAAACAAACGCGCTTCGACGTTCTCACCCCTCACCCTAACCCTCTCCCCATTGAGGGGAGAGGGAACGCTTAAACGCGTACGCGGTATTAGGACAGGGCACAGGCATGCGCAGGCATCGCAGGCATCAAGTCTCTTGCCAAGGGCGCGGCCATTGGCTTAGCTGGCTTCGCCGTTATGGGCCAATCCACACGCAGTCTGCGCGTCGCTTCCGTCCAGTTGGAGAGCGCGCCGGCCGGCAAAGACGCCAACTTCAAAAAGATCGAGCGCTTTGTTGAGGCCGCCGCCGCCCAGGGGGCCCGGCTCATCCTCTTTCCCGAATGTTGCATCACCGGTTATTGGTTTATTCGCAACCTGTCCCTGCCCCAACTCACCGAGTTATCTGAACCCATCCCGGATGGACCCAGCACCAGCCGGCTCAAGAAGCTGGCCAGTCGCCAGCAGGTCGTGATTGGGGCCGGCTTGGTCGAGCGCGCGGGCCCAGGGGTGTTTCACAACAGTTATATCGTGGCACTGCCCGACGGCACCCTGCAACGGCACCGTAAACTGCACGCGTTCGAACACGAGGCCATCAAAAGCGGTTCGGATTATACCGTCTTCGACCTGCCGGCGGCCTTCGGTGGGTTCCGCGTCGGACTGCTCATTTGTTATGACTGTAACCTCGTGGAGAATGTCCGGATCAACGCATTGCGCGGCGCCGAGATCCTGCTCGCGCCGCACCAAACCGGCGCCGTCCGTAGTCGAAATCCGCATCTCATGGGTTTGATTGATCGCCGGCTCTGGGACAATCGCCAGGCTGACCCCGACACAATCGAACGCGAGTTCCGCAGCGAGAAAGGCCGGGGCTGGCTGATGCGTTGGCTGCCCAGTCGGGCTCATGACAACGGAATGTTCCTTATCTTCAGCAATGGCGTCGGCGTGGACGACGACGAAATCCGCACCGGCAACGCCATGATTCTCGACCCGTACGGGCGCATCCTTGCTGAAACCGGCCAAGCCGAGGATGCGATGGTGATCGCCGATCTGGATGGCAGTTTGCTGTCCGACGCGACCGGCCGGAACTGGATCCGGGCACGCCGCCCCGATCTGTACGGCGCCCTCACCGTGCCAACTGGGCTGGAGTGTGATACGCGAAAATTAAAGTTCGAGCAGTAATACTTCGTGGCCGCGGCAGTTCGGCGTCATGCGAAGAACACTGTTCCGACGTGACTTTCCTCAACGCGCCCCGCACAGTCCCCGGCGTTTGTGACCATGAAAAAGACTGCCCCCGTGTCCAGGTCCGGTCGGTTCCGTGGCGGGCCGGCGGCCGACGTGGCTGCGTTCTCCGAGTCGATCTCGTTTGATTGGCGGCTGTGGAAGCATGATATCCAGGGATCCATTGCCCATGCCACCATGCTGAAAAAAATCGGCGTGCTCACGCGCGCCGAGTGCGGCGCCATCGTGCGCGGCCTTAACCGGATCGGGTCCGAGATCGCCGCCGGTTCGTTTCCCTGGAAAACGGAATTGGAAGATATCCACATGAACATCGAGGCGGAGCTGACCCGGCGTGTGCCGGCCGGCGCCAAGTTGCATAGTGGCCGGTCTCGCAACGACCAGGTCGCGCTCGATGTGCGCCTTTGGGTGCGCGATGAAATCAGCGAACTGCAGGGGGAACTTCGCGTGTTGCAACAAGCCCTGGTCGACCTGGGCGCAGCCAATGCGGCGGTCGTTATCCCAGGCTATACCCACCTCCAACGCGCGCAACCCGTCTACCTGGCCCATCATCTCCTCGCGTATGTCGAGATGCTCGAACGCGATCACCAACGGCTGGCCGATTGCTGGCAACGCGTCAATGTGTGTCCGCTCGGCAACGGCGCACTCGCCGGCAGCACCCTCGGACTGGACCGGGAACTGGTCGCCAAGTTGTTGGGGTTCGTGGACCCCCAGGGCCGCCCCCGACTCACCCAGAACAGCATGGACGGCGTTTGTGATCGGGATTTTGTGATCGAATTCTGCGCTGTGGCCGCCTTGCTCGCCGTCCATCTTAGCCGCCTGGCCGAGGACGTGATCCTATGGGTCAGCAGCGAGTTTAATTTCATCCGGATCGCCGATGCCTACACCACCGGCTCGTCTCTCATGCCTCAAAAGAAAAATCCGGATGTCGCCGAATTGACCCGCGGCCGGTCGGGGCGGGTCATCGGCAATCTCGTGGCGTTGTTGACGCTGCTGAAAGGGTTGCCGATGACTTACAACCGCGATTTGCAGGAAGACAAAGAACGGCTGTTTGACAGCGTCGACACGGTCAAAGCTTGCGTGAGCCTGATGGCCGCCATGCTCGCTAACGTCACCGTGAACACGGCCAGTTGCGCGGCGGCCGCCCGGGATCCGTTGTTGCTCGCTACCGACCTGGCCGATTACCTCGTAAAAAGAGGAACTCCGTTC
>DATLUX010000443.1:0-2023 GCA_035577805.1 Verrucomicrobiia bacterium
GGTCGCGATCCATCACGCCACCCGCAAACAGCTGGCCACCATCCGCAACCAGAAGATCGGCTTTGTCTTCCAGTTCTTCAATCTGTTGCCCAAGTTGAACGTGCTGCAGAACGTCGAGCTGCCCATGATCTACAGCGGGGCCTCCGCGCGCGAACGTCGTGAACGCGGCCTGGCCGCCCTGAAGATGGTGGACCTGGAGAATCGCAGTAAACATCGGCCGATGCAGCTTTCGGGCGGCCAACAACAACGCGTGGCGATTGCGCGCGCCCTGGTCAA
This sequence comes from Verrucomicrobiia bacterium, assembly GCA_035577805.1. GTDB lineage: Bacteria > Verrucomicrobiota > Verrucomicrobiia > Limisphaerales > JADJPG01 > DATLUX01. The sequence goes on from DATLUX010000443.1 coordinate 277, forward strand.
CAATCCCAAGATCGTCTTTGCGGACGAGCCGACCGGCAACCTGGATTCCCACACCGGTGAAGCGATCTTGACCCTGTTCCGCCGCTTGAGCCAGGAAGGTCGCACCATCGCCCTCGTCACTCATGATCCGGAGATCGCCGCCGTGACCCCGCGCCGCATCGAAATCCGCGATGGGAAGATCTGCAAAGTGCTCGATCCGAAACTGGCTGGATTGACCGCGGCGACAGCCGCGACCGATCCCAAACCCGCCTCCGCCCCTAGCCCCGCCTTGGTCCAATGAACTTGTTCAACGCCATCGCGGTCGGTTTCAAGGAGATCTGGGCGCACAAGTTTCGTTCCGTCCTGACCATGCTGGGCATCATCCTTGGCGTGTCGAGCCTCGTCGCCATGTCGGCCCTGGTTAAAGGAATGGAAAACGGCATGCGCGAAGCCCTCATCGCGGTCGGCGGCCTGGAAAAGGTCCGGGTCGAACAACAGGACATTCCGCCCGCCCAACATCACCTGGCCGATCAAGCCGTCGGATTGACTGTGCAGGATCTTTACGCCCTCCGGCAAAGTGCCTCCCTGGTCAGCCAGGTGGCGCCGGAGATGCGCGCCCCGCCCATGATCCGCGTGAGCCGCGCCGGCAAGATGACCGACTATGTCAACCTGGTGGGCACCTGGCCCAGCGCCCTCGAACTCAACCAGCACATCATCGAGTATGGCCGCATGTTCAATCAGATCGATGACGACAATGCCCGCAACGTCTGCGTGATCGGCACCAATATCCGCGATCAACTCTTCGGCAGCGAGGAAGAAATGGGCCGCGAGATCATCCCTATCGGCGAAACCATCCAGCTGGGAACCGAACCGTTCGTCATCATCGGCATGTTCGAACGCTACGAAAGCGAGACCGAACGGAAACGGCGCGCTCTCCTGAAAAAGCAACCGCAAGCCCACGAGACCGGTCCGGCCCGCAGCCGCGGTTGGGGCGGACGGGGCCGGGGCGGCGACTGGGCGTTTCGCTGGAAAAACAACACGCTCTACATCCCGCTCAACACCATGTATCTGAAGTTCAAGTCGGCCGTGGGCACCAACAGCGCCCCCGACCCGCGGCTCACGGTGATTAACGTGCGCGTGGCGAACATCGACGCCTTGGAGCCGGCGTTGCAGCAGGTGCGCAATGTCATGATGCAGACGCATAAGGGCATCGAGGATTTCTCCTTCATGACGCAGGAAAACATGTCCGAAGGCATCACCACGGCGATTCGCAATGCCCGGCTCAGCGGCGGCATCATTGCCATCATCAGCCTCCTGGTCGGCGGCATCGGCATCATGAACATCATGCTGGCCAGCATCACCGAACGGATCCGCGAGATCGGCATCCGCAAAGCCATCGGCGCCACCCACACCAACATCTTTCTGCAGATCCTCGTCGAAAGCACCGTCATCGCCCTCTTGGGCGGCGTGGCCGGCCTGGCCACTTCCTATGGCTTGGTCGAGGTCCTCTCCATCCTTTCGCCTGCGGATAATACGCCGGAGATTACCGCCCACGCCATGATCATCGCGTTTTCCTTCAGCGCCGTCGTGGGCGTTGTCGCCGGCATCATCCCGGCCGTCAAAGCCGCCAAATTGGACCCGATCCAGGCGTTACGCTACGAATAAGGACGGGAAGGGTTCTCGGTTCTCGGTTCAGGGTTCTCGGTTCTCGGTTCAGGGTTCTCGGTTCTCGGTTCAGGGTTCTCGGTTCTCGGTTCAGGGTTCTCGG
>DATLUX010000444.1:0-33870 GCA_035577805.1 Verrucomicrobiia bacterium
CAGAAGTGGTTGCAGCTGCTTGAAGAGATCGCCCTTGCCACTCTCGGTGAATTCCTGCGCAAGCCGGGCCAGAACTTGATCGAGCAATGTCATCGCCCACCGTTGCTCGAAGATTTTTTCCGGGTTGCGCTCGTCCACGGGTTCGAGGCGATAGCGGTTCTCCGCTTCCTCCGCGTCCAGGGAGAACAATTCGCGACCGCCGCCTCGCTTAGCCGCCGCAGCGTGATCCCGTTCATCGGCAACAAAGTAATTGAGCGACGCCAGCAGGAACGAACGGAACCGGCCCCTTTCACGATCGGCTTTTTGAATCGAACCGCGCTTTAGAAGGTGAGCGAAGAATCCCTGGGTCAAGTCCTGAGCGTCATGATCTCCGTGACCGCGCCGGCGCAAATATGCATAAAGTGGATACCAGTAAACAGTGCAGAGTCTCTCCAACGCCACGGTGGCGCGTGATGCATCGGTCCCACGGGTCGCCAGCACCACGCTCCAATGGGTCGTGGCGAACACCGGTGAGCCTCGCGACTCGGCTTGCGCGTTCTGTTTGGCCACCGGATCGCTCATTAAGCCACATCCTACCTAAGCGAGTTGGCATTGGCAACGTTGGGAGATCGCGTGGATCGCGTGGAGCCAACACGGGCATATTCAGGCGCTGCCCCCCCCGGCACAAGGCAGCTCGGGGCGCGGCGTTTAGGTCGCTTCATCTTGTTTCGGGCCCGGGCGTAAGACTAGCCGACGCTTCGTTGCAAGGAGGAGTAAGAGTAAGGAGTAGGAGTAAGCGCAAGAGTAGGAAACTGGCTTCGTTTCACACCGTTCTTGCTCTTACTCCTTACTTCTTACTCTTACTCCTACACGAATAGGGGTTGTCGCAGCTCTCCGCGCGCGTAAGGTTTGCGGCATGTTCACTCGGATGGCGCTGCTTCTTCTCGTGACCTGGGCGGGTTTCGTCCCATTCTGGGCCAAAGCGATGTTCCTGTCCTTCCAAACGCGTCAGGTGCCAATGGATCGATTGTTTACCAACCTGCAGCAACGCCTGGCACAGGACACCAATGACTTTGAAACAACCTACGACCTGGCGCGCCTGCATTCGATGGCTTATTCCACGAACCTGAACACAATCGAGGTCCGGACTAATAATCGTCCCGAATTCTATTATCCCGGGTCCGATTCGGGGGTGCCTCAGAGCGTTTACCAATGGACTGCTTCGGCGGAGCGGGTTGCGGCTCTCAATCATCTTACCAATGCGATCCGGTTGTACGAACGCGCGATTGTCCTGCTGAAACGATCCAATTACGTCAGCAGCGCCTGGCTCGTGTTGCCGCTGGAGTTGGGTCATGCCTGGTGTCTCGACCAGGCCGGCAACCGTCAGGAGGCTCTGAAGGCTTATCGGAAAACACTCGACCTGGCTTGGAAACAGGAGGTGACCGGCGACTTCAGCTTCTCCGAGTGGGTGCAGGACAAATGGAATGCGGTCAAGTCCGGCAACAATCCGTTGCGGACCACCAATCATCGCGGGTATGTCGGACCCGGAGTCTGTTTCAGCGAGGAAACTATCGGTTACATGCTCAAATTGCTCGATCCGGTCAAGGACGCCAAGGAGATCGCGGATTTACAAAGCAGACAAAAGACGCTGCAGACGACGGGCCGGGCGGTCACGCCCCTGCTGGTTCCCACGGTGCCAGGTGCCTGCTTCAGCGATTTGGTGGATGCTCACGCGAAAGTCCCGTTTGATCTAGACGGCAGCGGGCACTCCCGCTGGTGGGGTTGGATTACTCCGCAAGCCGCGTGGTTGGTGTTCGACCCGCGCGACCAAGGAAAAATCACTTCGGCGCTCCAGATGTTTGGCAACGTGACCTTTTGGATCTTTTGGCGGGACGGCTATGCGGCACTGGCTTCTTTGGATGACGACCATGATGGGGTGTTACGCGGCAGTGAACTGCGCGGGCTTGCTCTCTGGCAGGATCTCAACAGCAATGGCGTCAGCGACCCAGGCGAGGTTCGTTCGGTGCTGGACTGGGGTGTGACCGCGATTGGGTGCCGCGGCGACCTGCACCCGACGGGCATATCGTGGTGTCCGGATGGAGTGACCTTTTCCGATGGCACCACCCGGCCGACTTACGATTGGATGGCCCCGAGTCAGGCCTCGGGCACTGAATCGGATTAGCGAGCGCATTAGTGATGCTTTCCAGGTGAGATAGGGAGTGGACCCAGAGACCACTTGCGGCCATCCTGACGTCGCGTGGTCAAGGCTACAGCCACAACTCAAAGACGACAGTTCTGGAGAGGGAGGACTGGCCTCATTCTCCTGGGATGTGTTTGGTGGCTAGTGGGCGGACCGTTTTGCTTTGCTCAAGAACGATCAGACAACGGTTTCACGGTGTTGCATGAGAGTCTCCGGGAGTTCAATTCCAACTTGCCGCTGGTCATCATCAATACTTTTGGCCAAACCATTTCTCATCAGGACAAGATTGCGGCGTCCATCCGAATCATCAATCCGATGGGCGGGCGCGCTTCCTTGCTGGGAGTTGCCGATGTCGATGGGCGCGTTGAGATCAATGTGAGAGGAAACACCTCACGCCAATTCCCGAAATCCTCCTTCACTTTGAGGTTGAAGGATGACCAGGGCCGGCCGCTGAAGGTTCCACTTTTAGGACTCCCAGCGGAGTCAGACTGGGTCTTATACGCGCCCTATTTCGATCGGAGCCTGATCCGGGATGTATTGGCCTATGATTTAAGCAATCAGATCGGCCGCTATGCGCCCAGAACCAGATTTGTGGAGGTGTTCGTAACAGGCGCAAAAGGTGAGCTGACGGCTCGTGATTACCTCGGTCTTTATGTTCTGGAGGAAAAGATCAAGCAGGGAAAGGATCGGGTAGACATCGATGAAATGAAGATGGGAACGGACGCCGGCTCGGGCGGATATATTTTCAAAAAGGATCACGTGGATCCGACGGAGACCGGCTTTAGAACCGAGCGAGGAATTCGCTTTCTGTACGTCTATCCCAAAGAGATGGAGATCTCGGAGGATCAAAAATCATGGTTGATCAATTATTTGAACCGGTTCGAGCGAGTGCTCTATGGCCATCGTTTCGCCGATCCAACCAATGGCTACTCCAGGTATCTCGATGTTGACGCCTTCATTGATCACCACTGGCTCGTGGAAATGTCCAAAAATGTGGACGGGTTTCGGTTCAGCGCATTTTTACATATGAATAAGAATGGCAAGCTCAAGATGGGCCCCATTTGGGATTGGGACCAGAGCTTTGGGAACGCGAATTTTTACGACGGCGCGAGCGCAGAGGGTTGGTATTGGCCTTACATCCGGGAGCATGAGATAGACTGGTTTGCCCGGCTGAGGCAGGACGCGGACTTTCAACAACGGTCTGCGGATCGGTGGGCCGAGTTGAGGAATGGCCCTTTTGCCCCTTCCAACATACTGGCCCGGGTGGATGAACTCACCGCTTCCTTCGGTGAGGCTCAAAAGAGGAACTCCCAACGGTGGCCCACTCGCCAGCCTCATGAGGAGCACATCCGTAAAATGAAGCAGTGGATTCGAAGCCGAATCGCCTGGATTGATCAGCAGTTTCTCTCCGCTCCTGATTTTTCGCTGCAGGAAAGTGCTTTGACCGCAGAGAATGTTCTCATCCTGCACTCGTCCAAAGGGGAAATCTATTACACGACAGATGGCACCGATCCACGGCAGCCAGGAGGTGGCATCGCCTCCACGTCCCAACGTTATCAATCGCCTATCGCCTGCCATGGCCCCATGCAGATCGTCGCTCGCGCGTATCATCGACAGAATTGGAGCAGCCCAACTAAAACGGCCATCCCCCCGACTCGGTGAAGCTCATCCAACAACAGACCTCGTCTTGTGGCCCGGCGGTCATAGACTCATCGGAACTCTAAACTCTTGGCCTTCTCACCCCGGCCCTCTCCCCGTTGAGGGGAGAGGGAGCCAATTGTCGATTTTCAATTCGCAATATTCCCAATTCTCAATTACGACCCAATTGGGAATCGGTAATATCGGTAATTGAAGATATTGAAGATTGAAAATCGGAAATCGTTCAAGGCCCCAATTCACGTCCGAAATTCGGAGGTCCAAGCTCTCCATGAACCTGAGCATCGGGAACTCGAAACTCTTGGCCTGCTTACCCCACCCCGGCCCTCTCCCCGTTGAGGGGGTTGAGGGGAGAGGGAGCGGGTCACTGTACGCGCGGCGTGCGGACGCGATAAAAGCGGGTTGAAAGCGGGTTATCGGAGAACCTGAAGACGCGCGGGGTGGGCGAGGGATCAACGTTGGTTAACGGCACCCAGGCGCCGAAGGTCAGATCATTGCGGAACTCGACGGTGTAAGACTTGTTCGCGGCCGCATTAAACTCCAGCGTTAAGGGCGCGAAAGAGGTTACTCCCAGAGCCAGCACACTCGAGGAACTCGTCGGGTCGGTGCCGGCGAGATACTCGTCTCGGTTGCTCAGACCGTCATGGTCCTTGTCTTGCGTGGCGTCATTGGGATTGTCCGGGTTGAGGCCGTACTGCAACTCCCAACTGTCGGGCATGCCGTCATTGTCGCGATCGGGCGGCCGGGAAAGTGGAGGGGCGGCTGTCCAGTTGACGGGATCATCCCCGAAGAGGAACGCGTCTGTGCGGTGTAAGGCCAGGCCGGTTCCATCGGCGCCTGCCGGCCATGGGGCAGTGTCGGCGTAGTGCACGCGCTCGACCAGGATGTACGCGACGTAACCTGGATCGGCTGAGCCGGGCGGCTGCGGTTGGTCGGGTTTGAGCAGTTCGATGCTATCCGAGCTGTTATCGAGTTTGCCCTGGTACGGGCCGACCAAAGCTGTGCCCGGGGCAAGGCCGTAGGTGAAAAGGAATTGGGCGCGCGCCGCGGTATTGGTCACGGGATCAAAGCTGACCACCAGCAACGTGCCGTTGGCCGGCAGCACGGTTTCGGCCGGGAAATCAAATTTCACGGCGTCGCGTAAACGCCAGCGGTTTGTCCGATAACCGGTGTCGAAGAGGTTTACCGGGCTGCTGCTGGTGTTGCGCAACTGGATGTATTCGGCTGTGACGTTGTCGTTGGAGTCCAGATCGGGCGGGTGATACATGATTTCACTGATGACCACCGGCCCCACTTTGGCGTAACTGTTGGCTGCCCCGGTGCCCAGCCGGAATTGATCGATCGAATTCGGATTATCCTGGCCGAAGGTGCGATTGCTTAAGGCCACGAACTGAACGCCCTGGCTCGTGTCGAATCTTCCAAACGACACGCCGTTTTCCGCCGGACCGAATTCCACCACGGCGCGGTAGCCAGTCAAAACCCCGCCCGCCGCAGCGGACAGGTAAACGTGGTCGCCTTTGGCGGAACTCAGACTGAAGCTGTCAGGATCGCCTGGACGCGGATTGAATTGGTTTTCGTAGAACACCAGGAAACCGTTGGCGGGGATCGTTGTGCCGTCCGGGATTTGGAATTTGGTCAGGAAAGTGCGGGCATCACTCAGGTACCACCCGCCGATATCAACCGGCGCGCCCGAAGTATTTCGCAGTTCGATGGCGTCTTCGAGGGGCAATTCGCTATGAGTGAGGACCTCATTGATGACGACATTGGGGATGGGGCGGAAGTTGCTTTCGCCCGGGCTGGGTGTTTCGGGAAAGGTTGTGATGTTGGCGCTGCCATCGGGCAGGCGGCCTTCCGATACGCCTAACGCTTGCGGGCCGAAGAGCAAGCTGTCGATGAACGAACCATACGCGTCGGTGATCCCGAGCGACTCGCCGCCTGCCGAGAGCTTGAAGTTGACATGATCGGCGCCGTTGGCAGGCGAGTTGTCGGCCTCGAAACGCTGGAAGCCAAGGAGACCCGAAGCAATATAGGAGCGGGCCGGGATAGGGTACTTCAACCGGTTGGCCGGGTCATCGGTCAGATGCAATCCGCCCAGAGCAATCGGTTGCGGCGTTGGATTATAAACTTCGAACCAATCACTACCCGAGAGCGGATCGGCCATCCACTCGTTGATCTTGAGTTGAGCGGGGTCGCCGAGCACCGCGGCAATGTTCATCGCGCCGGCACTCGGCAGCGTTAGTGTCCAGTTGCCGCCGTTCGGCACGCGGCCGATGGACCAATCGGGAGCCTGCAGGCCGAAGGTGATGGCATCGAGCAGTTCGCCGCCACTGGAAGGGCGATTAAACAGATAAACCGAATCCCCGGTGGCTTTGAGGCCGAAGCCGGTATTGAGGCTGACGACCGAGTTGCTGGAGGCCGGCAAGTCGGGGTCGAACCGGACGACCCGGAACCCCAAGGCAGGAATGATGGAACCTTGCGGGAAGGTCCATCGGCGTGGCGTGGTTAATTGATCGGTGAAACTCATGCCGGACAGATCCACCAAAGCGTTGGTAGGATTGTAGAGTTCCACCCAGTCGCTGATGGTGCCGTCGCTGTTGGTGGCGGTGCGAGCATTCGCCAGCACTTCGTTGATGACGATGCCTGCGAGTCCCGGGTTATTGGTCAGGATCACGCCCTCGAGTTTGCACCCCATCGTAATATCCGCGCTGTTGAGCGAAGATTGGTGGATTTCGACGGCCAGGTCATTGACGCCCACTGCCGCACCGGTCAAGGGCAGTGGGGCGGGCGCGACGGCCACCGCATCCAAAATGTTGGCGCTGGCGAGGGTGCCGAAGCTGATTGGACCGGCCGGCAGGTTGTACCGGTAAATCTCCGTCCCGTTGAGATAAACTACCGCACCATCATCGAAGATGTGCGTGAGCTGCAGGCCGGACAATTGCGTCAGATCCGAAATGGTGAACCGGGTCCGGAAATAGAAAGTGGGCTTGGTATTCGCCACGGTCAGAGCCGTGCCGACCGCTTCCGGTAGGATGCCGCCGGAACGCACGCCGGCCAGCAAGCCGGGCCCCGAAGGCCACGCGGCATCGTTATAGGTCGGAGCTTTCCAAGTCGTTCCCAAGTCGGTGCCGCTTTGCTCGTATTTCCAGACTTGGGTGTACGGCACCAAGCTAACCAGCTGCGGCGGCACACTCGCCGGCGGCACGGGATTGCCGACCCCGGGGGTCGGTTGGGCCAACGGCGTGATCCGGGAACTCCCATTGGGAGCGCGTCCTTCAGAAATCCCGGCAGTCTGCGGCCCGTAGCTGACCCAATCCAGAACGGATCCATCGGAAGCCACGATCGCAATCTCGCCCCATTCCTGGGCCAGTTGAAAATTCAGGTGGTTGGCCCCGGCCTCGGCGTTGCCGTCGGCGATCAAGGAGCGGTATCCGAAGCCATCAATAAAACTCAGTGGCGTCAGGCCGTGACGGAACGGCGCACCGATGGGATGGTCGCTAATGAACAATCCGCTCAGGGACACCGGTTGAGCGACGGGGTTGTAGATCTCGATGAAATCATCCAGGAACGGGGCCGCGCCGGCCGCGAGCCATTCGTTGATCTTCAGAGTGGTTGGGCTAGCTGTGGCCACCGCGACATTGGCGGAGCCAAAGGTGGGAGTGGTCAGGCCCCATTGACCGCCTGGCAAGCGGCCGACAGACAGATTCGGCAACTGCAGCCCGAATTCGATGAAGTCCAGGACATGCGGTCCGTTGGACGCCGCATCAAGCAGGTAGAGCGTCTCGCCGTCCTGATTCAGCGCGAATCCCAGGTGAATGCCGGCCGTGCCATCCGGGTTGTCGGCATACAAAACCAAGTAGCTGCCCGGGGCCATGGTGGTGCCCGCAGGTACAACGAATTTGTTTGGATCATTGATGTCGTCCGTGAGGCGCAGTCCGCCCAGGTCCACGGTGCTGTTGCCCGGGTTATACAACTCGATCAGATCCGGAAAGTGGCCTCCGTGATTGACGGCGCTGGTGTTGGCCGCCAGCACTTCGTTAAGCACGACGCGGCGCAGGCTGGAGAGCACGGCCCAGGTTTGCGAGACGGTCGGGCTGTTGGCGGACTGCCACAGCCCAGTGGCATCACGGCCGATTACGTAGACGGTATGGGTTCCATCGGGCAAGCCGGCGAGCGTAATGGGTGTGCCCACGGGCGTTTCGGGGCCAAACGCGCCGCCGTCCAGCCGATACCGATACTGCGTCACTCCCTGGCCACCGACCGTGAGCGTGGCCGTATTGAGGTAGGTGGGCGAGACCGGTTCGCCGGCCACGGTGGCCTGCACGGAGGCGGGCGCTGGCGGCACGGCGCTGGCGGCGTAATTCAAACGTGCCAGGGCGTTGTTCTTCATGCTTGTGATGGTTCCCGCCGGCACCCAATCACCCAGGTACTGGTCAAAAAGCGGCAACAAATTGTTGGTGGCGAAGGGGCCTGCCAATAAGCGCCGGTACTCGGCGTAATACAAGGGTTCAAACTCCGGCCGATGTAAGAACCGGGCCATGGTCCCAACGGCCGTGGCCTGGAAGATATCGTTGGGGCTGTTGCCGGCGCTGCCGTAGATCGAATCGAGATCATGGACAAGCAAGATAAAGCGCTGGTCGACCTCTCCGCGATAAAGGTCATAGTCGTCGTCGACGCCTGTGGCCAGGGCAGTTTCGTTGTAGTTAAGCAGGAAGAGGACGGCAAAGTAACGCATCCATTGCTCGACGTTGATGTTTTGGCGGACGGCGCGCACATAATCGGCGTCGGACGTCGTGGCCGGATCCAACGAGAACGTCAGATTCATCAGATCGGTCCAATCATTTTCGCTGCGGTTCGATTCCTTTTCGTAGGCGCAGTTGATGTACGGAGCCGGCGACGGTCCTTGATAAAGCAGCCCGCATTCAGGCCGGCGTTTGGAGTAAAGGTTGCCGCCGGGGTCCTCCGGCAGATGGATGCCGGTCCACTCGCTGTTCGCCACTTCCACATGCGCGTAGGAACCAAACTGCTGCGAATCGCTGCGCGATTCATTCACGCCATTGAACCGGACCTGAACGGCGCGGGCGTAAGCCGCCGGCATGCCGGCCTGGGCGCAGATGGCTGCCCCCACGACCTGGGCCCAGGTGTTCACGGAATTCAAGTTCATCGAACTTTTCCCTTTCCAAAGACGGTCGTCGGGAATGTTGAGTTTCATCGTCGGCGGCGATGAACCGAAGCTGCTGGCACCGCGCCGACGCACATCGCAGTTGTAACGGACCTGGGTGTCGGCGCCCTCCACGGTGATGAGGGTGGCATTATGCTGGATTCGGTCGGTGGCATTGAGGAGCCCATTGCGATCGGCGGGGGCCATGATCAGGCGATAAACCGGCTGGTTCCCGGTGTAAGCCTCATCGTCCACCTGGAACAACGCATTGGCTTCCTGGACGAGCCCAACGCCCCGTTGCGCCGGGGCCGGCCAGGTCCGGCTCTGGCCCGTGGCATCCCTGGCCTGCACATAAAATTCGATGATCGTGCGATTGCCGAACGGCGACAGGCGCGCGCCATAAACGCCGTCTCCCGCAGAACCATCGTTATTCAGGCCATTGTCGGCCATCGGCACGCTGATGAAGTTGCCGGGTGTCGTCGTGGTCGCGTCGCGATACCACAAGGTCACCGTCAATGAGACGGGTTGTTCATCCACGATCCGGGCGGTGACACTGACGGCATTGGTCGAGCGTGGGATGGCTGGAAAATGCGCCGCGTTCAGAATCATCGGCGGAAGATTATTGGTGGCGGCGGAGTTCGCCCGGCCGGGCGTGCCATCTGCGACCCGGCTGGATTCCCAGTTTTGGCCGGTGTTGCGTTCCAACGCAGCTTGGCGCAATTCCAAAGATCGACCCAGGCCATCGGCGTCGCTGGTCCAGTCCCAGCCGACGGTTTCAATGCGGCGCGCCCAATCGCCTTGATCGGAGTAATCGATCAGATCCACTCGTTGTCCCTGGGCGTCCTCCAATTCGACGGAGTCGTAGCTGTTGCCGAGGCGTCCGGTCCAGCCGCCGATGACGTTAGGCACGGCCGGATATTTGGTCACGAAGGAGGGCAGGTGCGCGGCGACAACCAGGTAGCCGCCAGCCGGCAGCGTTGGGGTGTTGTTGGGAAAGGTGAAGTTCACGCCGCGCTTGAGGGCCCAGCCGGTGAGATTAACCGCGCTGGTTCCGCGATTGCGCAGTTCGATCCATTCATCTTCGGGACGTTCCGAAGCGGGGTGATACATGATTTCGTTGATGACGACCTGTCCTTCGAAGACCGCGTTGGTATCGAGCGAATAACTCCAGCCGCTGCCCGTAAAAGCGTTGGGCGTGCGCGCCAGGTCGCGGATGCCGTGGCCGGTTGTCCAAGCAACGTTCACGGTCGGGCTGGCCGGTTCGACGACTTCAAACTGATACGGGCCCGCTCCCACCCCGGTCACCCGCAGAGCCGCGATCCCGTTCACCCGCAGGTCGGAGGCGTCCACGCCGGACACCGGTTCGTCGAAGGTGACTCCAATGGTCCGCAGAGAACGCAAAGTGGCGCCCGCCGGCGGCTCCAGTTTGGCCACCACCGGGGCGACGGTGTCCGTGTAGTTATACTGCCAGGTCGCCCCAGCACCGTAAGAGTCGAAGGGTCTCGGCGGGTTTTCAAAGTCCACGATCCCATGGCGTCCTTCCCAACCGACGAACACGCTGCCCTCAGGTGGCGGCGGGAAGCTGAACGTGTAGATGGCACCCGAGCCCGTTACCTCAGTCGCAGGGCGCCCGTTGATCAACAAATCGGCGGCCTCTACGCCGCTGACCGGCTCGCTGAAACGCGTGGTGATTTGGTCCAGGCGCGACACATCGCCCGGCGCCGGGGTGACGCTGGCCAGGACCGGCACGGACGAGACGTCCACCGTCACGTTCACCACGGCGGAAGTGGCGCGGGCGTTGAGATTGTCCGTTGCCACGGCGCGCAGCGCGTACGATCCGACCGGCACGGAACTCCAGGAAAAGTTGAAGGGGGCGGTGGTATCTTCACCGAGTTTTGTATTGCCCGCAAAGAACTCGACGCGACTGATCGTGCCATCGGGGTCAGAGGCATTGGCGGCGAGCAGGATGTCGGCGGGTGCATTGTAGAAGGCATCATTGGCCGGGCTGGTCAGGGCGACATTAGGCGGGTTGTTTATCACCGGATCGGTGCTGCCCAATAATTCCAGTTCAAAACTGATGTCGGAACTCGTGCCGCTCTGCTGGTGAATCTCCGCGGCGATGACGTTGTGGCCGCTCACCAGCACACTGGGACTCAGGGTGGTGGTTTGGAAGGTGCTCCCGTCATCGGACGCGGTGGCCGGCGCCGGCGTGTTGAAGGCCACCGGCCCGGTCGGCATGTTGCTGCGATAGACCTCTGCGCCGTTCACGTAGATGATCACGCCGTCATCGCGCCGGACACGCATCGTCAGCACCGTGTAGATGCCCGGATTCGGCACGTCAAAACCGTGCCGAAAATAGGTGGTGATGAACTTGTTGTTCCCGTCGGGCCCAAATCCCACCACGGTGGCCTCGTCTCCATCGCCATAGCCAAGTTGCGCGGGCCCCGCCAGCCAGGCCGCGTCGTTGAAGCCAGGCGCAATCCAACTCGCCCCTTGGTCGGAGCCGTCATCCAGGTATTTCCAAACGGCGTTGGTAGCGATGATTAGATTGCTCGCGGCACGGGCCTGGAAAACAAAAAAGATGAGTATCAGGCCAAAGAGGCACTTCTTCATAAACGTCATGTCCACACTGCAAGTCAGAGAAATAGCGCGCTTACCATAGCATATAAGCGCGCGGGCGTGACCGGGTCAGCCTGGGATGGAGCTAAGATGCCCGGCCATTTCGCCTGAAACAACTGCGAAAAACAAGCGAAACTACAAACGGGCGTTCGGACACTGCCCCCCCTGGATCGCGGCCTTTAGGCGCCTTTAAGGCGGCTTCGAGATGGGGATCGGAGGAAGCCCCTCGACCGGGCTCGGGGCGGGCTGTTGGGTAGTTCCTTGGTCCTCGAGCCGACGGACGATGAAGCGGTCCCGCACATGCGGGACCGCGCACCAAACTGCATTGTGCGGGGGGCAGTGCCTAAACGCCCACTACAAACTTAGGAACCAGGAACTAGGAACCAGAAACCAGGAACTAGGAACTAGCAACCAGTTAGCTCTGGTCGCTCGTTGCAAGCAGCGCTTATTCGTTCCAGTAGATTTTTAAATTCTTGGTGGCCCGCCCGGCCGCGATGATATCGAGTTTGCCGTTGCCGTCCAGGTCCGCCAAGACCAGGTCTTCGCAGGCCATGGTGTTATCGTCGACCAGCGTTTGGGTCCACTCTTTCCCAAGCCCATCGGCGGGTGCGAACAATTTGATGCCGACTTTAACGCCCGGTTTGTTCATGGCCCGCCATCCCACGACCACCTGGTCGGCGCCGGTGCCGGCGAGATCACCGCAGGCCAGGGCATGGCCGTCGACCAATGATCGGTCCAGCACTTGTCGATTCCAGAGCCCTTTACCGCCCGGGGGTTCGGTGTAGACAACCAGGTTGGTGCCATGCATGGGCTCGACGGTTGCGAAAAACCGTTTGCCTCCGGGCAGCTTGCCCGCGCGCACCTCGCCGGCTCCTCCATCTTCGTTCCCCGCCAACTGCGTCACGCTCGGCTTGCCGGAGCCGCGATCGAGCAGGAATACGCCTTCCTTTCCGCCTAACAACAGTTCCTGGGCGGGATCAGGGTCCCACTGAACTGGATCAAAGTTGTGCGTCTTATGGAGCGACTCATCCAGAGTGTCGATCGTCCACGTGTCCCGTGGATTGGTGGGTTTATGGTAGAGCTGAACTTTGACCCCGACGCCTTCGCCGGTATTGGGTTTGTTGCCGCGTCCATGCAGCGGCACCACCAACAAATCAAAACCGCCCTGAGCATTCTTCACCCAGCGCATCCGGTGCACGGTTGGCTCATGCGGCAAGGCCACCGGTTCCCAACGTTGGGTTCGATCGGCCGGCGGGATCAGGTAAAAAACCGCCCCGCTGTTCAAAGTATCATTCGGATTCCAGCCTGCTCCAATGGCCAGTTCGCACTTGCCGTCCCCGTCGATATCCTGCGCGGCGATGCAGACGTGATCCAGTTGCGTCAGCTTTTCGGCCATGACGTGTTTGGTCCACGACGGGTTCTCGTACCAGACCACGATATTCTTATCGACGAGCAGGATGTCAGGTCGCTTGTCGCCATTCACGTCAGCCACCGTGACGCCATACCCGATTTCAACCTTGGTATCGACGTCTGCGGCCCGGAACCGCGGCGCCGCGGCCATGGCGTTGAACGGCACAAGAACAGCCAGGAGGCAGGGAAAGAAATGGTGAGCATGCATAGGCGCCTTTCGTGAGTCCAAGGCGAGTAATACCTGCCGCCCTGCTCGAATACAAAACAGAAATCAGCCCCTGGGAAAATTGAGCGTCTGTCGGCTCCAGAGCCGAGGAACTACCCAACAGCCGCCCCGAGCCCCGTCGAGGGGCTTCCTCCGATCCCCATCGTCCCCATCGCCGCAGTCTTGCCAGGCCGACGAAGGGATGATGGAATCGCATCGGTGTTAGACCGGATTTATCAATCATTTGGCCGCGGCCAGCGCCAAAGCCTGTGGCCAGGGGACAGAGAGTTGAGGAGTTGTGGGATGGACAAGAATGAGACGAATGTGAGACGGACAGGCTCGGCACTAATGCGCCTAAACGCAGGGCGGATGGTCCGGGGGAGGCGGGTTTGCTGGCGCGATTGGCGGGTCACGGCCGGGCTGCTGCTTTTGTTGTTCGCGCCGGGCTGCGGATTAAGCCGGTTGGCGGCGAATCGCGTGGTGGCGGCGCCTAACCTGCACCAACGCGGAATGCTGGCGGCTTGGAATTCGACCTGGACCAATCTTCTCACCAAGATGACCACCAACCGCCTGGTTCTGGTGACGATTCCGGTCGGGCCACCCGAGGCCACGCTCAATGCCATGGAAGTGCCGCCACGCGATTATCACACCAAGTTTGTGTCCACCATGCAGCAGAAAGCCGATGGCCATGGGACCTTCTCACTGCGTTGGGAACCCGAGCCGCGGGACACGTTCCGGCCGCGTGAACATGCGGCGACGATCATCGTGCTGCACGGCTATGGTTTGATGAAGGAATCCATGGCGCCGTGGAGTTTTTTGCTGGCGCAAGCCGGCTTTCGCGTCGTGGCGTTGGACTTGCGCGGGCATGGCCAATCGACCGGAACGCAGATCGGTTTTGGGAAGTTTGAGACGAAAGACTTGAGCCAGGCGCTGGACTATTTGCAGGCGCAAGGGTTGTGTGACGACAAGGTGGGCGTGTTGGGACTGTCTTACGGGGCGACCCTGGCTTTGAATTGGGCTGCTCAAGACCGGCGCGTGGACACCGTGGTGGCGATCGCTCCCTACAATCAGCCGGAAGAGGCCATCGCCCGTTTCGCTGAGATGACCGGCGCGCAATTACCAAAGCGGCTGGTTCGCTCCGCCACTGGCGCGGCCGCCGCCAAACTGGAATTGAAATGGAAGGAGTGGGCCGCCGAAGCCGGCTTGCGCCGCCTGGATCGTCCGGTCCTGCTGATCGGCGGCGAGAAGGACCCAATCAGCCGGCCGGCGGACATCGCTGCGTTGCAGCAGGCCGCGGCCGGAGAAGCGCGCACCCTGCAGGTTCCGGGCGCGGATCACTTCGTGGTGGGGATGTGCTTCAACGAATTATCCGAACCGATCACCGCTTGGTTTCGGCAACGTTTGTGAGCGGCACGAAAGTGTGGCAGGTGTTGGCTCTAGGTGTTTTACGGCCCTTTGCCTGAGCCCAGCCCGGTCCAGGCCCGTTTCGCCAACAACCCATACTTGACCGCAATTTTGGCCGCGACCTCAAACGACACGGCCTGATCCACGGTGGCCGAGATCTTTAGTTCCAGGAGGTCGGCGATGATCTGAAGGGGCTTGCATCCAAGCAATGCAGCCAGGGCCCGCACCGATACTGGTTTGCCCAGTTCCACCGGCTTCATCACGACCCGCGACTTCGTTAACCGCAGGACATCGATCAGATCCTTGCAACCCGGAGGAAGGGAGCAGTCACGCTTACTGTAATCAGGTTGTATGGCAGTCATAACAAAACTTCAGTAAAAGCAATCAGCGTCATGAGCCCAGCATCAATTCCATGAACCGGGCAGAGTGCCCAATCTTGACTGGTCCAGCCGATTTGCCAACACCTTTTTGCCTAACGAGGCGGAGCCTCAGACCAGCAAGGCGAGGACGATTCTTTGCAAGATTGGGCGCCTTGGAGTGCCTTGCCGCTCTGAGGCCCCGCCTCGTTAGATTTCACCCTCGCCCTCGGGGCTTTTCCCAGGTAAACTACGACGATTCCTGTGTTACGTGGTCAATACCAAAGGCGCCTCCGTGTGTTCAACTAGTCGTATGCCGTCCCGTTGCTGTGTTTTTTTCATCCTGGCCGGGCTGGTCCTGGGTTGGGTTTACGCGATCGGCCGGGCTGTGGGAGCCGGGCAGGCGCAGGCTCTGCCCGAACCGGCCGGTCCGGCCAGCCGTCGCAGTGCCCTGGTCATTTCCGAGATCCATTATCACCCGCGGCCTGCCGCAGATTCGAATAATCTGGAATTCATCGAGCTGTCCAACAGCCAACTGTGGCAGGAGGATCTGAGCGGCTTTCGCCTGAGCGGTGCCGTCCAGTTCACTTTCCCGGAGGGAACCGTGCTGGCCGCGGGCTCCCTGCTCGTGGTGGCCGCGGACCCCGGGGCGCTCCGTAGAATTTACGGCATCACGAACGTGCTGGGCCCGGTTACGGGAAAATTGGGGAACAACTCGGAGCAGGTCCGGTTGGTCAATCGCAGCGGGGCGTTGTTGCTGGAGGCGCCGTATTCGAGCAAACCGCCGTGGCCGGTGGCTCCGGATGGCGGCGGGCCGTCGTTGGTGCTGGCTCGGCCCTCGCTTGGACTCGCGAACCCGGCGGCTTGGGCGGCCAGCGAGCGCATCGGCGGGTCGCCAGGGCAATTGGAACCTAGCGAGTCCGAACCGCTCCGGCGCGTGATGTTCAACGAATTGCTGGCGCATTCGACCCAGCCCAGCCTCGATTTTGTGGAGTTGTTTTGTCGGGCGGATGGGGGGCCGGTGGACCTTTCTGGATGTCATCTCACCGATGATCCGACGACCAACAAGTTCACTTTTCCGGCCGGCACCGTCATACAGCCCGGCGGTTTCCTGGCCTTGACTGAGACCCAATTGAACTTCGCGCTTCGCGCGGCCGGAGAAACCGTCTACCTGATCAACAACGACGACACGCGCGTTCTCGATGCCGTTCGGTTCGCGGGACAGGCTCGCGATGTTTCCTACGGACGCACCCCGGATGGCGGTCCGCGTTGGCGACCTTTGACGACGCGAACCCCCGGTCAGGCCAATAGCCCGGCCCGCAACCCGGAGGTTGTGATTAACGAAATCCTTTACGCCCCACTCTCCGATCAGGACGACGATCAATTCGTGGAACTGCACAATCCGGGAATGGGGACCGTGGCCTTGGACGGCTGGCGCTTTGTGGACGGTATTGATTTCACGTTCCCCACCAACGTGGCGCTGGGGCCGGGTGGTTATTTGGTGGTCGCACGGAATGTCGCTCGTTTATTGACCCGATATCCGGGCCTGCCCGCCTCCCGGGCGATCGGAAACTTTTCCGGGCGCCTGTCGTCGGGTGGAGAGCGCCTCGCCTTGGCGCGTTCGGAGAGCGTGGTGAGCACGAACGCGGGCCTGGTGCAGACGAACGTGATTTACTCTGTCGTGGACGAAGTGACCTACGGCACAGGCGGGCGTTGGCCGCAGTGGACGAAAGGTGGCGGAAGCAGCCTGGAACGCATTGATCCGCGCGGCGATGGGCAATCTCCCGATCAATGGGCAGAGAGCGACGAGACCTCCAAGGCGGCCTGGACCACCGTGGAGTTTTCCGGCCGGCTCGACAACGGCGATGGCAATCCTGCCGACGCGTTGCAAATCCAACTCATGGGTGCCGGGGAATGTTTGGTCGATGACGTGGAGGTCATTGGCACGACTGGTCAAAATCTTTTGGCCAATCCGTCTTTCGAGACGGGTTTATCGCCCTGGACGCCGCAGGGAGATCACGACCAATCGACCGTGCAACCCACCGGCGGCATCAATAACAGTGCCTGTCTGCACCTGCGCGCGGAATCCGACGGCGATCCCGGGGCAAACCGCGTTCGCGTTCCATTGACGACGGCGTTGACCTTGAATGCCAACGCCACGCTGCGCGCGAAGGTGCGCTGGTTGCGTGGGCATCCAGAGATTCTGTTGCGTCTCAGCGGGAATTACCTGGAGGCCTTCGGGACCTTGGCGGTGCCGACCAACCTGGGCACGCCGGGGACTGCCAACAGCCGCCGAGCCTCCAATAGCGGCCCGGCGATCGTGGACGTCCAGCATCAGCCCATCCTGCCGGCGTCCAACCAGGCCGTCATTGTCACGGCCCGCGTGTCGGACCCGGATGGCCTGGGCCAAACAGTACTCCGATACCGGATCGATCCGGACACGAACAGCGTGTTCACCCTGCCTCTGGTCGACGATGGCTCGGGGGGTGATGCGGTGGCTGGGGACGGCATCTTTAGCGCCACCATCCCAGGGCAACCGACAGGCAAGTTGGTGGCGTTTTATATTCAGGCCACCGATGCCCATGCCGCTCCTGCGACCCGGCTGTTTCCCAACGACGCACCGGCACGGGAGTGCCTCGTTCGCTTTGGCGAACCACAACCGGCCAGCAAATTCGGCGCCTACCATTTGTGGGTGACGCAGGCCACCTTTAATCTTTGGAGCACGCGGCTCAAGCTGAGCAACGCGACGTTGGATGGCACGTTCGTGAATGGAAACCATCGGGTGATCTACAATGTGGGCGTTCTCTACGCCGGCAGCGCTTATCATGCCTCGCGCTATACAACTCCCACCGGCACCGCCTGCGACTACAAAATCGTCTTCCCGCCGGATGATCCGTTTCTCGGTGGCGATGAGGCCACGTTGGTGTGGCCCGGGTTGACCGGCGGCGACCCCGTGGATGCGACCTTGCAAGAGGAACAAACGTCTTATTGGATCGCGGGTACGCTCGGGTTGCCCTTTAATTACCAGCGGTACGTTCATTTCTACGTCAATGGCACCCGCCGCGCCGCCCTCATGCAGGATACGCAGAAGCCCGACCGCGATTCCCTCCGGCAATGGTTTCCCGACCAGGATGACGGCGAATTGTTCAAGGTGCAAATCTGGCGTGAATATGATGCGGCGGTCAACAACACCACCTCCATCGGCGCCACCTTGGGCAACTTCACGACCGTCGGCGGGGTGAAGAAGACCGCGCGTTATCGCTGGGCCTGGACGCCGCGCGGCGCGGCCAGCACCATGAACAACTTCACCAACCTCTTCGAGCTCGTCGATGCCGTCAACAGCCCGTCCAATACCTATACCGCGGCCATCGACAGCACCGTGGATATCGAACAATGGATGCGCACCTTCGCGAGCGAACATCTGGTCGGCAACTGGGACAGCTACGGCTACGGCAACGGCCAGAATATGTACGCGTACAAACCGCAGGGTGGCCGTTGGAAAATGATGATCTGGGACATGGACGTTTCCCTCGGCAACGCCAGTGACTCGGCGACTTCGGATCTGTTCAAGTTCACCAATCCCTACTTCCCGTTCTTCAACGGCGATCCGGGCACCGTCGACCGCATGTATAAACATCCGAAGTTCGTGCGCGCGTATTGGCGCGCCATCCAGGATGCCGTGAACGGACCGTTGACGCCCGGCCGCCTGCATCCGTTGCTGGACGCCAAGGCCGCCGCCTTCGCGGCCAACGGCGTGACCGCGGTGGCCCCGAACAACATCAAGAATTTTCTGGCTACCCGCCGCGATTATTGTTTGACCCGCCTCAGCACCCTGGCGGCTTCCTTCGCGCTCGCTCCAGGCGGGCTTCCCGTCGCCAGCAATAACCCTGTCTCCATCACCGGCACCGCGCCAGTGGAAGTTCGTGATATCCTCATCAATGGCATTCCAGTTCCGGTGACCTGGACCAGCGTCACTTCCTGGACGGCGCAGGTCACTTGCACGCCGGGCACCAATGTGCTCGTGGTGCAAGGGCTCGATCGATCGGGCCTGCCCTTGTCCAGCGCGCTCGTCACCAACATGCTCTCCTATACGGGTCCAAGTGAGCCGCCGGTGCGCGTGCAAATCAACGAATGGCTGGCCAGTAATACCAGCCCCGGTGGATATCCCAACCCGGTCGGCGGGGCCTACGACGACTGGTTCGAACTGTATAACCCGGCTTCGACGGCGGTCGACCTCGCCGGGTACTTCCTGACCGATGACCTTTCGGATCCATCTCATTACCGCATCCCGTCCGGTTGTGTGATTGCACCTGGAGGTTATCTCCTGGTCTGGGCCGACGGCGATCCGACGCGCAACAGCACCACCAACTCCGATCTGCACGTCAACTTTCAGTTGTCCAAGAGCGGCGAAAGCATTGGTTTGTTCGCCCCCAGCGGCGTCCAAATCGATTCGGTCCAGTTTGGGCCGCAAACGAACAACGTCAGCCAGGGCCGCTGGCCCGACGGCGAACCGGGGATTGAATTCATGACGACACCCACTCCGCGGGCGGCCAACCTGCTTCATGGACTGACCAATGCGCCGGCCTTTACCAGCCTGGTGCGGCAAGCCGGCGGTGGACTGGCGATGACCTGGCGGTCCATCCCGGGCAAGAGTTATCAGGTGGAGTATAAGGACCGGCTGGAGGAACAGACCTGGACAACCCTCCTCGGCGACCTGGTGGCGCAGGGGACTCGGACCACCGTGCTCTTGCCGGCCCAGGCGGCGGCGCAGCGTTTCTATCGGCTCCGCCAGCTATGAACTGCGGTTGGTTTCCGGCCGGAATAATTCTAGCCACGCTGCTCAACGGATGCGCCACGGCTCCGGCTCCGCCAGCGGTTCCTAATCTCTACGACGTCAAGAAGGAGCTTAGCCAATATGTCTCTTCGGGTCGGTATCAGGCCGAAGTGGCTGCCGTCTACGCCCGCGCCGGCGCGTACCTGAACCGTCGAGCCCACGGCCAAAGTAATCTGGCGATTGTGCTGGATGTGGACGAGACGGTGTTATCCAACCTGGCCTTGCTCAAACTCAATGACTGGACGCTTTATCTTAGCGGCCCCACCAACTCCGTCATGGGCCCGTGCAGCCTGGCCGAATGGATCAAGCTGCAACGGAGCGAACCGATCCAGCCCGCTTTGGATCTGGTGCGGGCGGCTCGGGCTCGAGGCGTGGCGGTGTTCCTGATTAGCGCCCGGCCCGAATCCCTGCGCGAGCCCACCGAAAAGACGCTGCACGCGGCAGGCTATGAATGGAACGGACTCATTCTCAAACCGTCCAAGCTCCGGGTGAAATCGGAGGTCGAATACAAGGCGCCCGCGCGACAGAAGTTGGCGGAACAAGGGTATACGATCTTGATGAGCGTGGGCGATCAGGAGAGCGATCTGGCCGGCGGCTTTGCCGAACGCACCTTCAAACTGCCGAATCCGTTCTATTTCGCACCGTAGCAGGGCCTGGCTTCCGCCAATCACGGCCCGGGTTTTTACGTGCTGTCCTAACTATTTGGTTGTAGCGGCGGTGCGCGAAAAGGAGCCGGAAAGGCGGCGGTCGTGTACGTGTTTAGCGCCCTCGGAGCGCGGGCTTCAGCCCGCTTCAAGTTGGGAATCGGAGCAAGCGCTTGCAACTCCCACCGCGGCCGACCCGCCGGACATTGAAGCGGCGTAAATGCCGCGCTCCCTCGCGCGCTAACCAGGTACGCGGTCATAGACCGCCGCTACAATTCGCGATTCAAGTTAGGACACTACCGATTTTTAGGTCTGGTTGGCATTTGCACGGCCGCCATTTATGGATAAACTAGCTTTCCACATCTGAACTATGATTCGCGACCGGATGCAACGTCAGCGCTTCGAGATGAAGTATATGATCTCGGAAGAGCAAGCGGTTGGGGTGCGCGAATTTGTCCGAAACCAGCTGGACCTGGACGAGAACGGAGTGGGCAAGCCGCACTTCAGTTATCCAGTCCACAGTCTGTATCTGGATTCCGAGGAGCTTTCCACTTTCTGGTCGACCATCAATGGCGATAAGAACCGTTACAAGTTGCGCCTGCGCTTTTACAACGATCACCCGGACAGCCCCGTCTTCTTCGAGATCAAACGACGCATGAACGGCTGCATCCTCAAGGAACGCGGCGGCGTGCGCAAGGACGCGGTGGGCTGGCTGTTGGCCGGGCATTTGCCCGAACCCGGCCAACTATTGCGCCCGGAAGCGCGCCATCTGGTGGCCATTCAACGGTTCATCAAACTGGCGGACCGATTGCGAGCGCGCCCCATGGCGCATGTCGCCTACCTGCGCGAAGCTTACATGGACGCCGTCAGCGACAATGTGCGCGTCACGATGGATCGTCATATCCGCACCGAATCCCGGCGCGAACCGCTCTTCCAGACCACCATGGCCAACCCGTCCGAACCGTTCGGCGACCAGGTGATCTTGGAATTGAAGTTCACCAATAAATTCCCGGAATGGCTCCGCCATCTGGTTGAGCATTTCGGCCTGATGCAATGCGGGGCCGCCAAGTATTGCGAAGGACTCGCGGGTTTGTCCCATTTCGGCGTCGGGCACGCCGGAGATTTCCGCGAGCTGCCTTCACGACGCTTCGGGAAAGAACCGCAGAACCCGGCGTAACGGGTCTTCGCAGGTCAGAACGATCTCTTGGCCGGCCGTCTTGGTCGGCACTCTTTGTCGCCAGTCTTGGTCGGCCATCCTTGTCGAATCTCAATAAGCGTGAGGCGGGCGCGAAGCACATCTAGGATCTAAGCGGAGCCGGGCGTTCGGCTGCATCTTCAGCCCTTGCGTGAGGACGCCACACAACGGGTCGGACTTGTTGGAGGGCAAAGGAATTGGGGGCAAGGGAATTCTGTGCACAAGCCGGTGCCAACATCGCCAAGCTGTTTTGAAAGGCTGGTAACCCTGAATTGAAAGTTGAGTTCCCATTCCCTTGCCCCAAATTCCCTTGCCAAATTGGGGCAGGCAGTTGGGCAGGTAAAGATCTGGGCCGGGGCGTACGATCTTTCTTTGTCGGCAGTCCTTTGTCGAATCTCACCCCACGGGCCCGCATCGACAAAGATTGTCGACCAGGATGAGCGACCAAGATTTAGGGTTCGATGCTCAACCGTTGTTCGTCCCAACCCATTTCCTTCAACGCCGCGATCGTATATTCCCACGACGACGGGAGGTTCTCGGTGAGTTTTACCGTGCTGCGTTCCAGTGTCAGGGTCAGCGTCTGCGGCAGGTCCAGCACGCGCAACACATTGAGATAATCCGGACCCTTTTGGTACGTCGCCGGCAGCTTGCGCAGTTCCAGGCGTTCGATGCCGGGCTCAAACAAGGCTGCATGCAAGGCGGTGCAGGCCTGATCGCCGGTCCCTCGGAGCGTGAACATCGTTCGTTCCAGCCCCGGCCGCGTGCGCAACGCTTGCATCGCCCGGCGCAGGTCCCAAACCCGCATGCCCTCGAGCGTTTGACCCAATAACATAAATCGCCGCCGGATCTGCGCTTGCTTCTGAGCGTCGCCGCCCCAGGCAGTCAGTCCGATGCCGCGGGGCGCGATCCACGCCCAAACGCGATGGCTGCCGGCCATCTCACGCTGAGTCATGGCGAAGACGCCTTCATCCGCCGGTGGCGCCGGAGTGCACGTCGTGAGTTCGTCCGTCAACTCCCCGGCGAAGCCGACGCGCCAGGCCGCCAGCCAACGTGCCATCGACAGTCCGGCGTCTTGAGTCTTTCCATCATCCGGACCCAAAACGTCCACCACGACTTCGGCCGGATTGGTCAAGCCGGCGGGCTGCGCCACGTAGAGGCGCAAAGGCAAATGTTCCTGACTCAGGAAATCGATCAGGTCCAGACGAATGCCTCCATGGACGGCGGAAGCGGCGACGGTGACCTGCAACGGGCACGGCTTTTCCGGCCAACCGGCAAAGACTTTGACACGTAATCCTTCGCGCCAGGCCTCGCGCTGGCCGGCCCACGAGTCTCGCCGCACCGGCTGGAGTTGAGGCGCGGCGGTGCTGACGAAGGTGTCATCAATGTGCGAATTGAGCGCGTCGGCAGGCAACGAGCTGAACACTTTCAACTCTTCCGGCCGGAAAAGCTTGACGGCCGCCGTTTCGATCAGCGGCTCGTTGCCTCGCAAATGCCGATTGAACCAGCGAAAGACCGGCACCTGCAGATCCTGCGTATCCTTGTGTGGCCCCGGGCCGATCACCAATCCGAGCTGCGGCCCGACGCGCAGCAGATCGTAGATCCGTCGCACTTGCCGATGCGTCCGAACCACCCCGTCGAGCGGGAAAATGCTGTCGGCATCCGTGTTGACGATCAGCAACGGCCGCGGAGCCAGCAACGCGGCCACCTGCGGGTAGTCCCATCGGTAGGTGTTGACAGTGAACATGCAATCGCAGTGACCTTCCACCGCTCCGTCGATCACGTGGTTCTGCAAATCGGTAATCCCAGCCACGGGCGCGGCGGCCCGAATTCGATCATCCAGGGCCGCCACCCACCAACTGTAAGCTCCGCCCCCGGAACGGCCGGTGACGCCAAATCGGTTCGTGTCCACTTCAGGCCGCGTTTGCAAATAGTCCAACGCCCGGATGGAGTTCCAGGCTTCCACTCCGGCTGGAGTGTAGCCACGAGCGTTCCACCACCACCTGCCTTCCCGGTAGGTGCCGTGGTGCAGGCCCTGGATCTCGCCCAACTGCAGCGTGTCCAGCACCAAGCAAATGTAACCGTTCCGGGCAAACCAAACACCGTGATGTTGATAACTCACCTTGTTGCCGTAGCTCACTCCATTGCTGATCACGGGCCCATGCCCGCACAGATACAAAATCGCCGGCGCCGGCGCCGTCAATCGCTTGGGCCGATAAAGGTTGGCTGTGACGTAAAGTCCGGGCGAGGACTGGAAATGCAACTTCTCCACCACCAGGTCATCGCGTTCCGTCACGCCTGTCACCGTTGCTTGGAGAGCGCCCCGGGCCGGCAACGGATCCAACCCCAGCATTTCGAATAATTGCCGGCGAAAGAGAGGACGGAGCCGTTCCCAATCGTCTGCCGTCTGGACTTGCCCCAGGCAACGGCGCGCCAAAGCAGCAGTTTCGTCTGCGAATACTTGACCCACAACCGAGTCACCCCGAGACCGAGAAGACGTCTGTTCCACTGCCGCCACGGCCGGCGTTTGCGGCGGGGCGATCGCGCAAAGCAAAGAGCACAACCTTAAGCCGGCTCGCGTTCGAGTGGCGGCACTTGTGAGTGCGGGGAGATTCACGGTCAGGGCAGACTGTCGTCCCTTGTCCCTGCGGGCAACTCTTTTGCAGGCGCAGCAAAAATTCGGTCAAGTCGTGTCGGCTGGTTTCCGATGATCCTAGATGGCATGACAATTTCGAGCGCCACGCCAATGTTGCTGCTCGACCGAGTGCTGGAAGCCCAAACCACTCGGGACGCCATTGATGTTGCCTTGCTCAAGCAAGCCCAGGACATGATCAAAGAGCAAGGCGAGTCGCTGCTTCATCTATTGGAACGGACCGGCGCATGCCAGCTTTCCCAGATGCTGGACGTTTACGCCTGATCCCAGTGGGGAGTGCGGAGTGGGGAGTGCGGAGTGCGGAGTGGGGAGTGCGGAGTGTGAAATCGGTCCGTCCGTTTAGCTTTTCGTCTTTCCCTTTCCGCTTTCCGCTTTACGCTGCGGCTGCTGCATGAGCTTCGGACCTTATGTCGTGCTGGCAACTGCGCTGTGGTTGGCCCTGTCACCGCTGGCTGGTGCCGCTGCCCCGGAGGTTCGCTTTAACCAGGACGTCCGGCCCATCCTTTCGCAGCAATGTTTCCCTTGCCATGGACCCGACCAGAACAAGCGGAAAGCCAAGTTGCGTCTGGACCAGGCCGAGGATGCTTTGGCTCCTCACAAAGGCGGTCGACCCATTGTCCCAGGCAAACCGGAAGAGAGCGAACTGATCAGGCGGATCAACAGCCGCGACCCGGAGGAACAGATGCCGCCTCCGCCGTCCGGCAAAACGCTGACGGACCAGCAACGCGGGCTCCTGCGGACTTGGATTCAAGAGGGGGCAAGATACGAAGGGCACTGGGCGTTCATGCCCTTGACGCGCCCGGATGTGCCCGAACGCAAAGCGGGCGCGATGACCGACGCGGTTGGTGAGAATCCCATCGACGCTTTCATCCAGGCGCGTCTGGATCGCGAATCATTGGTTTTGTCGCTCGAAGCGGACCGTCACACGCTCATCCGCCGGGTCAGTTTCGATCTGACCGGCCTGCCACCGCGAGCTGAGGAGGTGGAAGCGTTCATCAAGAGCCGGGACCCGCGCGCCTACGAAAAGCTGGTGGACCGTTTGCTCAACTCGCCGCGTTACGGCGAGCGGATGGCCAGTTATTGGCTGGACTTGGTCCGCTATGGGGACACCGTGGGTTATCACGGAGACTGCGACTATAGCGTCTGGCCGTACCGCGACTATGTGATTCGCGCTTTCAACGAGAATTATTCGTTCGACCGATTTACCCGCGAACAACTGGCCGGGGACCTCTTGCCGAACGCGACGGTCGAACAACGCGTGGCCTCCGGATACAACCGCCTCAATCGCGTCTCCACTGAAGGCGGGGTCCAGGACAAGGAATACCTGGCCAAGTACGCTTCGGACCGGGTTCGCACCACGTCCACGATCTGGTTGGGCGCCACCATCGGGTGCGCGGAATGTCACGACCACAAGTTCGATCCATTTTCGACGCGCGACTTTTACCGGTTCGCCGCCTTTTTCGCGGATCTCAAGGAGAAGGGGTTCTATGACAAAGGTTTTTCCGAGAATGATTGGGGTCCACGCATGTCGGTGCCCAGTCCTGCTCAGGAAAAGGAACTGCAATCGTTGGATACGCGCTTGGGCGCGTTGAAAAAGAAGCGCGACGCCTTTGGCGACGAACAACTGGCCGGCAGCCGGGCCCGCTGGGAATCCCGCGTGTTGGCCTGGGCCCAGGAAAAATCGCTCGGCTGGACCAACGTCGCTCCAGTCCGGCTGAACTCGCGCCACGGCGCCCGACTGGAGATACAAACCAACCTGGCCGTGCTGGTGAGCGGCCCGCTCCCCGACGACGAGGAATACACTGCGATCATCCCCGTGCCGCTCGCTCGAGTCACGGCGCTTCGACTCGAAGTCCTGAAGGACAGCAGCCTGCCAGGCAACGATCTCGCTCGCAGCGGACAAATGTTCGTTCTGGCGGAAATTGAAGTTGGCGTCGGCAGTCTGAGTTCGCGCCAATTCCAACGCGTTATCTTGCGCCAGGCTGCCGCGGACTTTGCTTATGACGGCTTTCCCGCACTCGCCGCCATCGATGGCCGGCTTGATACCGGCTGGTCGCAAGGCAGCGGCCCGCCCCGGGATCGCCGGGCAGTATTCCAGTTTGCCGAACCGCTTCGAGGCGGTTCGAATATGTTGTTAAGCGTACGGCTGCGTCACAACCCCCATTATCCGCGCCAACATATCGGCAAATTCCGGCTCGCCCTCGCCTCCATGGACGATCCCAACCCGGACCCACAAGGCCTCCCGGAGGATGTGCTCAAGGCGTTGAAAGTGCTGCCAGCCCAGCGCACGAATGATCAAAGCAAAACAATCGCCGGCTACTTCCGAACGATCGCTCCCGAATTGCGGGGTTTACAACACCAGATCGCCGCGCTGCAAACGCGACGAGACCTGCTGGCTGGTGCCGTCCCCACCATGCTGGTGTCCCAAACCACCAAACCCCGTCCGATCCGCGTCTTGCCTCGCGGGAATTGGATGAACGATTCAGGGGACATCGTTCAACCAGGCGTTCCGCATTTCCTGCGCCAGCTCGAGCCGCCCGCCCGAATCCCAGCCGCTCAGACCCGGCCTGATCAGGCCGCCAATGAAGCACGAGCCACGCGGCTGGACTTGGCCAACTGGTTTGCCGCTCCCGACAATCCCCTCACCGCTCGCGTGTTCGTCAATCGTTTCTGGAAATTGTTTTTTGGCACGGGACTTTCCAAGAACTTGGATGACCTGGGCGCACAAGGCGAATGGCCCACCCACCCGGAATTGCTCGATTGGTTGGCCTGCGAATTCGGTCAGCCGTCCGGCCACGCCGGGAATAACCTCACGTCTTCGCCTCGACTTCCCGGCAGCGCTGATGATGAAGAAACATCCCGTTCCCGGCTTTCCGCATGTTCCGGACGCTGGGACGTGAAACATCTCGTCCGGCTGATCGTCACCAGCCGGACCTATCGACAAACCTCGCGCAGTAGTTCCTTGCTGGACGAGAAGGATCCATTCAATCGCCTGCTCGCCCGGCAATCCCGCTTTCGCCTCGATGCGGAGATGGTCCGCGACAACGCGCTGGCCGTGGCCGGCCTACTCGTCGACCGGCAGGGCGGACCCAGCGTGCGCCCGTATCAACCCGAGGGCTACTATGCGTCCCTGAACTTTCCGCGTCGCGAATACGTAGCCAGCCAGGGTGACGAGCTTTATCGACGCAGTCTCTATACGCATTGGCAACGAACCTTTTTGCATCCCAGTCTGTTGGCTTTCGATGCCACGCCCCGCGAGGAATGCACGGTGGCGCGGGTCAATTCCAATACACCGCTCCAGGCCCTGGTTCTGTTGAACGATCCCATTTACGTCGAGGCAGCCCGCGTGTTCGCCGAGAATATCCTGCGGCATGGCGGAAGCCGGTTCGAGCAACGCATCGATTGGGCTTTCATGCGTGCTTTGGCCCGGCCCGCTCGCCCCGAAGAACAGCAACGTCTAGCCGATCTCTACGCCAAACAACGCGCCCGATTCGATCTCGATCCCCATCAAGCCGGCGAATTGATCCAGACAGGCGAATTCCGCCAGGCCACCCGCCTCAACCCAGTCGAGTTGGCGGCGTGGGTATCCGTGGCTCGAGTCATTCTCAACCTGCACGAGGTCATCACCCGGGATTGACGTGAGATTGGGTTGGGTTCATGGGCCCAATGCGCGTCCGAAAGTTCGGAGGTCCAAGCTACCCAAGAGCCCGCCCAGAGCCCGGTCGAGCGGCTTCCTCCGATCCCTGTCTCGACGCGGCCTAAACCTAAAGGCCGCGATCCCGAATGCGCCCGAAATAATACGTATAGGTATTATTAAAGGTTGCCAGGACGCCCCCAGTCCAGGTAGGTTGTCCGCGCCATGTGCCAAACGGTGACCAGCCAGATGTCCGCGGGTCAACTCGCGGGGCAGTGGGCCCTCAGCGGCCTGCTCCTCTTCTCCAGCTTCGGCTTGGTCCATGGCGCGCTCGCCAACGTGCCTCCGGCCACGCCGGCGGCCGGTTCCTGGCCGATGTTCCGCGGCACGCCTTCCCTCTCCGGAGTGGCTCCCGGATCCTTAACGCCTGCCCTGACTTTGCTTTGGTCCTTCAAAACGCTCGGGCCCGTGAAATCCTCGGCGGCCGTCGAGCAGGGCCGCGTCTACGTGGGTTCGGATGACCAGCATGTGTATTGTTTGGACCTGGAAAAAGGGACAACCAACTGGAGCTTCAAGACGGATGGACCGATCGAATCCTCCCCGCTCGTGCTGGAGGGACGCGTCCACATCGGATCAGCGGACGGCTGGGTCTACACCCTGCAGGCTGGCAATGGCCAGTTGGTGTGGAAATACCAGACGGGCGACAAGATTCTGGGTTCGCCCAATTGGTTGGAAGCGCCGGGTGGCGGCGGGAAATGGATCGTGGTCGGCAGCTACGACTTCAAGTTGCATTGTTTGGAAGCGGCCACGGGAAAAACCAATTGGATTTACGAGACGGGCAATTACATCAACGGCTCGCCGGCCGTCGCGAACGGGCAGACGGTGTTTGGGGGCTGCGACGCCATCCTGCATGTGCTTTCTTTGGCGGATGGCACCAAGGTCAAGGAGGTCGAGGCAGGCGCTTACATTGCGGCCTCCGTGGCGCTGGACAACGGGCGGGCTTACTTCGGGCATTACGAAAATGAGTTTCTCTGCATCGATCTGGGGAAAGGCACCAATCTTTGGACCTACCGGGACCGGTCGTTTCCTTACTTCAGTTCGCCGGCGGTGACGGCGGACCGGGTGGTGTTTGGGGGCCGGGACAAGCGTTTGCATTGTGTGGCCAAGGAAACCGGCAAGGTCCATTGGACCTTCAACACCCGGGGCAAGGTGGACAGTTCGCCGGTCGTAGTTGGCGACAAGGTGGTGGTGGGATCGGACGACGGCAGGCTTTACCTGATCGATTTGGCAAACGGCAAGGAACTTTGGAGCTACGAAATCGGCCAACCGGTGGGAAGTTCGCCCGCCGTCGTGCAGGGCAAAGTCATTGTCGGCAGCGATGACGGCAACGTCTACTGTTTCGGGCCCGCCGGGGAGAAAGGAAAAAAATGAGCACCCTCACCTCCGTCCCCGCGCCGCCTGCTCCGCCGATTCAGAAGGAGACCACGGTGGGGAATTATTTCGTCTCGAATTACCCGCCGTTCGCTTTCTGGCGTCCGGAGCGTGTGCCCGAACTGCGGTCGGCCCTGGAACGGCCGCCGGCGTCCGGCACGGACCTGGGCATCTACGTGCACATTCCGTTTTGCCGGAAGCGCTGTCATTTTTGCTATTTCAAGGTTTACACGGACAAGGATTCCGCGGCCATTCGTGGCTACATCGACGCCGTTCTGCAAGAGCTGGCGTTGTATGCGGCCAGGCCGTTTATCGGCGGACGCCGTCCGAGTTTTGTTTATTTTGGGGGCGGGACGCCCAGTTATCTGAGCGTGGATCAGCTTCGGCATCTGGTTGGTTCGATGAAACAGCTGTTGCCGTGGGAGTCCGTCGATGAGGTGACCTTCGAATGCGAACCGGGGACGCTGACGGATCACAAGCTGAAGGCCATTCGGGAGCTGGGGGTGACGCGGCTGAGTCTCGGGGTGGAAAATTTCAACGATCATATCCTTGAGCTGAACGGGCGGGCGCATCACA
The DNA here is from genome assembly GCA_035577805.1 of Verrucomicrobiia bacterium. Taxonomy (GTDB): domain Bacteria; phylum Verrucomicrobiota; class Verrucomicrobiia; order Limisphaerales; family JADJPG01; genus DATLUX01. The sequence continues at coordinate 29,952 of DATLUX010000444.1, forward strand.
GCAAGGAGATTGCGCGGGCTTACGCGTATGCCCGGGAGGTTGGTTTTCCGCAGATCAACATCGATTTGATTGCGGGCATGGTGGAGGAGACGGAGGAAAACTGGCGCGACTGCGTGGGCCGGACCCTGGCGATGGCTCCGGATAGCGTCACGATCTACGAGATGGAGGTGCCTTATAACACCACGTTGTATCAGCGGATGAAAGCGGAGGGCAAATTGGTGGCGCCGGTGGCTGATTGGGAGACAAAACGCCGCTGGGTCCAGGAGGCCTTTGCCGAGTTGGAACGAGCGGGTTACACCGTGGCCAGCGCGTACACGGCCGTGAAGAACAAGGAGCGAACGCATTTCCAGTACCGCGATCGCCTGTGGGCGGGCGCCGACCTGCTCTCCCTCGGGGTCGCGAGCTTTGGCCACATCGGCGGGGTCCACTACCAGAACCATCATGACTTCGACCCGTATGTGCAACGAGTGCAGCGGGGCGAACTGCCGATCTACCGGGCGCTGACCCCCACGGCGGACGAGCGTTATATCCGCGAGTTTATCCTGCAGTTGAAACTGGGCCGGGTCAGCCGCGCCTATTTCCAGGCCAAGTTCGGAACCGATCCGCTCGGTCGTTTTGTCGAGCCGCTGCAACGACTGAAGGACTGGGGATTTCTCGAGCAGGACGGGGATCAAATCGTTATGACCCGCGAAGGCCTGCTTCAGATCGATCGATTGTTGCAGGAATTCTTCCTGCCGGAACATCGGGGGACGCGTTATGCGTGAGCCCGTCCAGATGATTCCTCCGGCTCCAGCGCTCAACGAAGGCGGGTCTCCCGCCTCCGTGGCTTATCCCTTGGACGAGTTTTATGCGCGGCGTGGTTTGAGTCTGCCGCCGCTGGAAGTGGTCGAGCCGGCCAGCATCCCTGAGCCGTACCGCAGTCTGTTGGTGCATGAGCGGGACATGACCTCCACCCTGGAAAACTTTCATCAAGCCGGCCTTCATCTGCGGCTGGTCAGCCGCCAGCAGCGGGAAGACGAGTATTTTCGCGAGGTGGTTCTGGTGCTCGATGAAACCGAAGCGCCGGTGGAATTTGGCGCTATTCGGATCACGCTGGCCCGATTCCCCGCCGCGGCGCGGGCCGCCATCCTTGAGGAACGTTTTCCCTTGGGCCACATCCTCAAGGAATTCTCGATTAACTACCTGAGCCGGCCCAAAAGTTTTGTCCGACTGGCTTCGGATAAATTCATTAGCCGTCTGTTGCACCTGCCTGGGGTTCATTTTCTCTACGGCCGGCGCAACAGTCTGTTAAATTCAGCCGGTCAGTCCCTGGCTGAGATCGTGGAGATCCTGCCGCCGGTTTCCGTGCCGGCCGGTGTCGCCCGCAAAACGAGTTGAGCCGCGCCCCATGACTGATCGTCGCCCTCAGTACGATGTCCTGGTCATTGGCGCGGGTCCTGCCGGCACGTCGGCGGCGGCCCTCTTGGCGGAACAGGGGCATCGCGTGTTGGTCTTGGAACGGGAGAAGTTCCCTCGCTATCACATCGGGGAATCGCTCTTGCCCTTTACGTATCAGCCGTTGGAACGCCTGGGATTGGTGGAAGCGATGAAACAATCCGCCTTCATCAAGAAGTACAGCGTCCAGTTTGTTTCCCCCAGCGGCAAGACTTCGCAGCCGTTCTATTTCTTCACTCGTTATGATCGGGAAACGATCGCGCAAACCTGGCAGATTCTTCGTTCCGAGTTTGATCAGTTGCTGATGGATAATGCCCGGCGCAAGGGCGCCACGATTCTCGAGGAAGTGGAAGTACTGAGCCTGCTCGAGGATGGCCAGCGCATCGCAGGCGTGCGCGCGCGCGATCGAAATGGGCGGGTCACCGACTATTCCGCGTTCCTCACCCTGGATTGTTCGGGCAAAGAAGCCTTCGCGGCCGTCCGCCAGGGATGGCGCATGAGAGATCCCCAGCTCAATAAGGTCGCGGTCTGGACTTATTACCGCGGCTCCAAACGCGAGTCAGGCGTCGACGAAGGCCAGACCACCGTGGCGATGATCCCCGAGAAAGGCTGGTTCTGGCATATCCCCCAGCACAATGACATGGTCAGCGTCGGCGTCGTCGCGGAAGGCAAATACCTCACGCGCGGCGGAGTCAAATCGCCGGAGGCCATCTTCCTGCGGGAGATCGAACAAAACCTTTGGATCAAAGATCATCTTTCCGTAGGCGAACAGGTCGGCCCCTATTACTTAACCAGCGAATACTCGTTCCATGCCCGCTACTGCAGCCGGGAAGGGCTCTTGTTGGTGGGCGATGCCTTTTGTTTCCTGGACCCGGTGTTTAGCAGCGGTCTGATGCTCGCGCTCAAGAGCGGGGTGATGGCGGCTGACGCCGTGCATGCGGCCATTCTGGCCCGGGATTGCTCCCCGGCGCGTTTCACTTCCTACGCGGTGCTCCTACGCGAAGGCATCGAGAACATGCGCAAACTGGTTTACGCTTTCTACGAGCCTAACTTCAGCTTCCGCCAAATCACCGAGAAATACCCGGACCTGGCCGGCGAGATCACCGACTGTTTGAGCGGCGATCTGAACAAGGACTTTAGCCGCCTCTGGGCGGCCATCGAGGAATTCGTGCCGTTGCCTGAGACCTTGCCTTATGGCGCCCCGCTGGCGGAGGCAAATCCGGCGCTGGCCATGCCCGGAGCCTGAAGGAGAAGCGTCGAGTCTTGTGGCGGCGATTAATTCCCTGCCCAAACCGGACTGGTGGCCTCGACCTCCGATCCGACCTTACTGTCTTACCGTGAGCCGAAGGGGGCAAAGGAATTTGGGGCAAGGGAATCTCAGCCTTCAGCACTGGCGCCACACCGCGCCTGGGCATTCAACGATCTGAGCCGACCTGATCACGGTTTGATGATACGCACGCGGTAAAAACTCGTGCGATTGGTCGCGGTCAGATCCGTGACGATTCTTTCGAAGGAATCTAACGCAACATCAGACTGCGTTAACGGCACAAACTCGCCACTGTCCAGCTGCTCCCGTTTTTCCACGACATACGTGCGATCCGCTCGCCATGGACTAATACCAATCCGCAGCGGCGATCCCGGAGTGTCGAACGGCAGAAGACGAAGACGAAAATGCGAATTGGGATCGGCCGGATCAGTGCCGGTCACATATTCAGCCGCGTTGGAGTAACCATCCCCGTCGGGATCAGCAGACGCCAGCGCGCTCGGATTGTCTTCACCGAAATGCAAGACCTGCCAGGCGTCATTCAACCCATCGCCGGCGTAACGGGCGAAGTCATCGTTACCCACATTCAGCACTGTGACCGTCGCCAGGCGACTGGTGGTTAAGAAGCTGGCCTGGATGGTGGCCAAACTGATTTGGTAAACAAAACCAACCTGAACCACCCCGTCGTTATCCACGCCAACCACAGGCCCGCTCGTTGCGCTCCATTTCACGTCCGCGCCCCGCAAAGGAATCAAAGATTCGTCGTCCATGATGGCTGTGGCGGTCAGTTGCGAGGTTGCGCCCTCGTCGACTAAAGCTGGCGCCGCAGTCACGACCAGATTAGTGGCATCGCGTCGTTGTTGGATATAACCATGCCCAATTCGGATTTCTCCTCCCAGGGCGGTGGAGCTCCCGATGATGCCGCCGACGCTGCCTTCATGGCCGTAATCGGCGCTAAAGGAAGCGCCGCCCGCGGCATTGATGGCGTCAGGTTGAACCTTGTAGTTGGGCTTGGCCGGTTCGGCCGCGCCCCTGGCAATGCCGGCTCCGCCCAGCCACGCCAAGCAGATCAAACCGGCAATCGTGAGATCAAGACGTCTCATTGTCGTTCGTATAGGTAGAGTCCGCGACCCGAAATCCAGGCGTGGGTAGAATTCAGATCACCATTGCTATAGCCGCCAAAAATCAGCGCGGCCTGGCCAGTCCAAACCATGGTGTGAT
>DATLUX010000445.1:0-4746 GCA_035577805.1 Verrucomicrobiia bacterium
CACCGGACTGCCGGTTTTGGCCAGGGTCAATCGATAAGGCCCGGAACCAACCAGACCGTTATTGCCATCGCCGACGACGACCAGGAAAGTGCCGTTGTTAGTGGCCCGAAAGGCCACTTCCGCGCCCACCGCCGACGCACTCACACCAAGCAACACGCCGGTGGGACCATACAGGCGCAAGGTGGGCGCCAGGGAACTGCTGCTGCTGGTTTCACCGATCCGGACGGCGAAGTTATCTCCGGCATTGGCCGTAAACGTCCACAGGTCCAGATCCCCGACCTCGAGGACACCCGTGTGCATGATCCCGTTGCTGAGCGGGCCGCCTTCGTCGCCGGGCGATACTTCGACCGCGCTGCCCGTTTTGGCCAGCGTGATGCGATAGGGGCCGGAGCCGACCAGGCCGATATTGCCATCGCCAATCACCACCAGGAACAGGCCGCTGTTGGTCGCCCGAAAGGCCGCTTCCACACCAACCGCAGTAGCGTCCTGATCCAAGAGCACGCCGTCCGGACTATACAACCGAATCCAAGGACCCAACGAACTGCCGGAGACACTTTCCGCCACGCGCACGGCAAAGTTATCTCCGGCATTGGCCGTGAAGGTCCACAGATCCAAATCACCCACGTCGATGAACCCTGTCTGCAGGAGGCCGTTGGTCAGGGAGCCGCCCTCGTCTCCCGAAGCGACGGACGCCGCGACGCCGGAACGAGCCAACGTCAATCGGTAGGGGCCTGTCCCCAAGTGGCTGGCGTTGCCGTCTCCGACCAAGACCGTGAACGTGCCGCTGTTGGTCGCGCGGAACGAAGCCTCGGCGGCCGCAGCGCTGGTCGCTTGACTCAACAACACGCCGTTCGGTCCCATCAACCGGACCCAGGGCGACAGGGAACTGCCCGCGATCATCTCGCCCATCCGGACAATCAGGCTCTCACCCGCGTTGGCAGTGAAGGTCCACGTGTCGATTTCGTTGGCCGCCGAGATGTCGCCATGCGCCATCTCTCCTGAAGTAAGCGTGCCTTGAGCCAGCAGGTTGGCCGCGCCAAGCGCGCCGAAACACACCAGAAGAAAAGCAAGCGCCCGCATCGAAAAACGGGCGAAGCGCGTCGCACCGCGCTGGGCAGGCTTGGCAACGCTAAACAAACTGGTCTTGGCGACCAGACCAAAGGAGCGAGTATTCATGGAGAGCATCTGCTTTTGCATGCGCATTGGGGCCATGAACCTACACGCAAAAGAACCCTCACCCCCAGCCCCTCTCCCATCGGATGGGAGAGGGTGGCCGCAAGGCCGGGTGAGGGTTGGTTCATGGAGCGGGATGAAATGCGGCGCAATAAGGTCCGCGCTATGTTCGTGCGTCGTGTGATACAAGACTGCCCTGAATCGTGGCCGTCGGGTGAAACGGACCCCAGGCCAATCCGCAATTCGAGGGTTGGTTTATCCGTGCGCTCAACTCCAACCGGCTCCTTCCCTGGATTGCCCGGAGGGTGCAACAAACGGTTCCGCAAAGTAAAGTCGATTCAGGTTCAGTTCGGACGTGGGGACGCTTTACGGAGTCCAATTCAAGGCCAATCTCACGAGCCCCGATTGGATCACGCTACCCGGTGTGATCGCGGGGACCGGAGGCTTGGCGAGCAACACGGACACCAACGCGGCCCTCCAGCCGGCCGGCTTTTACCGATTATTCGAGCGAGCGCCTTAGGCCGGGGCCGCAGGGGCGCTCAATGTTCAACGTCCAACGTTCGTTGACACGAAACCGCCGCGCGCCCGTCGCCAAGGCGTAACAGATCCGCCTTATTCGGAGCCGTCGGATGCTGGAAGTCGAGTGTCACACAACCTCGGCCTTGCTGGTGGCAACCCCCAAACGCTTGGCTTCGTTGCCAACGCGGGCGCGTCGCCTTCGATGGGCTCGGCGGCTTACGCTTTTCGGCCACCGCGGCGCATCCCTACCGAAACGTTGCTTGCCCGCCATGAGCACGCCAATTTCCGGCACCAGACTGTGCCCGCTTGTTAGTAAGTTAACGCGCTGCGCAGGGAAGCGTTCGAATCGCACGATTCGGATAGACTCAGCCCTGGCAGCCGATTCTTAGGAGGTTGACGGGTGGGGCTTGCTTCACAATCGGTGGAACAGTAAGCACACCCCTCTGGGATGAGAAGGGCGACGCCTGCGAAACAGGCGTCGCCCTGACTCCGGAAGACAGAAGACGGATCTCCTCCGATTCCGCTTACGATTTCACCCGCTTGAGGGTCGTCGGATGATCCGGCACTGGTTTACCGTCCACGCGCGCCTGGCAGCTGGTGGTGATGGTGGACGCGTCATCGAAGCGGATGGTCAGAGCGTGCATGTGCGATTCGGTGGAGGCATTGATTCCGCACGTTTTGTCGAAATCGAAGCTCAGGCTCTTTTCATCGGAGGACTTCAATTGCATAGCTGGTCGATTGCCCAGCATGCAGTAATGGGTGAGGGCCAATTTGCCATCGCGGTCGTAGTACATGGTAATCATTTCATGGGGCGTGCCTTCGAAGACCCTTTCTTCCAGCACGCTGCCGCCGGCCAGCAGCCGGTAGTTGACGGTCATGTCGATGGGGCCCTGGCCGATGTCGGCCTTGCCGGTCCAGGTGCCGACCAGCGCTTTCATCCGCTCAAACTCCGGTGAACTGGGTTTGGGCTGCGGCGCAGTGGGCTCTCCGGCCTTGAGCCAAAGCGCAGTCGTGAGGAGCAAGCTCGTGGCGAGGATGGTGACTTTCGTGTTCATGATATTTGGTTCGATTTGGTTTTGTTGTGCATGGCCTGTCGCCTTTACAACGAATGAACCCGGAACCGAAGGACACAGCACCTGACTTTTTTTGAACTCTTAGGGAAATCTCACTGCACAGCCGGTGGACTTGCGACTGGGGCTCGAAACCCGTAGCCGCCCTCGCGTCCGGGGCGGCAGGTTCAATCCCAAGGCGTAATGAGAAGGTTGGAGTAGTCCGGCTCGCCCAGGGAGATCAGACGATCGCGCAGGTCATTCAAAGCCAGGCGCGTTTCCTGGAACCGCTCCGCCAGACTGCTGAAGATGCCATCCAAATCGTAGTGGCGCGCCAGCCGATGATCGCTGGCCACCCGAAAATTCGTGCGCCCCAGGCCCTCGTAATAGTCCAAATCAGGCGCCCCCTTGGTTTCGGTCCGGTACCGCAACCGATCCGGAAACACTCCGGAGAGGAACAACGACTGGTTGCCAATGTGCGCGCGGATATAAAAGCTGGTGGTGTCGTCGGCCGTCTGCAAAGCAGTCAGCATATCGACGAAATAATCCATGGGCTGGCCTCGCACCCGGCAGCGGGTCCGTTCCTGGTGGGAAAACTCCGCCAGAACGGACGCGACATAATCGGTGATCGACCGATCCTGGAGATTCGAACGCTGGAGGGAATGGCGAACGAGGATGTAAAAATAAAAGTGCGTCGAGATTCGCAGGCATTGATTGCGCTCCAGCACGGCCCGGAGCAAACGTTCATCATCCAGAATGACGTCACGCGCCTCGGGGTCAGCCAGCAATTGACGGAGCGCCTCCTCCGATCCCACCTGAGTTCCTAACACGCCGAGAATAAACTCGATGTCCTCAGGTGAGAACTGGATCCTGCAATTAGGCCGAATGACCCTCATAAACCTTCTAACTCTTTATCGGCTCCCCGGGCTCTCTTCTTCAGCATACCCCATCCCCCCCCGCCAAGGCAACTGGCTGAACCGGAGTATCCGTGCTATAAACGCTGTCCGATGCAAGCCTTGACCAGCCGCATTCCGACCCGGGGGGAGCGCCAGGCCATGGACTGGAGCCTGGTGCTGGCCAGTCAAGGCATTGAGACGATCATCGAACGCGATCCGGAGGCCGGCACGTGGCAATTGCTGGTACCCGGAACGGATTACACCAGGGCCCTGCAGTCGATTCGCCAGTATCTTAAAGAAAACCAACACCGGCGCTGGTGTCAGGAACTGCCTGTCCGCGGGTTGATGTTGGACTGGCGTAGCATCGCGCCGATGGTTCTTTTCATTCTTATTTATGCGGCTGACTTGAACGGCCGGTTCCGCTCGGCCGGAGTGATGAACAGCGAAGCAGTGCGAGCCGGGGAATGGTGGCGGCTTTTCACCGCCGTCACGCTGCATGCGGACCTTACGCATCTGGCGGCCAACGTCACCACGGGCTTGTTGTTCATCGGGCTGGCCATGGGCGCATTCGGTCCGGGGTTAGGGCTGTTGGCCCCGTTTCTGGCTGGGGCACTTGGGAATCTCGCCGGCCTGGCTCTGTACGGCCCGGTTCACCAGAGCTTGGGGGCCTCCGGGATGGTGCTGGGGGCGCTGGGGCTCGTCACCGCGCATTCGTTGCTGCTCTACCGACATGGGTCAGGCCCCCGTTTCCTGATCATTCGAGCCGTGTTGAGCGGAAGTATGCTGCTCGTTTTAATCGGGTTAAACCCACAGGGGAACGTAGACCTGGTGGCGCACGTAGCTGGCTTCGTGGCCGGCTTCGCCCTGGGCGCGCTCCTGAGCTGGCGTCCGCAGTGGATTCTTGCCGCAACCTCTCTGCCTGCCGGGTTCAATGCGGCGGAAGCGCCCCTGGTCGAATCAGAGCCAGCAGGAAAAACGCGCGTGTGGGTGGATCGTTTGACGCTTTGCCTGAGTTTGCTGGCCTTCGCGGTGCCATGGTATTGCGCGCTCCACCGCACCGCTATCCTAATCGCGGCCGGGGCAGGCTGCCTGGCGGTGCTGGCTCGACC
>DATLUX010000446.1:0-5126 GCA_035577805.1 Verrucomicrobiia bacterium
CACTCTATCCGGGCGCGTTCGTCGGGAAAGAGATCAGAGCCTCGTTACCTCGGCTGCTACGTTAGATTTGGGTTCATGGGTCCAATGTGCGTCCGAAATTCGGAGGTCCCGGCTACCCATGAACCTGACCCTCACCCGGCCCCGCAGTCGCGTGGCCACCCTCTCCCACTCGCCTCGGCGAAGCCTCCGGCGTAGCCAGGGTCAGATGGGAGAGCAGGGGCTGGGGGGGCAGCGGGCTGTTTTTCAGTGGAAGTTCATGGCCCCCAATGCGCGTGCACGTCATGTGCAGGTGGAGGCGGAACGCCCTGTCCCAAGCATGGTTGAACATACTTCATCGCCTGCGAGTCCAACACGGCTCATTCTATCCGCTTGCTCCGGACCTTGTTGCTGGCTAAACAATTAATGATGTTCTCGGAACAAAACGGTGTGTCGGCTGTGGCCGTTCGCTCGGGAGCGCCCGCCTCCGCACACGTGGCCCGGGCCCCCGGGGCGGGCCTGCGCATACTGGCTTTAGGCTGGACTGCGCTTGCCTTGCTGGCCGCCGGTTGCCGGCGAGAAGCGATCGCGGTCTATACGGTTCCGAAGGACAAGGCCCGCCCTTCTGCCATGGCGCAGAGTTCCCCGCGAGTGCAGCCACAGCCGATGTTGAGTTGGGTCTTGCCAGCTGACTGGAAGCAAAAGGCTGCGGGCCAATTGAACGTGGCCACTTTTAGCATCAGTGGCGCTGGCGGCGAACAAGCGGAGGTGACCATTACGCCTTTGACCAACCTGAGCGGCCGCGACGTCGAGATCGTCAACATGTGGCGGGAACGAGTGGGCTTGGACCCGCTGAGCCGTGAGCAAGTCGAAACTCAGTTTGAACCGGTCACCGTGGCCGGAGAATCCGGCCGCATGTTCCAAATTGACGGGACAACGAAACTGGGCAAAGAACAGAATGCCGCCGCCCGGATCGTGACGGTAGTGGTGCATCGGCCCGATGCCAGTTGGTTTTACAAGCTGGCTGGGGACGCTTCGCTGGTCGAGGAACAGAAGCCGGCTTTCCTGCAGTTCCTGCGCACGTTGCGGATCCAGGAAAGTTCGGAGACTGAATCAGCGGACGGCAGTGCAAAGCCCAGCTTCAACTGGCAGATGCCGGCCCACTGGACGGAAATGCCGGCCGGCCAGATGCAGGTGGCAAAGTTCGCCGTGCCGGATCGTGGAACGGGCAAAGCTGAGGTTTCGGTCAGCCGTTTTCCGACCGACACCGGGGGGACCCTGGCCAATGTCAATCGCTGGCGCAAACAGTTGGGATTGGGCGAAGTGCAGGAGAACGAATTGGCGTCCATTGTCTCCGTGCTGGATCCGGCGAACCCGGAGGCGCGTCTGGTGGATTTGACCCACGACGATCGGCGGTTGCTGGGAGCGATCGTGCCGCGGGCGGGGATCTATTGGTTTTATAAGCTGGTGGGGGATGCCAAAGCAGTGGCGCCGGAGCGGGAGGCATTCATCCAGTTCGCGCGATCAACGCCCTGATTTGACTCATGGAACGATTCATTAAGTGTATCACCTCGTTGCGGCTGACGGTCGTTTGTCTGGCTTTTGGGATTATTTTGGTGTGGGTGGGCACGGTGGCCCAAGCCGATGAGGGGCTCTACCAGGCGCAGGCGCGTTACTTCAAACATTGGCTGGTGCTGGGGGCCACCATGTTTGGTTACGAGATTCCTTATCTCATTCTTCCCGGCGGTTACCTGATTGGGACGGTGCTCCTGGTGAACCTGGTGGCGGCGCACATCAAACGGTTTCAGTTCACCTGGAAGAAACTGGGCATCCATGTGACGCATGCGGGGATCATTCTGCTGCTGGTCGGCCAATTGACCACGGATTTGTTGTCGCGCGAAACACAAATGCGCTTCGCCGAAGGTGAGACCAGGATTTATTCCGAGAGCGGCCAGCAGAACGAACTGGTTTTCCTCACCGATGCCGCCAATCCCGACGAGGATGAGGTCGTGGCCATCCCGGAGGCTTTGCTCCGGCGGGGTGAGGTGCACCATCCCAAACTGCCGTTTGCCCTGCGGGTGAAGCAATATCATGTGAATTCGCGGATTCGCGAGCGCGGGCCCATGGTAGACACGGGGGCGCCGCCGGCGACCGAAGGCATCGGGGCAAAAGCGGTGCTGACGCCCGTGCCGGAAACCCGGAGCATGGACGAGCGGAATTTGCCGAGTGCGATCGTGGAATTGACCGGCGCGCCTGGCCTGACCGGCACCTGGCTGGTCTCGCCGCTGCTGGATTTGCAGGAGTTCAAGGTGGGGGACCGCCGCTGGCGCCTCGGGATGCGCTGGTCGCGGGCCTATCATCCGTTTTCGGTGCAATTGCTCAAAACCACGCACGAAGTTTATCGCGGCACCGACAAGCCCAAAAACTTCCAGAGCCGGGTCCGCATCGAAAACCCCGCCCGAAAAGAGAATCGCGAAGTGGACATTTACATGAACAACCCGCTGCGTTACGAAGGGCTCACGTTTTATCAGTATCAGATGGGCCGCGATGAGCTGGATCAGAACCGGGGCACCAGCACGCTGCAAGTGGTGCGTAACCCAAGCTGGTTGACCCCGTACGTCGGCTGCCTGGCGGTCGGCGGCGGGTTGGTCATCCAGTTTATGCTGCATCTGGCCGGCTTCATCTCACGAAGGAGGAAACAATGAAAAAATGGCTGCCTTGGTTAGTGATTGTCGTTGCGGCGGGTTGGATTGGCGCGGCGTTGTGTCCGGCCAGCGATCCAGCGCCGCGCTTTGCCATCCAGGATTTCGGGGGGTTACCGGCGGTTTTCAACGGCCGCTTTCAACCTCTCGATTCCATTGCGCGCAACTCGCTCCTGCAACTGCGCGAAAAACAAAGCCTTTATCTGAAGGATGAAAACCGGTTCATGCCCGCCACCGAATGGCTGATGGAAACGCTCATGAACCCGGACAAGGCCGATCGACTTCGCGCCTTTCGCGTCGATCATCCCGAGGTGCGCAGTTTGTTGAAGCTCCCGGAAAAGGACGAAACGAAAGGCGAGGACGGCAAACATTATGCCTGGCAGCAGATCGAACCGTCGCTGAAGGAAATGGAAAAGGAAGGCCAGCGCATCGCCGCCATCTCCAAGGGACACCGGACGGCTTATGAGCGGGCGGTGCTGAAGCTGCAGGAGAGCCTGTTTCTTTACAAACGGCTCAAGAACACGCTCCAGCCCGAGAATACAATCGATTTCGCCAAGGAACTGGCCGACTACCAGCAGTCCTTGGCGCCAGGCCTGGCCGCCGTCCACGCCCGCGAAGGTGGCAAAGACTACGACAAACTGGCCTTTACCAACCTGCTGGAGCACCTCGAGCAGTTCGATAAACTTTCCCAGATCCAATCCCGCTTGGAGATGCCTTTCCTGGTCCCGCCGTCCCACGGAGAAAAGTCGCGGGACGACTGGGCGCGGACTGGCGACACGTTGCTGGCCGCCGTGCGGGGTGCGCCCATCCCTGTCCCGGTGCGGGACTACGCGCAGATGGCGAGCGCCTTTAGTCAGAACAAACCGGCTGAGTTCAACCGGGCGCTGGCCGATTATCAGAATTTCCTGAAGGGCCATTTTGTTCCGGAGACCCGCAAAGCCGGGGCCGAACATTATTTCAATCAGTTCCAGCCGTTCTATAAGGCGGCGGTGCTTTATGTGGTGGCGTTTCTATTCGCCTGCGGTTTCTGGTTCAAACTGAGCGAAGGGCTTCGTCGCTCCGCGCTGTGGCTGGTGTTGCTGGCCTTCGTGGTCCACACCAGCGGGTTGCTCTTTCGCATGATTCTGCAGGGCCGGCCGCCGGTCACCAACCTCTACTCGTCCGCGGTGTTTATCGGGTGGGGTGCCGTCATCCTCGGCTTGATTCTAGAACGCTTTTATAAAGATGGCATCGGGCTGGCCGTGGCTTCGGCCATGGGTTTTCTGTCGCTGATCGTCGCCCACAACCTGTCGCTGGACGGCGATACGATGATCATGATGGAGGCGGTGTTGGACACCAATTTCTGGCTGGCCACCCACGTTGTGGTCGTCACGTTGGGTTACGCGTCGACGTTTGTGGCGGGGTTCCTGGCCATTGTTTACCTGACGCGCGGTCTGTTCACCGCCACATTAAGCGAGGCCACCGGGAAAGCGCTGGCGCGGATGATTTATGGGATCATCTGTTTTGCAACGTTGTTCAGCTTTGTCGGCACGGTGCTCGGCGGGATTTGGGCCGATCAATCCTGGGGCCGTTTTTGGGGCTGGGACCCGAAGGAAAACGGCGCGCTGATCATCGTGTTATGGAACGCGCTGATCCTGCATGCGCGTTGGGGAGGCATGGTGCGCGAACGTGGCCTGGTCAACATGGCCATCGTCGGCAACATCGTCACGGCCTGGTCCTGGTTCGGCGTGAATATGCTTGAGATCGGGTTGCATTCTTACGGCTTTATGGCGTCGGCGTTTATCTGGCTGATGATTTTTGTCGGCAGCCAGATCACCTTGGTGGGTCTGGGGTTGTTGCCGCGCCACTATTGGCGAAGCTTCCGAAATGCCGTGCAGCCTCCGACCTTGCCCAAAATGAAGCCGCAACCGGAGGGAGCCTGATTCGAGTGCGCAGGGTTCCCGGTTCAGGGTTCCCGGTTCGCGGTTCAGGGTTCCCGGTTCGCGGTTCAGGGTTCCCGGTTCCCGGTTCAGGGTTCCCGGTTCAGGGTTCAGGGTTCCCGGTTCAGGGTTCAGGGTTCCCGGTTCCCGGTTCAGGGTTCCCTATGGCCGAAAGCTGCGGCGTCACCGATGAGCTGCGCTCTGCTCATCTGAAGATTGTGTTGGACTGAAGATTGTGTTGGATCGAGGCGCTCGAAACTTCCACGGTGGCCGACCCAGTGGAGAATGAAGTCCCGCCCATGGGCGGGACCCTGGAGTTTGGACATATTTTGTGCGGGGCCTTTGTCGGTTATGTGGAGCTCCACATAAGCGACATTATGTGGACATAATAATTATGTGGAGTTCCGGAGAGAAAGGCGCGTAAACACAGAAGATTGAGGGCATCGAACTCCACATAATTATAGGGCCTCCAGGAAAGCCAAAAGGCCGTCCTTGGGCTGGTAAGTGGCCCTGGAGGACTTAGGCGCTT
>DATLUX010000447.1:0-40276 GCA_035577805.1 Verrucomicrobiia bacterium
TCGGGAACTCGAAACTCTTGGCCTTCTCACCCCTCACCCCGGCCCTCTCCCCGTTGAGGGGAGAGGGAGCAGTTCATGGTCCCAATGTGCGTCCGAAATTCGGAGGTCCAACCTCTCCATGAACACACGTTCGCACCGGTAAGGAGGGTCCTAGCGGGCCAGGCGGAAGAACCACGAACTAGAGCTGGGCTCAAACCGGACTACGATTTGGTCGCCGGTCGGTTCGACGTCGCCGTATTCTTCCCAGAGCGTTGCAGACAGATCATCGGTGCCTTGAAGAAAATAACCAGCGGTGCGCGCAGCCAATGGCCAACTCACTTCGATGGCGCGGCTGTCCGTTCGGCGAATAGACAGGCGCTGAATGGGCGGCACGACCTCCGCGAAGCTGGTGCCGACTCGGAGATCATCCACCGCCAACGTGCCGATGCCACCGGATTGGCGGAACGCATAGTTGACCACCGCGAACGGAGATCCCTCATCGGTGGCGCGAATCGCGGGATCGGTCTCGGCCGTCGGATTAACCCAAAGTGAACTTTGGCCGGTGACCGTGTTGAAACGCAGGACGACCACATAAGCGCGGTTGGTTTCCAGTTCGGTGGGCAGAAAAATGCTCGGACTGCTGTCGCTGTTGGAAAGGCCAAGACGGAACTTGCCGGGGACGGCTCCGTTTCCAGTGACGAAGACGCGCGCGCCGGAACCGCTGCTGACGCCGCGGAAGTGAGCGAAGTATTCTGCACTTCCGGATGGGCGCGTGGAACAGGCGAGAGTAAACCGGGCGTAAAGCACCCAAATCCCCGAGGGCTCATAGGGCGCGTCACTCAGGCCGGCCTGAAGATCTTCGCTTTGTTCGCTGCTGAGGATGAGTTGTCCGCGCACCACCTGGGTCTGGCCCGTGTCGCCCGCGGACGCCCCGTAGGTGCGCCAAAAAAACTGTGAATTGGTCAGAAGCGAACCATCCGGATAATTGAAGGAATCGGTCAGCAGCGTGCCGCGCGTGGGAAATACCGTCAGAAGGAATCGATTGCTCACCGCATTGAAGCCGTCGTGAACCCATATTGTTACTTGGCTCAGGCCGATGTGACCCGGGACGGGCTGAAGGGTGAGAGTTCGATTGGCGCCGGTGCCTCCGAGGTGGATTTGGCCAGCCGGCAGCAGCGTTTCATTGGTCGAGCTGACGCCAATCAGGAGCGGGTCCGACTCGGCGTCGCCGAGGCTGAAAGGAATGGGAACAGTGGCCACGCCCTCCGGCGTGACTTGGTCCGGGATGACCGAAAGACTGGGAACGCCGACGGTCACCTGGAAGGTCCCACTGGCGGTGTTGCCGTCGGCGTCCTGGACCGTAACGGTGACACGCGCACCCCCCTGCCGGCCAGGGGTTGGCGTGACGGTGACGGTCCGATTGGAACCCCCGCCGCCGAAAACGACACCTGACGTTGCCACCAGTTCGGGATGATCCGAGACTGCCGTGAGCAGCAAGGCGTCAGCAGCCGTTTCTCCGTCCTGAACCATGAACGGGACGGCGGGGGTTGAAGAGTCGGCCGGAATGCTCTGGTCGGGGATCCGGCTGAGCGCGGGCGGCGCCAGGCGAGGATCGTAGGAATCGAGAACCTCGGCGAAGGACGTCCCGACCTTGAGCGAATCAAAGGCTAAGGTGCCAATGCCGCTGCTGGCCGTCTGTGCCTGGCGCAATCCGAAGGAGGTGATGGCCGTTGCCGTGGTGGCGTCGAGGGCATCGGCGCGATCGCGGACTGAGTTTTCGCCCACCGGATTGATCCAGAGAGTGCTGTCGGGTGCGCCAGTTTGGTATCGAAGCACAAGTTGATAGCGTTGCCCCAATTCCAGATCGGCATTGATGAATTCCGCATCGCCGGCGCCGTTGGCAATCCCCAACCGGAACCGGCCCGCGGCGGCTCCGTTGGTGGCGGCGTAAACCCGGCCTCGGAAACCCGTGGCGGTGCTGTCTTTGAAATGAGCAAAGTAACCACCCGGGCCGCCCGGCAGCCGGCTGAACCTAACGCTGAAAGCTGCGTAAAGCGTGGGTCCGCGGAAAGGCCCGTTCGCGAGCAGCGCGTTGACATCCTCGCTGTCGTTCTGCGTGAGCACCACTTCCTGGCCGACCACCTGAATCTGATTGGAAACGCCGCCGTGGGTGACCCAGCGGCCCGCGGACACCTCGGTCAACGGGCCATTCGCGTAGTCGAAAGAT
The DNA here is from genome assembly GCA_035577805.1 of Verrucomicrobiia bacterium. Classification (GTDB taxonomy): domain Bacteria; phylum Verrucomicrobiota; class Verrucomicrobiia; order Limisphaerales; family JADJPG01; genus DATLUX01. The sequence goes on from DATLUX010000447.1 coordinate 2,207, forward strand.
TCCGCCAGCACCAGGGCGCAATGGGCAGGGCGGGGGAACAGGAGCGGGAGCAGGAGGCAGAGGATGACGGTGACGGGCAGCTGTTTCATGATGTTCTTCCTTGGTTGAGGATCAGTTGGGGGTCGTGGGCGTGGGATACCAGTAAACCGCCTGGGCCGTTTCCCATTCCACCGCGGCGTTGTTGGCGGCTCCGGCGGTTCTAAGAAAGTCGTTCGTGCGCAGCGCGCGTGCGCTCCCATCGCACATCGCGAACTGACCGCGGCGCTCATGGCGGCCCACCGCATAACGTCCGGTCACATTCGATTGCGAAGGTTCCGTAGCGGAATTGCCGTCCACTTCGGCGATAAAGATGGTGTCGGAAGGCCGCAACACGCCGGCCAGGCGTGTGTTCGGCAGCTGCGGAGGACCGGTGCGGGTGGACCGGTTGATGCAGAGCTGTCCATTCATGCCATACATAAAGAATGCTTTGGCGAAAGACGGCTTGAAGGTGGGCCGTGGGGCGGACGGACAGGCGAACAGACTGGATTCACCCGGTTGGGGCGGCCGGTTGTTATCGTAAAGAAGGGCGAGACTAAGATCGTTGATCGAAGCAGCCACTTCGTTGTACCAGGCCTGCGCGTTTTGTGGGTGATCGATGCGCGCCCCCACGTTGCCCTCTTCGGGGACGGTGTCGTCGTTGTCGTGGGCGTAAAGGGTAAACCCGAGGGCCCATTGCTTCAGATGATTCAGGCAGGTGAGGGAACGAGCTCGCGTGCGCGCGCCCGCCAGCGCGGGCAAAAGCAGCCCGGCCAGGATCGCGATGATGGCGATGACCACCAACAACTCGATGAGCGTGAAAGCCCGATCCGGCGTCCAGATTTCCGGCGGTCGACAGTGCAAACAGCTTCCTCCTTTCCAGCGCAGCACCAGCGTTGATCCGGGCCCGAACCCGGCCGCCATGCTGTCCGCACTCACATACACGTGAGCCGAGAGCCGAATCTGGCAAAAATTTTCAATTTTTTTTGAGGCGGTTTGCTATAGGGTTCAGGGTTCAGGGTTCAGGGTTTGGGGTTCAGGGTTTGGGGTTCGCTGGCTATTGGTTATTGGTTATTGGTTGTTGGCTATTGGGCTATGGGCTATGGGCCCTGGGCCATATTAACTATTGGCCGTGACCTGGACCCCGGAAGTTTGTCAGAAGATTGAACGAACATTTCGAACTGCCATCCAGTCACGCAGAAAGCCCTGAACGTGCGCGCAAGGACAGGCAACAACTGAGCACTTCAACTAAGCGTGGTATCTGACCCAGCTGATTGGCGGATGACGGCAGTGTTCGTGGTGCTTTTGGCCTTCCTCGAACTCGCGCTCAAGGCGATGGGCGCTCTGCGGAAGCCTCCTCCTCGGGGGCAGCGCGTGTTCTTCTGGCTGAGCCCGCTGCTGGCTGTGGCCACCCTGGGCAGGGTTCAGCCCGCTGATACGCGGCGGGTCATCTGTTTGTTTGGCAGGGTGGCGTGCGCAGTTGGCTGCTTCCTGGGTGCACATTGGCTGTTGCGGAGGCTGGCAGTCCACGCGGGCCTCACTGGGCCCGGACCTGCGCTCAGTTATGTGGCTGCGCCACTATTGTGGCTGGGCACAGGCGCGTTCGCCGATCTCGTGCGGCCGCTTTATCTGCCGTTTGGGCGTATCCTTCCGCCCGTGCATGACGGCGTGCTTGGCACCCGAAGTCTGGCGGATTTTTGGGGGCGCCGCTGGAATTTGTGGATGAGCGACTGGTTCCGGCAGGTGATATTAGGACTATGCCGGCGTCGGCCGGGTCTGGCTGTGTTTGCGGTGTTCTTGTGGTCGGGGCTCATTCATGAGTATGTCGTAAACTTTGGACTTTGGCTCGTGCATGGGCGCAATCAATTCGGGTCGATGCTGATTTACTTCGGGCTGCAAGCCGGCGGGCTGGAGTTTGAACGGGCCTGGCTGGAAAACCATGCGTGGCTGCGGCGGATTTTTGCGTGGGTGATCGTGATCGGACCCGTGCCACTATTCCTCAACGAAGGTCTTTTGCGTGTGCTTCACTTCTGGTTTTAGGGAGGGGTTCACGGTTCCCGGTTCAGGGTTCCAGGTTCCAGGTTCCAGGTTCACGGTTCACGGTTCACGGTTCCAGGTTCCAGGTTCAGGGTTCAATTCAAGGTTGAGGAGTTCGGGGTTCTGTAGGAAATCCTCACAGCTCCGTAAACCCCGAACCCTGAACCCTGAACCCCGAACCCTGAACCCTGAACCCCGAACCGAGAACCGTGAACCGTGAACCGTGAACCTGGAACCTGGAACCCAGAACCCAGAACCGTTACCATCCCGTTCCTATGGCTGATCCGCGGCTGCAAGAACTTCAGGCGCTGTTGCCGCGCTGTCTGTTGCCCGATTGGGTCCGGCTAGGCTCGCGCTTGGTTCGGCTGCTGCGAGATCGGCATCACCCGGACACCCACGACGCGATCCTCGACCGGTTATTGGCGCAGGCGCGGGCTTCGGTGGCGTTGCGGGAACGGCGTCGCCGCGAAGTGCCGTCGATCGTTTATCCCGCCGAACTGCCCATCACCAGTCGCAAGGACGAGATCGTCGCCGCCATTCGCAATCATCAAGTGGTGGTGATTGCCGGTGAGACGGGTTCAGGCAAAACCACGCAGATTCCGAAGATGTGCCTGGAGGCGGGTCTCGGGATCGAGGCCAAGATCGGTTGCACGCAGCCGCGACGCCTGGCGGCCCTTTCCATTTCACGCCGGATTGCCGAGGAACTGAAGGTGGAATGGGGAAGACAAGTGGGCTGCAAGATCCGGTTCGACGACCGTTCGAGCGCGCAGACGTATATCAAGGTGATGACGGACGGCATCTTGCTGGCGGAGACCCAAGGCGACCCGCTGTTGTCGGAATACAACGCGCTCATCATCGATGAGGCGCATGAACGCAGCTTGAACATCGATTTCCTGCTCGGCCATGTGAAAGAGCTGCTTAGCCGACGCGCCGATCTAAAATTGATCATCACCAGCGCCACCATCGATCCGGTCGCGTTCTCGCGCGCGTTCGAAAACGCGCCGGTGCTGGAGGTCTCCGGCCGCCTGTATCCGGTGGAGGTCCTCTATGCTCCGTTCGACGCCGAGGCGGAGGAGACCGGCGAGAAAACCTTCGTGGACGCAGCCGTTGAGGCGGTGGAACGGGTTCTGACCGAGCCAGGCTGGGCGCAAGGCGATGTCTTGGTCTTTATGCCCGGAGAACGGGATATTCGAGAGATGCGCGATCTACTGGACGCCCGCGGCGGCGGGGACTCGGAGATCATCCCGCTCTTCGGCCGGTTAAGCGCCGGGGAACAGCAACGGGTCTTTGTCAACTCGCCCCGGCGCAAGATCATCATCGCCACGAATATTGCCGAGACTTCCCTTACCATCCCAGGGATCCGGTACGTGATCGATACGGGCCTGGCCCGGATCAGCCGTTACAACCCGCGCACGCGAACCAAGCGCCTGCCGATCGAACCTGTATCCCAAAGCAGCGCCCGCCAGCGACAAGGCCGGGCCGGTCGCGTGCAGGAAGGCGTTTGCATCCGACTTTATGCCGAGGCGGATTTCGCGGAGCGCCCGCCGCAGACACAACCCGAAATTCAGCGGGCGAATTTGGCCGAGGTCATCCTGCGCCTGAAAGCGTTTCATCTGGGCGAGATTGAGACCTTCCCGTTCCTCGATCCGCCAACGCCGGCGGCCATCGCGGCCGGTTACAAGCTGCTCCAGGAATTGGGCGCATGCGATGAACGGCGGGAGCTGACTCCGTTGGGCCGGGATCTGGCGCGCTTGCCCATCGATCCTACGCTGGGCCGGATGCTGCTGCAATCCCAACGCGAGCACGCCACGCGCGAATTATTGATCATCGCCGCGGGTTTAAGCATCCAGGACCCGCGCGAGCGGCCGCTCGACCAAAAGGACGCCGCCGAGGCTGCCCATCGGCGGTTTGTCGATCCGCAGTCGGATTTTCTTTCCCTGCTCAATATTTGGAAGGCATGCCATGAGCAGTGGGAACGACTCCGCACTCAGAACCAGCGCCGTAAATTTTGCCGGACCCATTTCCTCTCCTATACCCGGATGCGCGAATGGCAGGATTTGCATGCACAGTTGCACGAAGCCTTGCAGGAGGTGGGTGCCGAACAACTCAATGAGCGCGAGGCGACTCATGATGCCGTTCATCGCTCCATCCTGAGCGGCTTGCTGGGGCATGTGGCCTGCCGCAGCGAACGCAACCTGTATAAGGCCTGCGGCAATCGGCAAGTGATGCTCTTTCCGGGTTCGACGTTGTTTGATCGTAATGAAAAAGTGAAAGGCGCCGCCCACCGCGCGGGGCAGGGGCCGGAGTCAGGTGGAGGCCGCCCGATCGGACGCGAACCCGCGCGCCGGCAGCCGCCATGGATTGTGGCCGGAGAGATCGTGGAAACATCGCAGATCTTCGCGCGCACCGTGGCGGGCATCGACCCGCATTGGATCGTGGAACTGGCTCCCCATCTCTGCCAGGTATCACATCAGCACCCGCATTGGGACGCCCAGGCTGGTCGCGTCCTCGTTGAAGAAAAGCTGACCTTCTACGGCCTGGAAGTTCGCCATCGCCAGGTGGCTTACGGGAACATCAACCCGACTGAAGCGACCGAGATTTTCATCCAAACGGCGCTGCTCGAAGAGGGCTTGTTTCCTGAACCTGCCCTCGCCCCGGAAAAAAGGTCCGCCCGCGGCAACCCGACCAGCCGCAGTCTGCTGGAATCAGCCGACCGGGCAGCTCCCGTGCCGGCGCTCTATGGGTTCCTCGAGCATAACCGCCAGGTTCGTCAGAAGATCGCCACGTGGCGAACGCGGGTGCGGCGACATGACCTGCCGGATATGGACCGGGCCCTGTTCGAGTTTTATGCCGCGCGCTTGGGTCACATGTCCTCGCGGGAAGAACTGACCCGTTGGCTGGGGGCAGGCCACGGCACGTCAGCACTCTGTGCTGCCGAGACAGATCTGATCGGCGGAATTGATCTTAATTACGACCCGCACGCCTTTCCGGACGTGGTTCCCTTGGGCGGACAACCGGTGGCGCTGGCCTATGCCTACGCGCCGGGCGACGAGACCGATGGAGTAACCGTGCGGTTGCCTGTGGACCTGGCCCAAACTGTGTCCGCAGCCAGTTTGACCTGGGCGGTGCCCGGATTGCGCGAGGAACAAGCCGGCGAACTTTTGCGCGCCTTGCCCCGCAGCATCCGGCGTGAACTGATGCCATTGGCGCCGAAAATTGCGGAGATCGTGCGCGATTTCCGGCCCGCAGGCCGCTCCTTGCTTCAGGACCTGGCCCTTTTCCTTCGGGAACGTTATGGCGTGGCCGTCGAAGCCCAGAACTGGCGCGCCGACGCGCTCCCAGCCCATCTGCGGCCGCGCATCGAAATCATCGGCCGCGACCAACAACCCCTCACCGCCGGACGCGATCTTGAACTGCTGCGTCCGAAAGTGGAACACATCCGGGCGACCTCGGCTGGAGACTCGCCGGACTGGATGCGGGTGGCGCAGCGTTGGGAGCGCGCGGCCTTGACGGGATGGACCTTCGGCGATTTGCCCGAACGCATCACCGTGAACGAAGGCCGGCCTGGCTCGGGAACACATCCTGCCGAGTTGGCGGTGTATGCCTGGCCCGGACTGCAAACCGAGGACGAACACGTCAGCGTCCGGCTATTTCGAAGTCAGGAAGCGGAACGTCGCGCCCGGTTGGCTGGCCTTCATCGATTGCTTGAGCTGACCTTGCGACGTGAATTGGGTTGGTTGCAGCGGGATCTGCGCGCCCTGTCACGTCTGGAACCCGCGGCGCGTTCCTTGTGTTCCGCCGAGCAATTGCAGGATGCTGCCTTCGAGCATCTCAAGAGACATCTCATGCCGCGCGAGGCGTTTCCCGCGTTGACCGAGACGCATTTCCAGACGGCGATCGCTGAAGCTCAACGCCGCCTGCCTGGTCTGGCCGTGCAATTCAGTGATCGACTGGACTCCATCCTGCAATTGCGACAGGAAATTCTGCGCCGCTGCGGGCCGGCATCCCGGGATCCGAACGCTGGCGGCAGCAAGACTTTGACGAGTCTGGGGCAACTCAGCAACCAGCCAACCCCGAACAGCCCCGGCCAACCCTCCGGCCTCGGCGCGCTTCTGGCCGAGGAACTAGCTGCACTCCTGCCGACAGACTTTTTGCAGACGGTTTCCTTCGAGCAATTGGGACATTTCCCGCGTTATCTGAAGGCGCTTCTGATTCGGGCGGAACGTGCCGCGCTGAATCCGTTGAAGGATCAGGAGAAAGCCCGTCGCCTGGCTCCCTACCGTGCGGCCCTGCTTCGCCTTTCGGGGGCGTCCCATGCTCCGGAGCTGTTCAAGGATGTGCAGACGTTTCGTTGGATGATCGAGGAGTTCAAGGTCTCGCTTTTTGCACAGGAATTGGGGACGGCCTACCCGGTGTCCGCGATGCGGTTGGACGATTATCTGGCGGGGTTGCGCCGTCGCGGAGGCGGTTGAACGGGAGGGAGAAGAGCAAGCATGGAAGGCCGCCGGCCGGGAGGGTCGGAGAGCTGGGAAACGGCGGTGTGGGTTCACCAGATCTTATCAGCGGCATTAACAGTTCCGAATTTGTGAAAAATTTCACAAAGTTTCTTGCCAGAGCCAGAGCAAGCGAGGTATGGGTGAGTCAGTGGTTGGCGGTAACATCCGCTGACCCGTCTGGGGTCGGGAACCTGAGGAACGCAGTCGAGAATTGCAGTGAGAAAAAACAGTTGACGGCTGGGGGCTCCATCGTCAAGAACACCGCTCTTGCCGATTTCGGCAGTCGTTTTTTTCGGTTTTCGGTAGTCGGTTTTCGGTAGTCGGTTCCGGTAGTCGGTTCCGGTAGTCGGTTCCGGTAGTCGTTCTGACGTATCCAAACAACCGCGCGTTTTGCGCCCTGACATAACGCACTGAACAACGCACTGAGATGCCAGCCATTTTTCCAAAGTGGACCAACCGGCTTCCGTTGATCCTGGTGGTGGGCGGCTTGTTGACGGCCACCAGCGTAATTGGGGGACTCTGGTATTATTTCACACCCAAATATACGCGGGTCGGTTATCAGCCGATTCAGCCGGTCGGGTTTCCGCATTCCGTGCATGTCGATCAGCTCGGGATCGATTGTCGGTACTGCCATAGTGCCGTGGAGAAGTCCTGGTATTCGAACATCCCCTCCGCGACCACGTGCATGAACTGCCATAACCAGGTGCTCAAAGATGACCCCCGGCTGGCCCTGGTCCGCGAAAGCGCCGCTTCCGGCAAACCGATCCCTTGGGTGCAGGTCCATAAAGTGCCCGATTACGTTTACTTCAACCATTCCGTGCACGTGAACCGCGGCGTCTCCTGTGTGAAATGTCATGGAGAGATCCATAAGATGGACGAAGTGCAGCACGCCAAGCCTTTGAGCATGACGTTCTGCCTCGATTGCCATCGCAATCCGGAACTGAACCTGCGTCCGGTCGACAAGATCACCCAGCTCGATTGGACCTGGGATCCCGATCCCGAAGTCGCCGCCAGCAAACAGCTCGAGCAAGGCAGAAAATTCGTCCACGACTGGAAAGTGAACGCGTCGCAGAACTGCTCCGCTTGTCATCGATGAAAACCATCCCTCCTCCCTGTCCCGAGCCGGAGAGCGGCCAGAAATACTGGCGCAGCCTGGACCAGTTGGTCGACGCCCCGGAATTCCGCCAGTGGCTGGAGCGCGAGTTTCCGGACGGCGCCAGCGAATTCACGGACGCCGTGTCGCGCCGGCATTTCGTCAAGCTGATGGCGGCTTCCTTCGCGTTGGGCGGTTTGGGTGTGCTGGGCAGCGGCTGCCGACGGCCGGAGGAAAAGATTCTGCCCTTCGGCAAAATGCCCGAAGGCTACATTCATGGCGTGCCTCAGTTCTTCGCCACGGCCATGCCGACGCGCGGCGGCGCCATCCCGCTGGTGGTCAAGTCACACGAGAACCGGCCAACGAAGATCGAAGGCAATGCGCAGCATCCGGACAGCAATGGCGCCACGGATACCTTTGCGCAGGCGTCGTTGATCAGCCTTTACGATCCGGACCGTGCCCAGCGCTACACCTGGCAGAGCGAAAGCATCAGCCGGGAAAAGGCCGTTGATCGACTGGCCGAGTATGCGGGCGATTTCGCCAAGGACGGCGGTAAAGGCGTGGCCTTCGTGCTGGAGCAAAGCAGTTCGCCGTCGCGCTTGCGCCTGCAGTACGCCCTGCAACAGAAATATCCTCAGGCCAAATGGGTGATCGACGAGCCGGTGGATCTCGAAGGCGCTCGCCGGCTCACCGGCAGCGTCCCCTACTACAAACTCGATCAGGCCAAAGTGTTGGTCACGCTCGATGCGGATTTCGTCGGCTCCGAAGCCGATGCCTACCGGCTCATCCGCGGATTCGCCCGCGGACGCAAGATGGAGAAAACTTCCGACCCGATGAACCGGCTTTATGCCGTGGAAGGGTTGTTCACTTTGACCGGTCTGAACGCCGACCATCGGCTGCGCGTGCCGACCAGCCAGGTGGTGAACGTGGCGGCGCAGTTGGCGGCCAAGATCGCCCCGGACAACGCTGCCCTCGCTGATCTCGCCCGCCGGTTGACTCTGCCTGCTTCGGTTAACCCGAAGTGGATTGAGGAATGCGCGGCCGACTTAAAAGCCAACGCCGGCGCTTCGGCGGTGCTGGCCGGACATCGCCAGCCGGCCGCGGTCCATTTAATTGCGCGCCTGCTCAACGCCGCGCTCGGCAACCACGGCAAGACGGTTTTCTTTTCGGAGATTCCGCCAGCGCCGAACACCACCGATTTGGCTGGCCTGGCTCGGGATGTGACGAGCGGCGCGGTCGACACCCTGGTTATCCTCGGCGGCAACCCGGCCTTGACGGCGCCGGCCGATTCGAACTGGGTCGAAGCGCAAAAGAAAGCCACGGAGATAATCCGGCTCAGTGATTACGAGGATGAGACGTCTGCGCTTACTTATGGCAGCGGGCTCGGCATTCCGCGCGCGCATTATCTGGAATCCTGGGGCGACGCGCGAACCAGCGATGGCACGGTGGTCCCCATCCAGCCGTTAATCGCACCGTTATTCGATGGGATGACGGAATTGGAAGTGTTGGCGCATCTCGGCGGGTTTCCGGTGACGATGACCAAGCCGCATGACATCGTGCGCGAGACTTTCCGCGCTTTTGCCGGCGGCGGCAATTTTGAAGAAGCGTGGAAGAAGTTTCTGCATGACGGCTTCATTGGCGGCGCGACTCCCAAAGGCAACGATGCCCCGGTGGCGGCCGATGTGATCAGCTCGGCGTTTGCGGCGGTAACTCCCGCCGCGCCCGGCAAAGATTCGTTGGAGCTCGTTTTTTATCGGGACCTGCGCATGGATGACGGCCGCTGGAATAACAGCGGCTGGCTGCATGAATTTCCTGATCCCATCACTAAGGTCACGTGGGACAACGTCATCGCCATCAGCCGTAAGACGGCCGAGGAACTCAAAGTTAAGAACGGTGACGTGGTGGAACTGGAACTGGGCGGGCGCAAGCTGCAGGGACCGATCTGGATTCAGCCCGGGCAAGCCGATTATTCGCTTGGGCTGGCCTTGGGCTACGGGCGGACCAAGACCGCAAATGGGGGCACGGGACGAATTGGGCACGGCGTCGGATACAACGCCTACGCCTTGCGCACGGTTAACGGCCCCAGTTTTGCCGTCGGAGCCAAGCTCACCAAGACGGGCGAGACTCATCGCGTGGCCGTGACCCAAGAGCACGGGTCGATGGATGGCCGCCCCATCATTCGCGAGGCCAACAAGGACGATTACGCCAAGAACCCGCAGTTCTCCAAACATTTCGATTTGGATTCGCCGGAGGTCTCGGGGTACATCGCCAAAGACGGCAAAACCGGCCGGCCGTCGGGAATCTACGAGCATCCCTACGACGGTTTCGAGAAGCGAGGCGGCCAGGTGGGAGTAAAACTGAAAGGGTTGTTCAAGAGCGACCTCCATCAATGGGGCATGTCCATCGACTTATCGTCGTGCGTGGGCTGCGGCGCTTGTGTGCTGGCCTGTCAAAGCGAGAATAACATTCCCATCGTCGGCAAGGACCAGGTCATGCGCAACCGCGAGATGCATTGGATGCGCATCGATCGTTACTTCAGCGGGATGGCCGGCAAAGGGCATCACGAACTGGTGGACGACCCGCAAGCAGTCGTGCAGCCCATGCTTTGTCAGCACTGCGAGAATGCCCCGTGCGAATCGGTTTGCCCTGTCAACGCCACTGTCCACGACGAAGAAGGCGTCAACGTCATGGCCTACAACCGCTGCGTCGGCACGCGGTACTGCTCGAATAACTGCCCCTACAAGGTGCGGCGCTTCAACTTTTTCGATTACAACAAGCGTTCGCTCGATCAGTTGAAGGGCCCCTTCTATGGCAGCCCGCTGACTACGGCCACGGATGGCGAATGGAACTTAGCCCGCTGGTGGAGGAACCCGGACCTCGGCACGCGCCCGGATGACGAGTGGGATTTGCTGAAGTTGGTGAAAAATCCGGACGTCTCGGTGCGCATGCGCGGCGTGATGGAAAAGTGCACCTTCTGCGTGCAGCGGATCGAGCAAGCGAAGATCGCGCAGAAAGTCAAGGCAGGGCCCAGCGGCAATGTGCAGTTGAAGGAACAGGAAGGCACCGTGCCCAAGATGGCCTGCCAGCAGGCGTGCCCGGCCGAGGCCATCGTTTTCGGCAATTTGCTCGATGAATCCAGCCGCGTTTCGCAGCTCCACAAAAATGAACGCAGCTATGACGTGCTCGGGTTCCTCGATACCCGGCCGCGCGTCACGTACCTGGCGCGCATCCGCAATCCCAATCCGAAGATGCCCGACTACGCCGCCATCCCGTTAAGTGTGCGGGAGGCTCAGGAGCAGGATACGCCGACCCCCTTCGGTGAATCGCACGCCGGCCACGGTGCTCAGGAAGGCGCTGCCGGCGAGCAGAAAGGAGCCCATTAATGGCCGACACGTTAACCAAAGACCTGCCGGCGATTCCGACGACCCCGCCAGAGTTGGTTCGCCAACCCCTGATCCTGAACCGGCGGCCCTTGGGCTGGATCTCCGACAAGATCTCGGAAGTAGCTGAGGGCAAAACGCCCAAGTGGTGGTGGGCGCTGTTTGTTCCCAGCTTCCTTATCATGGTGGTGTGCTTCAGCATGGTGCTTTACCTGATGAGCACCGGCGTGGGCGTTTGGGGCCTCATGATCCCGGTGGGTTGGGCCTGGGATATTACCAACTTCGTCTTTTGGATCGGCATCGGCCACGCCGGCACGCTGATCTCCGCCATCTTGTTTCTGCTCCGCCAACGCTGGCGCACGTCCATTAACCGCGCAGCCGAAGCGATGACCATCTTCGCTGTTATTTGCGCCGGATTATTCCCGTTGATTCATATCGGGCGTATCTGGCTTGGTTGGTGGCTGCTGCCGTTGCCGAATGCGAACTCGGTTTGGCCGCAATTCCGGTCCCCGCTCTTGTGGGATGTGTTTGCCGTCTCCACGTATTTTACCGTCTCACTGCTTTTCTGGTACATGGGTTTGATCCCGGATTTGGCTACCATGCGGGATCGGGCCAAGAACAAGATCCGCCAGATCTTGTATGGCCTGTTTTCGCTGGGTTGGACCGGTTCGAACCGGCATTGGAGCAACTACGAGAAAGCGTATCTGCTGCTGGCCGGCTTGAGCACGCCGCTGGTGTTGTCCGTGCACTCGATCGTGTCCTTTGACTTTGCCATCTCCCAGTTGCCGGGATGGCATACGACGATCTTCCCGCCGTACTTCGTGGCGGGCGCCATCTTTTCGGGGTTCGGCATGGTGTTAAGCCTGATGATCCCGATGCGGTCGCTTTGCCATCTGGAGGAGATCATCACGGTGCGTCACGTGGAATTGATGGGGAAAGTGGTCCTGGCGACAGGTTCGATCGTGGGTTACGCCTACGCCATGGAGTTTTTCATCGCCTGGTATAGCGGCAATCCGTACGAACGCTTCGTCTTCATGCATAACCGGGCGGCCGATCCGTTTATCCTGGGCCCGCTCTGGGGGATCGAGCCGGCTCCCTATTGGTGGGCTTACTGGACGATGATCAGTTGCAATGTCGTCTGCCCGCAATTGTTCTGGTTTAAGAAGGTCCGGACCAACCTGCTGTTTGTGTTCATCATCTCGATCTTTGTGAACATCGGGATGTGGTTCGAACGGTTTGTCATCATCGTGACGTCGTTGCATCGGGATTACATGCCGAGCAACTGGGCTTATTTCTCGCCCACCTGGGTGGACATCTGGCAGTTCATCGGAACGTTCGGCTTGTTCCTCACCTGTTTCCTGCTCTTCATGCGGTTCCTGCCCGCGATCGCCATCTCCGAGGTCAAAGGCGTGGTCCCGCAAGCCGACCCGCATCATCCGTTGGGCGGCGCGAAAGGAGGACATTGATGAAAAGCGGAAAGCGAAAAGCGGAAAGCGGAAAGCGGAGAGGGGACTCTGGAGCAGTGCTATGGCTGATTTAACCGTAAAATATGGGTTGTTGGCGGAGTACGAAACCACCGCAGATATCCTGCACGCGGCGGCCAAAGTGCGTGATGCCGGATATCGGCGTTGGGATGTTTACACGCCGTTCCCGGTGCATGGGATGGACGATGCCATGGGCCTGAAGAAATCGCAGGTTGGTTGGTTCACGTTTTGTTGCGGGGCCACCGGCTTGACCCTGGGTTACCTGATGATCTGGTGGATGAACGCCTCGGACTACGCGATTGAAGTGGGCGGCAAGCCATTGTTCAGTCCGATCTTCGGTTTTCCAGTTGCCTACGAGTGCACGATCCTGCTGGGGGCATTTGGGTCCTTGGGCGGGATGCTGCTTTTGAACCGGTTGCCGCGCTGGTATCACCCGCTCTTCACCAGTGAACGGTTCAAACGCGTGACGCACGACAAGTTTTTTATCGCGGTGGAAGCCAGTGACCCGAGGTTTAATGACACCGAAACCCGCAAGCTGCTGGAGGAAGCCGGCAGCCGGCACATCGAGGAGGTCCGGGACTAATGCGCTATTTGCTGCTCGCCTTTGGAGTGGTGGTCATTGCCGTCATGACCATCGCCGGTAAACGCGGCGATATGTCGCGCCGGCCGCCCATCGAGCTGTTCCCGGACATGGATCGGCAACCCAAACTGCGGCCTCAGGCCGCCAACAGCTTTTTCCGGGATGGCCTGAGCTCGCAACAGCCCATTCCCGGAACCATCGCCCGCGGCACGCCCTGGGCCGACACCCCCGAGAACACCGGCAAGCAACCGGGCACGACGAATTGGGTGGCCACCATTCCGGTGCCGGTCACGCAACAGCTGATGGCCCGCGGAGAACAACGCTACAACATCAATTGTTCGCCCTGCCACGGCGTGCAAGGGGATGGCAAAGGGATCACCACCAAGTTCGGCATGGCGACCATCGCGGATTTGCATGACGCGGTGACGCGCAAGGTACCGCAGCAAAGCGACGGCGAGATCTTTAACACGCTGAGTTATGGGAAAGGCCTGATGCAAGGTTATGCCGCGAACATTTCCATCGCGGATCGGTGGGCGATCGTGGCCTATGTGCGCGCCTTGCAACGGAGCCGGCTGGCGATGATCGACGATGTGCCGGCCGACATGCGGGCGAGCGTGACCCGGCCCATGCCGCCCTCTGCGAACGCCGCCGTGACCAACGCTCCTGCGAAATAGCCGATGGCCAATGATAGCCGATAGCCAATAGCCAATAGCTGAGCACTTATGAGTACGTCCGCTCTCGTGGTAACCCAAGAACCCGCCCGGCTGGTGATCCCGCCGCTTTGGCAAAAGCTGCCATTGTTCTTGGCAGGAGCCGGTGGCGTCGGAAGTCTTTTGGGCCTGTTCTTTGTGCCCAAGCAGTTCGCCTATTCGTATCTGTTGGCCTACATGTTTTTCCTGAGCATCTGCCTGGGGGCATTGTTCCTGACGCTGATCCATCATTTGTTTGATGCGAATTGGACGGTGCCCTTGAGGCGGGTGACGGAGCACATGGCTTTTCTGCTGCCGATCATGGCGGTGTTGTTCATTCCGATTGCCGTTCTGGGGCCGACCCAGATTTACAACTGGATGCAGCATGATCCGCATACGGATCATGCCTTGCATGCCAAGCAGCCTTTGTTTACCAAACCCGGTTTCTACATCTCCGCCCTGGTCGTGTTCGCGGTCTGGACCTGGCTTTCCTACAATTTGAGGAAATGGTCCTTGAAACAGGACACGACGCCGGCGCGGGACGACGCCACGCGCGTGTTGTGCACGCGCAAGCTGCGCATGCATTCGGCGTATGGGATCTATGCATTCGGCTTTTCGCTCACGCTCGGAGCGATCATGTGGATGAAGGCGCTGGAACACCAATGGTTCTCGACCATGTACGGGGTGTATTATTTTGCCGGTGCCGTCTGGACGGCGCTGGCGACACTCTATGTGCTGGCGGCGGTGCTCAAGCGCAGCGGTCCGTTGGCTGCCGTGGTGGGCACGCGGCAGATGCATGACATTGGTGTGCTCTGGCTGGCCTTCACCGTTTTTTACGCGTACATCCATTTCTCGCAGTATTTCCTGATCTGGAACGCCAATATTCCTGAGGAAACCTTTTACTACGTGAAACGCGAACAGGGTTCCTGGTGGCAGATCGGTATGCTGCTGGTGTTTGGCCATTTCCTGTTTCCGTTCCTGACGCTGCTGCGGATCGACATGAAGCTGAAGCTGACGGTGATGATCCCCCTGGCGATCTGGGCGTGGCTCATGCATTTCTGCGACATGTCTTTCAACATCATGCCGCTCATCAGCCCGAAAGGATTCACGATCAATCCGCTGGACCTTGTTTGCATGGCTTTCATCGGCGGCGTGCTGTCTTTGGTGTTCATCAAATACTTTAAATCGCATCAACCTTATCCGGTAAACGATCCGCGCCTCGGCGAGGCGTTGGGGATCCATTCCTACCCCGATGTGGACCATGGGACCAAGTAGCCCCAACCGCCGATCCACGAAACGACAACGACAACAACGACGACAAGGAATCAGGAACCATTCCAGTGCGGAATGCGGAATGCGCAATAGCCAATAGCCAACCAGGAACTAGGAACTAGCAACTAGCAACTAGCAAACCAGCAACAGGAACATGAACAGCACATCGCAAAGGGTTAGTTCGCTGATCGGCGTCCTTGGCGCCTTTCTGATCGTCGGCATTCTGGTGCTGGCCATGACGCGCTATCTGCAACCTGCGCCCCTCAACACGGCGCGCATCAACGAACGCAAGAAGGCGCTGGCTGATATCCGGGCCGAGAACGACAAAGCCGTTCACAGTTATGAAGTCCTTGATGTCGGCAAAGGCCTAATCAGGCTTCGCCTCGAGCGGGCCATGGAATTGACCGTGCAAGAATATCAAAACCCGGCGGCGGCTCGGGCCACGATGATCGCCCGCGCCAACAAAGCTGCGGAACCGCCGCCTAAACCGCCGGAAGCTCCGAACAAGTACGAATGACCGCGATTGGAGTGGCCGCATTCGGATGAACGTTTCTTCGCATCCCAACTTAGGTCACGGCCCTACGGAGCCGCCGCCGACCTTTACGCCCAGTCCAGCCGAGGGCCGCTGGTCGGCCGCGCAGATCGATGCGTCGTGCCGCTGGCCGGTGCTTCTCTTGTTTGCCAGCGCGCTGGCCTGGCTGGTGCTCGGCTCGCTGCTGCAGTTTATCATCGCCATCAAGCTGCATGCGGCGGGTTTTTTGGCCGACAGCCCCTGGTTGACCCTGGGTCGATTGCGTCCGGCCGCGATGGATTGTTTTCTTTATGGATTTGCGTCGCAAGCGGGCATGGGTGTGTTGCTCTGGTTATTCTGCCGGCTGGGTGGGATCAAGTTGGTCCTGCATTGGCCTCTGCTGGTGGCGGGTAAAGTCTGGAATATTGGGGTGACGGTCGGCTTCCTGGGGATCCTCCTTGGTTACAGCACGGGCTTCGAATGGCTGGAGATGCCGCGGGCGGCGGCGTCCCTCTTATTTCTGGCTTTCGCGTTGTTTGGTTTGGTGGCGGTGGTCTTATTCACGTTGCGCCGGCAGAATGAGTTATTTCCGTCGCAATGGTTTTTGTTGGCGGGGTTGTTCTGGTTCGCCTGGAGTTATTCCGGAGCCAATTTTCTGACGGTGGTTAACCCGGTGCGCGGGAGTTTTCAGGCGGTGGTCAACGCGTGGTTTACGGGAAGTTTCCTGAATCTCTGGCTCGCGCCGATCGCGTTTGCCGGCGTGCTTTATTTTGTTCCGCGGCTGACGGGGCAGCCTTTATTCAGCCGGGAACTGGCGATCTTCGCGTTCTGGACGCAGCTGGGCTTTGGGAGTTTCGCGGGGCTGTCCTCGTTGGTGGAGAGCCCGGTGCCGCGTTGGATTGGGAGCGTGGGGACAGCGGCGACGGTTGGGTTGTTGCTTCCGCTGGCGATCAACGCGCTGAACTGGCATCGAACTCTGCATGGCAATTGCCAGGCCTGGAAAACGGATATCATCCTGCGCTTCGTATTGTTCGGGGCTGGGTGTTATTTGCTGCAGGGGATACTGGGCGCGGTGTATGCGACTCCGCAGGTCGCCGCGATCATCGGTTTCACTTACGCAGGTGTGGGCAAAACGTTTCTCACGTTGCATGGCTTCGTCGCCATGGTCCTGTTCGGTTGTCTTTATTACATCGTGCCGCGCGTGGCTCAGGTGGCTTGGCCGCGCCCGGGCTGGATTCGCGTGCATTGGGTCTGTTCGGTGGCCGGAGTGGGGCTTGTGTTCCTCGGCCTGACGATCGGCGGCATTGTGCAAGGGTTCAAGATGACCGACCCGCAGGTTCCGTTCCCGTCTGTGGTTAAGGGAACGATCATGTTTGTAGGCATAAGTACGTTGGGTGTGTTGTCCGTGTTGGTCGGGCAAATCGCCTTTCTGGGCAACTTCGCCCTCTTACTGCAGCGCGTACTGCAGCCGCTCTATCAGATGGTCCTGGTGGAATGCTGCGGATACGCTCCGGACGCGACCCCTACGGTCGCCAAAGCGGGAGGGAAACCATGAACAACGGCCCGCTGCTTTTTTTGGGGATCCTGGCGTCGTTAGCGACGTCTTTTTGGGGATTGCTGATCGCGCCGCAGGTTCAGATCGGCCAACAACAACCTGCGGTCATCGAAGCGACCGGCGAGATTTATCCCGCCGCCCGGTCCGGTTTGGCGCGGCAGGGCGCAGAGATTTATCGATCGCTGGGTTGTGTGGAATGTCACAGCCAGCAAGTGCGGCAGACCGGCGTGAATTTCGACTTGTGGCTGGCGGAGCCGGGGACGAATCGAGCGGAGTTGTCGGCCACGCTCACGCGTCTTGGGGTGGCTTCGGCCGAGGTGGCGCGGGCCATCGAGCAAGCGCCGGCGAAGTTGCGCAGCGGCTTAACCCAAGTGGAGGCGCAAACCATCGCATCGCAGATCACCAACGGAGACGCCAAAGCGCAGGTGGTTCTGGCCAATTTGGGTCCGGACATTCAGCGTGGCTGGGGCCGGCGCGTCACGGTGACCCAGGATTATCTTGGCGATTATCCGGTTCAACTGGGGAACCTGCGGGTCGGGCCTGATTTGGCCAATTATGGCGCGCGCAGTCCTGGTCTCCCCGAGATCTTGAAACATCTCTACGCGCCGCAGATGGTCGTGGGCAATGCCACGAAACCATCCATGATGCCTCCTTACCGTTTCCTGTTCACGAAACGCAAACTGCGCGAAGGCGAAACTCCAACTCTGCCGGTCGAGCTCGGTTATGAGGTTACGCCCAAACCCGAAGCGGAAGCGTTGGCGGCTTATCTGATGAGTCTGCGGGCCGATGCGCCGTTGAAAGAAGCGCCGGTACCGAATCCACCGACCAAATCTGCGCCCGCGCCCGCGCCCGCCCCGGGCCAGCCGGCGCCCATTCCGGCACCAACCTCTGCGACTCCCCCTCCCCCTACGCCCACCAAATGAACGAGCGGCCAAACAATCCCCAGGATGCCGAAGCGGAACCGACCGTGCGCCGCAGCGGATTTCCTGTCCTGGTGCTGGCTGCGTTGAGTGTGGTGTTGTATTGGGGCGGCATGTATGTGATCGACTTCGGCGGCGATGCCGATGCCCGCGTCCATTATCCTTATCGATCCTTTAAACAGATCGATGATTACCAGCCCAAGGACGCGGACGCGATGGCGGCGGCCAAAGGGGCTCTGGTTTATTCCAGGATTTGTCTGGCTTGTCATCAGGCCGACGGCAATGGCAGCCGTTCGCAAAACGCGCCTCCGCTGGCCGGGTCTGAGTGGGTTGCCCCCAAGGATCCCAGTCGGATCATCCGCATTGTGCTCCACGGGCTCTCCGGGCCCATTAAAGTGAAGGGCGAAGATTGGGGGACCGGCCAGATGTTGGCTTGGAAAGAAACTTTGACCGACGAAGACATCGCCCATGTTTTGACCTTCGTGCGCAACTCGTGGGGCAATAAGGCCCTGGCCGTGAAGCCCGAACAGGTGGCCAAGATCCGCAAGGAAACCGCCGGGCACCAGAGTTACATGACTGTGCCGGACCTGGAAAAGGTCGTGCTCCTGGGGACGCCTTAGGGCGATCCTTCATTGAAGTTCCAGGGCAGGGTTTGAGTGGCGGGCCCTGGTCATCACCCAATCCCGATTTAAATTGGGTGCATTCAGACACTGCCCCCGAAGCGAAGATTTTCTGCCATTCTCACCCCTCACCCTGCCCTGCTCCCCGTTCAGGGGAGAGGGGATTCCGGCGGTTTTCCTGCGGTCAGCGTGTTGAATACGTACCGAGGTCGCACTGTTCCAGGGGCAGTGCGTGAATGCGCCCATTCAGATTAGGACACAACCGCCAGCCTTGACTTTTGTTGGGATCTTGCGGCATAAGTTAAGCAGTCCCAAACATCCAAGGCTTGCCGCATGGCCTCTCAACGCGTTGCCCTGATCCGTTTTTGTTCTGGCAGGGTCTCGATGCTGGGCGGATTCATTTGGCGGTCTACCCCACCCGAATCACTATGAAAACCATCTTCATAATCTGCGTGACCGCAGTGGTCATGGCAGCCTTCTCCGTTGGCCGCGCGGCGACGATCCTGCAGGCCGCCGGCGGTACCACAGTGGCCTTTGAAGCCGAGGAAAACGTCACCCTCATCGCCGGGTCGCCCACGTCCTGGGTCATCACCAATGATGTAACCCCCAGCGGGGACAAGGCTTTGTTCGCTTCGGGCGCCAACGGCACGGTGTTTCCGAGCAGCTTTGCTTCTTACTCGATTCTGTTCGCCACGCCGGGAGTGTATAAACTGTATTTCCGCTGGCGCGCTAATGAGATCTATACGGACGCCGATCCAAACTCAGCGAACAGCTTCTATGCGCCGCTGGTCCTGAATGCGAACGCCACGCCGGTCAATCCCAACCCGGACTTTTCGGCCGCTACGGTCAACAACACCCGGGTGCGGCCGGAGAGCAACACCTATCATGTGGACCCGGAAAATACGGCGCTGTTGACGGTGTCGCAGGAGCAGGTGGACGCCGGCGTGCCTCTCCAATTCACAATAGGCACCCGCGAAGCGGGATTTATGTTCGATCGGATCGTATTGAGCCAGGACGTGGCCCTGACCGAAGCGGGTTTTAACGCTACCCCCAATTCGGACACGGACGTCTTCGTGCAGCCGCCGGGGGCCAACTACGTTGCCTTTGAAGCGGAGACCGCCAAGGCCAAGATCATTGCCGGGACACCCACGTCCTGGGTGGTAACCAACGATGTCACACCCAGCGGCAACACTGCCTTGTTCGCGAGTGGGGCCAATGGCACGGTGTTTCCGAGCAGTTTTGTTTCGTATGCGATCAAGTTCAGCACGCCTGGGGTCTACAAGCTGTATTTCCGCTGGCGCGCCAATGAGATCTACACCGACGCCGATCCGAATTCGGCCAACAGTTTCTATGCCCCGCTCGTCTTCAACGCCAACGCCACGCCGGTCAATCCGAACCCGGACTTTTCGGCGGCGACCGTCAACAACACGCGGGTGCGTCCGGAGAGCAACACCTATCATGTGGACCCGGAGAATACGGCGCTGCTGACCGTATCGCAGGAGCAGGTGGACGCGGGGCAGCCGCTTTTGTTCACCATTGGCACGCGGGAAGCCGGGTTCATGTTTGATCGCATTGTGCTTTCGCAGGACACAGCTTTGACGGAGGCCGGTTTTAATGCGTTGGAGAACACGGGCACAGCTCTGCCGCTGCTGATTGAGAAGGCGGTGAGCTCAGCCAGCCTGACCACCGTGAAGGTCAAGTTCAACAAGGCGCTCGACTCGCTTTCGCTTGCTCCCAACAACTTCAAGCTCAATGGCGGTGTCACGGTCGACAATGCCGACTTGGACCCAGTCACGCTGAAAGACGTCACGCTCACCACCTCGCTGCAGACGGAAGGCTTCCACTACACACTGACGGTTAACGACGTGAATGATCTGGGCAGCGTCGTCATCGCCCCGAACAGCACGATCGATTTCTTTGCCTGGAAACTGGCTCCTGGTTTCACGCGGCGCGAACTTTACTTCACGATCGCTGGCACGGATGTCGGCTCGCTGGTCAATGCCGCCAAATTCCCCAACAGCCCGGATCGAGTGGATGTCGTGCGCGGATTGTCGTCCAGCGAACCGCGCGCGCAAAATTACGGCGTGCGTTTGACCGGCTTTTTCATCCCGGCGCAATCGGGTAACTACGAGTTCTATATGTATAACGACAACGACGCGCAGTTGTCGGTGAGCACGGACGCCACGGCCGCCGGCCTGCAGTCGATCATCGACGCCAGCACGTCGCCCTCCATGGCGTTCGACCCGAATGTCATGGGGCTCTCGCCTTCCTCGATGACGGCCGGGCAACGGTATTACATCCAGGTTCTGCTCAAACAAGGGACCGATTATGACACCTTCGTGAATGTGGCCGCGCGCCGCGCGGGCGATAGCACGCCGGTCGACCAGTTGCCGCCCTTGAGCGGCGATCGCATCGGCACGTTGGTGGATCCCGCCACGGCTACGATGGAGATCACGCGGCAACCAGCCAGTGTCACGATCGCCGCCGGGACCCGGGCGCGTGTTGAAGTTTCTGCCAAGTCGCCCGGAGGTCCGGCTTTCTACCAGTGGCAATTGGCCGGAGCGAATGTTCCCGGCGCCACCCGGGCCGCGTTTTACACGCCGATCTTGAACGTCGCCGACAGCGGCATCCAGGTCCGTTGCGTGATCCATGCCGGCGGTGTGGTCGCGACCAGCGCGGTCGCCACCGTAACCGTCACGCCCGGATCAGCGCCCGCCACGCAGCCTTACTTGGGAGTTAACTTCATCGGCGGAGACGCCGCCGGCGCGTCCGGATCACTGCGGCCGATCGATGTAGTCGGCGTGGTGCCGCAAGCCAACTTCAATAACGTGGCCGGCGCGACTGCCACCGATGTGCCGTTGGTGGACGCCGATGGGGCTGCGACACCGGTCACGATCGGTTATTCGGCGCGCACGTACTTCACGGGCACCGGCGAAAACACTGCTGAGGACGTCCTGTTCCAGGGCTACCTGCATAACGCCAACGGAGCGGTGGTGGTGACCTTGAACAACGTGCCGGACGGTTCCTACGATCTCTACGCGTACTGCGTTGGATTCACTTACAATGCTACTTATGAACAGGCCATGAGCCTGGCGGGAGGCGGGACCTATCCCGAGTATCACGTGCGGGCGGAGCACGCCACGGATTATTCGTCCGCTCCATCGATCTTCCGGCGCATGTCCAGCACGGACCCCGCCGCCCGCGATCAGGGTAATTACGTGGTGTTCCACGAAGTCAGCCCGGATCTGGCCGGTGCGCTGGTGTTGACAGTCAATAACGAGTCAGATAACCCGAACGATATTGACGTCACCCCCACGTTGAGCGGCTTGCAGTTGGTGCGGGTGCCGCCCGGACTATCGATTCAGCAGCAGGGCAGTAATGTGCAGATCTCCTGGGGCGGTGCCGCGACCGGCTTCACGCTGGAGTCGAGCCGATCGTTGGGCGGCGCGCCGGCGGCGAACTGGGGTCCGGTAGCGGGAGCACCCAACCCGCTTACCG
Organism: Verrucomicrobiia bacterium; assembly: GCA_035577805.1. Lineage (GTDB taxonomy): Bacteria > Verrucomicrobiota > Verrucomicrobiia > Limisphaerales > JADJPG01 > DATLUX01. Next base: position 24,357 of record DATLUX010000447.1, read on the forward strand.
GCGCCTCCAGCATCACCATCTCGATTGGAGCCGGGGCTGATCCGGTCAAGTTCTTCCGGCTCCGGAAGTAAGCCAGGATTCATTGGAAATGAACGCAGGCCGCGGTGAGGTTCAAGGCTGCGCGGCCTGTTCTTTTAGTGACATTCGCGCGGGACGCGTGCGGCGGTTGGCGCCGGGCCAGCCGTCTGGACCATTCTCACCCCTCACCTCGACCCTCTCCCCGTTGAGGGGAGAGGGAGTAGGCCGGCGCGACAGGCTTGGCCTTTGTAGGCGTCGAAAGAAAAAGATCATGGCGTATCTTAGAAGCGCGTCTCGCCGGAGCACGCTGAACAACCTACGCGTGCTGCGGCTTGCGTTTCTCCTGCTTCTATTCGGATTGGTTTTGTGGCCGACCGGCGTGCTGGGGCAAGCTGCCGGCATTTATCGGGAGCTGTTTAATGGCCTGGACCGCGCGAACAGTTCGTTGTGGCAACTGACCAATGACCTCAGATTCATCAACAATGCTCCCAGTTCGACCAGCATTCTGACCAGCTTCCGCACCGAACAGAATCGGGACGACGATTACGGGCAGCGGCTGCGGGCATTTCTGGTGCCGCCAAGCACGGGCGGTTACACCTTCTGGATCGCCAGCGATGAAACGTCGCAGCTTTTTCTGAGCAGCGACGAAGATCCGGCCCACAAACAATTGATCGCCTGGGTGGATCCGCGAGTGCAGCCCGATACTTACACCACTTTCACCTGGCAACAATCGTCGAACATCATCCTGCAGGCCGGGCGCCGTTATTACATCGAAGCGCTGCATCACGAAGCGAACCTGATCGATCATCTGTCCGTCCAGTGGCGTTTGCCCAATAACGTGACGGAATCTCCCATCCCCTCGACGCGTTTGATCTACGAAATGGCGCCTTATCTCACCGTCACCCCGGTGGACCTGACCATCGAAGAAGGGCGGCCGGCGATCTGGAGTGTGACGACGGCGAATTTCGTCAGCCAAAGCTATCGTTGGACACGCAACGGCGTGGATGTCCCGGACGCCACCAACCGCAGTTATTCGTTGCCGGTGACCACGCTGGCCGATCATGGCGCCCGCTTCAGTGTGTCAGTGACCAACCGCTTCGGCAGCACCAATGCGCCTGAAGTTGTCTTGACGGTGTTGCGCGATACGAATCAGCCCGTGGTGATTGATCTCGTGAACGGAAGCGCGACCAATGTGTTGGTGACGTTCTCCGAGCCAGTCGAAGCCGCCTCGGCGTTGGACCGCCAACATTACAACCTGCTAGGAGCGATCATCCAGAACGCCAACTTCGGAGACGATACGCACACCGTCATCCTAACGACTTCGCCCTTGGTGATGGACACCGCGTATGCCCTATCCATCAATAGTGTGCGGGATCGCGCGAGCCAGCCCAACACGATGATAACGACGCAGGCTGCTTTTGTGGCGCGCACGTTCACGCCGCGGTCTGTCGGCAAGCCGGCGCTGGCTGGATCGATCACCGCCGTGCCGGGAGGTGTCGATGTGTCGGCCGCCGGCGCCGATCTGGGCGGATTCGTCGACCAAGGCGAATTCGGGCTCCAATTAGTCACAGGCGACTTCGATTATCAGGTGCGCGTCGAGGCATTGGACTTCACCGATATTTGGGCGAAGGCCGGCTTGGTCGCGCGGGAAAACCTCGACGCAGGCAGCCGTTTCGCGGGCACCTTGGCCACTCCCGCGATGGCCGGGAGCTTTTTTGAGTATCGAACGGACCCGAACCGCCCGGCTGCATCCACGGGCACGTTCCCGCCCAGTTATCCAAACATGTGGCTGCGTCTGGCACGGGTGGGCGACCGTTTTAGCGGATATGCCAGCGGAGATGGCCAGGCCTGGACTCTCCTGGGCAGCGCGAGTCTGGCCCTGTCGAACCGCCTCTATTTCGGCGTGGGCGCCAGCAGTCATCGCACGAACCGGCTGGCCGTAACGCGTCTGCGAGATTTTGCGCCGATTACCTCCGGGAACGGACGAATCGCGTCCTCGCCGCCGGTGGAAGCGCTGGGCCCTTCCAGCCGTCGAACGGGGCTGGTCCTGTCAGAGATCATGTATCACCCGCGCGACGTTGATCTGGGCACGCACCAGGCGGAGTTGGAATTTGTCGAGCTGTTCAATTCGAATCCGTTCTCGGAGGATCTCAGCGATTATCGTCTTTCCGGGGATATTGCCTACACGTTTCCATCGGGGACGATTCTAGCCGGTGGCGCTCTGTTGGTGGTGGCACGGGCTCCGGCGGACTTGGAGGCAGTTTATCATCTGACGGGCGTGCTTGGTCCATTTACGAACAACCTGCCCAACGGCGGCGGTCAGATCCATTTGCGCAACAACAGCGATACCATTCTTCTGGAAGTGGAATACTCGAACAAACCGCCCTGGCCGGTAGCGGCCGACGGGGCCGGGCACTCGCTGGTGTTGGCGCATCCGAGTTACGGGGAAGGGCAACAAGCGGCTTGGGCAGCCAGCGATGCCATCGGCGGTTCCCCGGGGCGCCTGGAACCGCTGGGCTCGGAACCCCTGCGCCCGGTCGTGATCAACGAGTTCCTCGCCCACACCGACGCGCCTCAGCTCGATTTCATCGAATTGTTCAATGCCGGCGAGCAACCGCTTGATCTCGGCGGGGCCTTCCTCAGCGACAGCGCCGGCACCAACAAATTCCGGTTCCCCTCGCCCACGCTGATTTCGGCGCGCGGTTTCGTGTCACTCGATCAGGACCAGCTGGGGTTTTCCCTCAAGGCCGCCGGCGAACGGATCTTCCTGATTAACTCCAACCAGACACGCGTCATCGACGCCATTGGCTTCAACGGGCAGGCCAGGGGAATCTCTTCGGGACGTTTCCCGGACGGCGCGTCTGCCATCCAGGAATTGAGCGCGCCCACGCCCGGAACAGCCAACGCCGCGGTGCTCACGCGAGACATCGTCATCAATGAGCTCATGTACGGGCCGATCTCGGGAGATTCGGCGGACGAATATGTGGAGTTGTTTAATAAAGGGACCGACGCGATCAGCCTGGCCGGCTGGCGTTTTAGCGATGGCATCGGGTTTACATTTCCTTCCAACACGGTGATCGCGAGTGGTGGTTACCTAGTGGTGGCCAAAGACCCGGTCCGGTTGCGAGCGAACTATCCTCAACTCAACAAGACCAACACGGTCGGCGGCTTCAGCGGTTCCTTACGAAATCGGGGCGAACGCCTGGCCCTGGCCATGCCGCAGCTGGCCGTCAGCTCCGATGATCCGGGCAATCTCGCGACCAACCTGATCTACGTGGATGTGGACGAAGTGGAATATCAACGCGGAGGCGCCTGGGGTCATTGGGCGAATGGCGGGGGCAGCAGCCTGGAATTGATCGATCCGCATAGCGACAACCGGTTGGGCCCGAATTGGGCCGACAGCGATGAGACAGCCAAGGCGCCCTGGACCACGATCGAGTTCACCGGCCCGCTCGACAACGGAGGTGATTCGCCGACGGCCTTGCACGTGATGCTGCTCGAAGAAGGAGAATGTTTATTCGACGACGTGCAGGTGAGTGTGGGGACTGGCGCGAACCTCGTTCCCAACGCCACGTTTGAATCGGGGACCAACTCATGGCTGATGCGCGGCAACCATGAGCGTTCGTCGCTGGAGACGGCGGAGGGTTTCAATAGCAGCCGTTCGTTACATATTCGGGCCAGTTCCCGGGGCGACATCGGCGCCAACAAAATCCTGATCAACTTGAGCAGCGCCCCAGCCGGCGTCGCGACCATCCGCGCCAAAGCGCGTTGGCTCAAAGGCTGGCCTGAATTACTCCTTCGTTTGCGCGGAAGCTGGCTCGAAGCTACCGACCGGATGATCCTGCCGCGCAACCTCGGAACACCCGGCGCCCGCAACAGCCGGACGCTCAACAACGCGGGCCCCGCTTTAACTGCCGTGAACCACACGCCGGCTGTTCCGGCCGCCGCGCAGTCGGTCGTGATCACCGCTCGCGCAGCCGATCCGGATGGCGTGGCTTCCGTCCTCGTTCATTACCGAATCGATCCGTCAACCAGCCTGTCGAGTTTGGCCATGAACGATGCCGGAGTGGATGGGGACGCGGTCGCCGGAGACGGTTTGTTTAGCGCCACGCTGCCGGGGCAGGCGGCCGACAAACTGGTCGCGTTCACTCTTGAAGCGACCGACACCCTGGGCGCCGTGACGCGCTTTCCGCCGTTGCGCACCGACAATAGCCCGGTTCGCGAAGGTCTAATTCATTTTGGTGGCGCGGTGCCCGCCAACAGCTTCGGCACGTATCGATTCTGGATCACGCAACAGTCCATTACCAACTGGGCTGCGCGCGAAGTGCTCAGTAACGAACCGATCCCGGGCACCTTCATCTACGGCAATCAACGCGTGATCTATGACGCCGGCGCTCGTTACTCTGGAAGCCCGGCCCATCAGGATCAGGCCGCGCCGGATTTTTCCCCCACCGGCACCCCCAATCATTACACCATCGATGTGCCGGGCGATGACTTGGTGCTCGGCACGGACAACCTCAACAAGATTCATGGCTCAGGCAACAATCATCACGATGACAACACGCTGGTGCGCGAGGTCACGGCTTACTGGATCGGCCGGCAGCTGGGGTTGCCGGAGAATTACAAGCGTTACATGATCATGTTCATTAATGGCGCGCGCCGGGGCAGCTTGATGGAAGACACCCAAGTCCCCAATGGAGATGTGATCGATGGCTTGTTTGCGGACGATCCGGAGGGCGATCTGTATAAGCTGTCGATCTGGTATGAATTTGGGCCGCCCGCCCGGGTGCTGTCGGCCAACGGCCTCGCGGGATGCACGCTTAACAATTACACCACCACTGGCGGAGTAAAAAAGCGCGCGCGTTACCGCTGGAACTGGCAGGGACGCGCGGTCCATGGCACCGCCAACGATTACACCAGTGTTTATGCATTGATCGACGCGGCCAATACGCCGGCCACCGGACCGTTCGCTCAGAATTTCGACGGCTTGGTCGATACCGAGCAATGGATGCAGACGTTCGCGCTCGAACATGCGGTGGGTAATTGGGACAGCTTCGGGTATCGCAACGAACAGAATATGTTCGCCTATAAACCGGAGCGCGGCCGCTGGCAGCTGCTCATCTGGGACATCAACATCATCTTCGGCGGCGGGACCCGGGGCTTGCCGGTGGCGGTGACGGGCGATCTCTTTGAGAACAGCGCCGCCAACGTGCCCATCGTGGCGTTCTATAATCATCCCCAGTTCCGCCGGGCTTATTGGCGCGCGTTGCGCGACCTCGCTGAGGGCCCGATGCTCAATGCCAAGGTAGACCCGTTCATGGACAGCCGGTTTGCGGCTTTCACCGATAGCGGCGTGAACGTGACCGCGCCGGACGCCATCAAAACCTGGATCTCCCAACGTCGCGCTTATATCCAATCCCAGCTGGCCGCCGCTGATTTCGCGTCCTTCCGCATCACCACGGCGGATGGTTTATCCAGCTCCAGCAACCTGGTCACCCTGAGCGGCACCGCGCCGACCGCGGCAAAGACGATCGAAGTGAATGGCGTGGCCCGGGCCGTCACGTGGACCAGTCTTTCCAACTGGACTGTTCGCGTGGTGCTCGAGCAGGCGCAGAACACACTGGCCGTCGTCGCCTACGATCAACATGGCCGCCTTATCCCGGGCGGCACCGGGCAAGTGACGATGCAGTACACGGGCCCGATCGTCGCCCCGGAGGATCATATCGTGATCAACGAAATTCAATATGACCCAGGCACGTCCGAGGCATCCTTCGTTGAGGTCTTCAACACGGCCACCAATGTTTCCTTTGATCTTTCAAACTGGCGATTGAACGGCCTGGATTATGTCTTTCCGGAAGGCAGCCTGATCACCAATCGACAACACCTGCTCCTGGTGAAAAACCGGACGGTCTTCTCCCAGGTCTACGGCGTCAGCAACTTCATCTCCGGCGAGTTTCAAGGACAACTCGATCATAGCGGCGAGACCCTCAGCCTGGAGCGGCCCTCCTGGCGCATCACGACCAACGGCGCCACCCTCCAATCCAACCTGGTTTATGTCGTGGTGGATCGGGTGAAATACGATGATGCCTTGCCTTGGCCGCCCGCGGCGGACGGCACCGGACCGTCCTTGCAGTTGATCGATGCGTCGCGAGACAACAGTCGGGTCAGCAATTGGGCGGCCGGCAACGGCTGGATCAATGTGACGCGCACGGGCAACATCGGCATGGCCACGAACCTGTTGCTTTGGCTGGGCGCGCTCGGCAACGCATTTGTTGATGACTTCACGTTGATCGGACCGGGCGACACCAATGTGGTGTTAGATGGCGATTTTGAAGCGGACCTGGGCAGTTTCTGGTTGCTGTCCACCAATCACAGCGGTTCTTACCGCACCAATGGAGTGAGCCATTCGGGCGCCAGCAGCCTGTTCATCGACGCCACTGCCCCTGGCGGCCAGCCCGTCGCTTCCATCCAGCAGGCCATCGGGGACCGAGTCATCACTAATGCCACTTACACATTGAGCTATTGGATCCGGTTTCACACGAACCCGGCGCCCGTGAACGTCCGCACCTTTCCGGGCAGTAGCCTGGTCACCGCCGGCACCACGCAGCCGCTCGCGAGTTCGCCGGGCGCGCCGAATCAGTTCATTCGTGCTTTACCCGCTTATGACCCGCTTTGGCTCAACGAACTGCAGCCCGATAACCGCAGCGGCCGCAAAGATAACGCCGGACAATTTGAGCCCTGGATTGAACTCTACAACGCCGGCAACGTGCCTCTGAATCTCGAGGGTTATTTCCTCGCCGACAATTACACCTCAAATCTCACCCAGTGGGCTTTCCCGGCCGGCGTGTTCATCGCTCCTGGTGAGTTCAAGATCGTTTGGGCGGACGACGAACCCAACCAAACCGTAGGAACGAATCTGCATACGAATTTCCGGCTCGCGCCCAATACGGGAACGGTGGCCCTCGTGCGCTGGGTGGATAGTCGGCCGCAAATTACCGATTACCTGACCTACCGCGGCGTTGGTCCCAACCTGGCCTACGGCTCGGTTCCCGATGGCCAGCCGTTCACGCGCCAGACCCTTTATTTGCCGACTCCGGGCGCGGCCAATTACGCGGCGCCGGTGCCGCTCTTCATCAATGAATGGCTCGCCGCCAACACGAACAACGCTGTCGACCCGGCTGATGGCGATCACGAGGATTGGTTTGAACTTTACAATGCCGGTGACAGCGCCGTCGATCTCGGTGGTTACTTCCTCAGCGACGCACCGGCGAACCCCGCCAAATTCAGGATCCCCGCGGGTTACCTCGTCCCGGCGCATGGTTTTCTGGTGGTCTGGGCGGATGAAGAAACCGGCCAAAACCAGGCCGGCGTGCCCGATTTGCATGTGAATTTCCGGCTCGCGGCCGGTGGCGAAAGCATCATCCTTTCCGCGCCCACCGGCGAACAGATTGATCGCGTCGATTTCGGTCCGCAACTCGATGACGTCAGTCAGGGCCGCTTCGTCGATGGCGCTGCTTCCATCGTCACGTTGGCCGCGCCCACGCCCGGGGCACCCAACCGCTTTGGAACCGGCAATAGCGCTCCACAAATCAGCCCGATCCCTGACCAGACCGTGACGCTCGGTCAAACCCTGCGCGTGACGGTCGTGGCCACGGATGCGGAATCGCCGCCACAAACGCTCCAGTTCAACCTCGAAGGCGCCGTGCCCAACGGCGCCAGCATCCAGAGTGTGAGCGGGCTTTTCACGTGGACGCCCACGCCCGCGCAGACTCCCAGCGCGAACCCAATTCTGGTTCGCGTGACCGACAACGGCGCGCCGGCGTTATCCGCCACGCGTTCGTTTACCGCATTCGTGGTGGGCCCGCCACGTCTGACTGGCCTGACGCGCGCGAGCGACGGAACGGTGTCGTTTGGGGTCAGCGTTGTGCCAGGCAAACGGTATCGGGTCGAATACACTGATAGTCTGGCGAGTTTGAATTGGATACGGTTGGGAGGCGACCGCATCCCAGGCGGCACGCTGCTTATGATCGAGGATGCTCCCACTCCGCCGACCGGCCGCTTCTATCGCGTGTCGATTCTTGACTAGAGCCTTCATTCACAGAAGCCGGCGAAGATAACGAGCCTGTTCCCGGCTGGTCGAAGGAGGACATGCCGGCAGAAAAATGAAGGGGGGCAGAAAGATGGGGGGCAGAACGATGGGGACACGCAACGATTCGAGCGGGAGCTGTCGTTTCCGCCAAAACTTGCAACTTTGCGCTTGAGCCACTTCGACGCGTTTGGCTTAATCACGCACCCTTTCCGGAACGGGCACCGGCACTGGTAGGTTACCCAAGTGGCCAACGGGGGCAGACTGTAAATCTGCTGGCTTACGCCTTCGCTGGTTCGAATCCAGCACCTACCACCACCCCTATGTGAAGGCAGGTTCCATTGAGTTGGCCATTCATCCCAGCTTCGTCTGGGATGTGAAGGCGCAGTTGTGCCACTCAACCGCGGCCTTCGACGAGAGCAGGAGGTCTAGTGCTCCGAGCTGCCTGGTGGATCTAATCTCTTACCCACAGTGTGAAGGTCACCATACAGCCGATCAAATACATACGCTCCCAGTTCCAAGCCTTGCTCGATGAAGTAGCGGCGGGCCGGATCATCCCAGAGTGGTTCGATGATTGCGAAGAATTCTTCAGCGTGCCGTTCATCGATCTGAGCGTGCAATGCGTAGTGGACGAGATCCTCCTGCCGGATCCAACCTCGCTGCACGACCGCTTTGCCGATGATCGCGGAGATATCTGCGAAGGCATACTCGATGATACCCATGCAGGCCACGCCTACTTCCAACTCATCCAGCACACACGCGCAGGTCAGGACACTATTAAACGCTCGCAAACCCGGAGATAGGGCGGCACCTTCGACCTTTTCAGGTTCGCTACCGATGCTCCGTAAGAACTGCTGAAAGGTGGTGTGATGGAAGAATTCCTCATTAAACTCACCATGTTCCTCGACTAGGTTGTGCAGGATGTCGAGGCGCGCTTTGGGGTTAGGAATCCTTCCCACCAGGGCAGCCATCGGACGCGGGAAAAACGACACCGCAAAAAAGAATTGCTCCTGGCTCCGTCGGAAACACTCCAGGCTCATGGAACCGTCCTGGAGCGTTAGCAAGTAAGGATTCCGCCACATGCCTGATTGCTCCAGCACGCGGGCGGCTCGTGCAATCACCCGGGCGGCCCGGCACTCCCCACTCATTTTCATATCTCCGAGGTATTGATATTCCAAACGCCAGCGGCGAGTCCAGTCCCATAAACGATTGCTGGGGCTGGTAGTACTTCGAAGTCATGCAATGCTGCGCGAAGCTCTTGGGCATCCGGTTCGGCCACCGACACAAACAATGCCGGAAACCCCGAACGCACCGCCCGACGCAGCGCCACACCGATCAATTCCGCCCCGGCGGCGATGGCGCTGCAGGCGAAGCACGAAAGGTGGGCACTGAGCAGTTCTGACCCTTCGCCGGTAATCAGGCGCTTCGCCTTTCGCGTGTCCTCCAACATTCCACACGCAGATCCGTCCGAGTTCATTAACCAGACCGGCGTGATCTGCGATCGTCTCTCCGCCTCGACAGTGGGACAGGCATACCGTCCAAGACTCAGATGCCGATAACAGGCCAACCCAGCTTCCCGGTCGGTCAAAAAGTGTCCAGATTCGGGTTCTACGCCGGCACTCCCGGAAATCCGAAAGATCACGACCCGCCCCAAGTCCTGAAAGCCTGGAATGCCGCCTCGGCCCGTGTAAGCCTCAGGTGTCATCGTTGTCCCTCCCATGACGACTCCGAAACCCGCCTCCACTTTGGGTCGCATCCAAGCCTCCGCTGCCCGCGCCAACCGCACGAGGACTGTGCCGCTGCGGGCGCTCGCAGCGATTTTTAGGTCTCCGACATAGGCCACGATTCGTTCAGTTCCGTTCGGCATCCACAATTGCCGGATGGCCGCTCCCAATGTCCCCACCACTTGGCCTTCGCGTTCGGCTATGAAACAGCACCCGTTGCCCTGAGCCCGGAAAAACAACGAGTAATCTTCGCCGTGCGAGATGCGGAAGAATTTTCCCGGTCCCAAAGGATACGTAAAAGGCATCTCGAACTGTGCCAGCGCAAGGGCCAAGGCTGACGAAGGTGGGCCCGAAACCTGGTGGATCTTCATCCCCTTTTTCCTAGATGAAGCCTCCGATAAAAGAAACTCCGGTCACGGTCCTGCAACGCTCCAGCAGGCCCCAATTGCCATTCAAATCGCCCACCAAGTGTTTGGATGTCGAGGCTCGAGTTGAGTTGGCGAATTAATGTCAATCCGTTCGGACGCAGAGCCCTCCAGGTGAGATCAAGGGTGGCCCGAGCTTCATCGGGCGTAACCCAATCTAGGATATTGGAAAGGTGGATGAAATCAAACGCCTCCGAAAAACCCTGCATTGCATCGGCCATGGTCGTGACCGTCCACATGACTTCGGGCATGCGATCTGGCGAGACCAAGCTCAACCATGGATACAGAATGTCTTTTGGAAATCGTCCCAGCAACATCTGCCACAAATAAGGGTTCTCTGCCGCTGGCAGCGAGGCCAGGGCATGCCGCGTGCGTCGAGCAAAGTGCCGCGAGAATGGTTCACAGCGATTTCTCGTCGCTGCCTCACCGAATAGCTGCACTAGATTCGGCAGCGTCATTACGGCATCGAACGCCCCGTCGAGAGTCCGCCCCAGATGCGTTGCCGGATCCGCCCTGCGCGATTGTTCCGCCGGGTCGCGGAGTTGCAGCAAAGCAGTGATTTCATGCTCTGCGTCGCCAAGAGTCTCCCGCAGCTTGGAAAACAAAACTTCGTATCGGCCGGCGTGGTCCGGACCCACTTTCGCCATTAGGTCGAGAGGACCCAGCGCGTCATCCGGCAAATCCAAAGCTTGGAATGCGGTTATCAGGTGTGATCGGCGTGCCAGCGTGGACATCGGGGCATGTCCGAGAATCGAAATGCGTTGAGTGGCCTCGGCGGTCGTGAGCAACAGAAGCTTCAGACGCGACAGCGCGATCTGCGCTGCGTTCGGATCTATTAGATGCAAACGAGCGACCTTTGGCATGGCGGCTAGAGCAGCTGCCGTACATCCCCCAGAGGCCACCATGAGAATCTCAGCACCAACTGGCAAACGATCAACTACCCATTGATCCAAGGTGGCATCTTCCCGTACTTGTGAGAAAGCGATCGATCGCTGGGTGGCCTCGAGAGCCCAGGGCGCAGGTGCTGCCTCTACGTTGGTAGGATCCGAGTCTGTGACTGACTTCATTCCAACACAAGACTTTCAAAGAGGATTGGCTTTGCCCCATGGACTGAGACGCAGGCTTTTCACGACGAACTCGCGCACAAACGCGAAATAGGAGCCGATAAAAGGAGCCCCGCGAGCCGCCAGATCATCGCGCAGCGCCTTGTGCAACTGGGGAAGATTATACCAGGGAATGGTTGGGTAAAGATGATGCTCCAAATGGTAGTTCTCATTGCACATGAAGAATGCCGTGACCGGGTTTGTGAGGATCGATCGCGTGCCGAGCACCGTATCCGATTGCTGTTCCAGGAACGTATGTTGGCTCATCCCGCGTATATTGACCATCGTGTTGATCACGACCATGGGAATCAGCCAGCCGTGAAGCAACCAAAGCCATGGGAGCGATAAAACCCCGCCTGCAATCAAAAGTCCCAGCAGGAAGACTTCGAAAAGGATCCAGCATCGCGCCGAAAATGTTCCCTGCCGATACCCTAGAATCGGAATTGCCACGATGTAGACCGGGTAGCCGATGATCAGCCGGCCCCAGTGCATGAGGAACTCGAGCCAAGTCCAACTTGTATAGTTGGCGTAGTGGTCAGGGTCGCCCTCTTGTCCCAAGTGATGATGATGTTTTAGATGGAGCACCTTGTAGGCTGAATAGTTTTGCAGGACCGGTTGGGCGCACGCGATGCTTAACGCGCGGTTCCACCACGGACAAAGGGACAGTGTCCCGTGAACGCCCTCGTGTGTGAACAGACTGATGCCATGCAGCGAGGCAGCGGCGAGGACATAGAGAGGGATGTTTGCTACGTAGACCCAAGCACTGCCCGGAAATTCCTGAGCCATCCAAAACGCGGCGTAAGCAGCGGTTAAATAAAAGACCAGGAAGATGAGGAGCCTCACATAGTGCGGGTGTCCGACTTGGCGCAATTCTTGAATCAGGTCAGGATCAACATACACACGCTCTGCCAACCCGGGCTCAGCGCCTTGTAGCGGTGATCGATTCGGAATTTCCTTTTTCGTGGTGAGTGAATCAGTACTTTCAAGCGTTGTATTTCGCAAGGAAGAAGTCCCTGGGTTGATCCTTCGAGACGCACATCATGATCGTGCAGGCAAACACGCCGAGAATTTGAGCTCAGCAACGCCGGGGCCAATAACGGTTCAAGGGTTTCTTTTGGGCTCCTTGACAACTGAGAACTTGCCTTTCCCGGGTAAAGTCCTACTTGTTGATCGTGTTGAAAAGGAACCAACGCGCCGCTTCCCTCACGGGCCAAAGAGTTATCGGTGTTGCGCGCCGGATGGCACGGATAGGATGAGCGGACGCATTATCCGTGTGATCCGGTGATTACGAACGTGCTTTGGGTGTTTGGAGCGTGGTATCTATTGTTCAGATTGAGAGCGACACATGAGAAGGGCGGCGAAGGTCACTGGAGCGAACCATGGCAGCGATGAACGTTTCTTCTGAATGCGACGCTGTCCTGGCGCCTGCCCGTGGGCGCTCAGTTTCGGCGTAAGAAAAGAGATAGCCAATGGAAAGGACGAGTGGGTTCAAAGATAAGGTCGCATTAGTCGTCGGCGGAGCATCCGGCATGGGCAATGCCGTGGTGCGGTTGCTCGTCCGGGAGGGGTGTAGAGCGCACGTGTTTGATGTCAAGGATGCGGCGGGCGTGTCGTTCCAACGATGTGATATTCGAGACTACAGCCAGGTTCGCCGGTGCGTCCAGAACGTGGTGGACCAGGAAAGCAGGGTTGACTTGTTGTTCGTTGCCGCAGGTGTTCATTTGTTTGCCAACATTGAAGACACCAGCATTGAGGAGTTTGAACGCGTTCTATCTATCAACTTGAAAGGTCCTTTTTATGTCCTGAAGGAGGTTCTCCCCGTTATGAGGAAGCAACGATACGGCAATGTTGTTCTCATGGGATCGGACCAAGTATTGATCGGCAAGGGGTGCAGCGCGGTGTATGGGATGAGCAAGGCAGCTCTGGGCCAACTCACCAAGAGCAGTGCAATAGACTACGCTCCCTATAATGTAAGAGTGAACTGCATCTGTCCCGGCACCATCGACAGTCCGATGATTGGACCTTCGATCGAACGATTCCATCAAATGAGTGGCATGCCCATCGAGAAGATCTATGAAATGTTGCGAACGGCCCAGCCGATCCAACGACTTGGAACGCCGGAGGAGATCGGCAAGGCGGTTCTGTTCTTGTTGTCTGATGATTGTCCGTTTATGACCGGGTCACTGGTCAGCGCCGACGGCGGGTACACCTGTCAGTAAAGAGTCCGATCAATATGGACTGAGAATGAAAGAGGCTAACACGAGCAGGCTCCGGCATATTTGGCAGAGTGAAACATGAATACACAAAGCAACATAACCCAGCGGCCTCCACTACCTCCATTTACGTTCGAGACTGCGACTCAGAAAGTTCGCCTGGCTGAGGACAGTTGGAACTCGCGCGACCCGCACAGAGTAGCTCAAGGATACGCGCTCGATTCGCGCTGGAGAAACCGCGCGGAATTCGTCAACGGACGACCAGAGATCGTCGCGTTCCTTGCGCGCAAATGGGCGAAGGAACTCGATTATCGGCTGATCAAAGAGCTTTGGGCCTTCAATGGCAATCGCATCGCTGTGCGCTTTGCATATGAGTGGCACGATGATTCAGGGAATTGGTTTCGCTCGTACGGTAATGAGAATTGGGAATTCACTGACGACGGTCTGATGCGGCTGCGGCTCGCATGTATTAATGATCTTCCGATCAGGGAATCGGACCGCAAGTACCATTGGCCGCTCGGTCGCCGGCCAGACGAGCATCCCGGATTGACTGATCTCGGTTTCTAACCTTGGCCTCTTATGGCGACAATTCACTCGTTTATTCAGCCTCCTGGCGGAGGCGCGTAGATCGAAACGCTGTCGTGCGGCTCTAAAGTGAAAGCAAGAATTGCATTCATCGGGACGTAATCGACGAAATCTCTTGGCTTGGCACGATGCACGGGACAATCCATTGTCCCGGCTCTGTACCGGTTATTCATTCCTTCCAAGACGAGTTGGGGCACCATCACCAGGTCCCTGATCGCCTCGTGCATCTCAGGCTGCTGGCCGCGCACCTGATGCTCTCGTTCAATGCGAGGAGGGAGCCGGTCCGCTCTCCGTTCCGGCACAGGAGCCCACCACCAAATCAAAAACATGAAATCAAGACTCCTCCACTACAGCCTGTCCCTGCTAACAGCGGGCGCGGCGCTCTTTAGCGTCCTGGCTCCAGCGCAGGCAGCGGACAAGAAACCCAACATCGTCGTCATCATGGCGGACGATGTGGGCATGTGGAATATCAGCGCCTATCACCACGGCATGATGGGCGGCCGCACGCCAAACATCGATCGCATCGCCAAAGAAGGCGCGCTGTTCTCCGACTACTACGCGCAGCAGTCCTGCACGGCGGGACGGTCCGCGTTCATCCTCGGCCAGAGTCCGTTCCGTACGGGCCTGCTCAAAGTCGGCCTGCCCGGGGCCAGGCAGGGCATCCAGGACAAGGATCTCGACACCGGTCGTGTGCGGTTTCTTCTCTGAGGCCGTTCGAACAGGAGCAAAGCCACCAGACAAAAAGCCGCTCAAAATGTGAAATTGCTTTTGTGGAGCTTGGTCCTCATCCCGCTTCAACCAACGAATGAACGAACGGCAGCAAAATCCTCTCAAACCAGAGCCGTGGTGGCGCGAGTGGCCGCTCGCGCTTGCGATCCTCGCGCTGACCCTTGCCTTGCTGGGCAAGGCGTGGATTACCTCCGCGCTCGATCAGCCGGCGATGCTGGTCCTCCTGCTCGTGGTCATCTGCGGCGTAATCCTCGCCGCCGCCGTCGCCATCGTGCGCCATGCGGATGTGGTCGCGCACCGACTCGGCGAACCGGCGGGCACACTGCTTCTTACCCTGACGATCACCGGGCTGGAGGTCTGCATGGTGGCGTTCGTTATGTCCACCGGCTCGGACAAGCCGACGCTCGCGCGCGACACAATGTTTGCTGTCGTCATGCTCGTGCTCAATGGCTTCATGGGCCTCGCGCTGCTGCTCGGAGGATTGCGCCACGGCGAACAGCCTTACAATCTTCAAAGCGCTAACGCCTTCCTGGTGATGATCCTCCCGCTCACCGTGCTGGGTCTCGTCCTGCCGAACTTCACCCGTGCGACGGCGGGACCGATCCTCTCGAAATTCCAGATGGTCTTTCTCTCGTTGACGTCCGTCGCCATCTATGCCGTGTTTTTGTTTGTGCAAAACCGGCGCCATCGCGGGTTTTTCATGATGCCCGAGGAAGCGACTGACGCGGCCGCGGCAGCGCATGATCACGATTCTTCGCGCTCCACGTTTTACCACGCGGCGATGCTCGCGTTTTACGCCGTTCCGCTAGTCCTACTCGCCAAACAAATGTCCATGCCGCTCGACGCCATGGTGCTTAAGCTCGGGGCGCCGCCTGCGCTTGGTGGATTCTTCATGGCCGTGCTCGTGCTCACGCCGGAATCCATCTCCGCCATCCGCGCCGCGCTGGCGAACCGCCTCCAACGTTCGGTGAACATCCTGCTCGGTTCGGTGCTCGCTTCCATCGGGCTGACCATTCCCCTGGTCATCGCCGTCGCGC
>DATLUX010000448.1:0-30599 GCA_035577805.1 Verrucomicrobiia bacterium
CAGTTATCGGTGTGCGGAGATCGACGGATTCATCGAGGAACTGCTCAGCGCGGCCAACGCTCCCGAGTTATTGGCCGGCCTGCATCAGGTGGCGGGCCGAGCCTTGGCTACGGCTTATCGGCATCATATCGACAACACGGATGCATTGACGGATGTCCCGACGATCCGTTGTCTGCGCCGCGTCCTGACTGATTACGAACCGATGCTGGCCTGGGCGGATGCCGCCATCGCAGCCTACATCGAAGGGGGCGTGGAGGAGAGTCCGCTGGCGGTGTGGCGCTGGCATTTGCAGCGGTTGCTTGGTTCGATCGGGGGCGTCACCGGCGCCGACCCGCTCGAACAGGCGCCGTCTCCGTTGCGCTCGGCGGAAAAACCGTTTGTTCGCGGCACCGTCCCGTTGCGGGATGTGCGTTTTGATACCTTCAAGAATACCGGGGACTACGAGGTGGCCGACGGGCAAGCGCGGTTTCCGAAGGATTCTTACGAGTCGCTACGACTGCGCTTCATTCGGACGCAACGAGACGAAGTGGACGCGATCGAAGCCTTCGGCACGTTCATCTGGGATATCCAGTTCAAGGATTTCCAGGCGGAATATGAGCTGGCTCGCATTACCTGGGATGAGGCGCGCCACACGGAGATCGGACATCAAGCGTTGCTGGCGGCGGGTTACGACCCGTTCGAACTGCGCAATCGACTCACCGGCTCGACCTGTCGCGGCCCGATGGAGCCCGCGTTCGCCATGGCGGAAATCAACCTGTTCGGAGAAGTCGGCGTGCTTAAAACCATCAATGGCCTGATCGACGCCGCCCGCGACCGCAATGACGAATTATTGCGGCACATCAGCGACTTTATCCGGTCGGACGAACGCACGCATGTGCGGAAAGGCAGCCACATCATCAAAGTGATGACCGACCTGCAGGCCAAAGACCTCGAACAGCGCACGCGCGAGCTTTTCACCGAATGCCTGGTCAGCCTGGGAGCGGTGCAGAAGGATATGGATGTCTTTACGGTATCGCGCGAAGATATCGAACGGCTGGTAGGCGAGTAACGGGATTTGCGATTTCCGAGTGGAAGCCCTGTCGGCAAAGCCCGCGCCGCGCCGTTTCGGCTCCGTAGTTCCCCTACTCCTGGGTGGGTGCGCCTGCGGCACTCCTGGCTCGTAGGCCTTCGGCTTGTGAGAATAGCCGCCAAACGTTATCTCCAAGACATGACTTTTGCCACCGAGGGGATACCCCCTATTCGACGACATGTTTACTTTTATCTCTTGCTGTTCCTGGGCACGGTAGTAGCCGATGACCTCTGGAAAAACTGCCAGACATACATGCCTGATCCTGACGCTCAGGAGGCGAGCGAGATCGTTACCACGGCTAATAGAATCGGCCCCCAAGAAACGCTTGGGCATGCTGAAAACGCTGATCCGGGGGCAGCCGCGCAACGTTGAGGGTTGAATTTGAACGTTCCCTTTCCCGTTACTCTCCGTTGTCCCGCAAGATCTCGAGGCGGCTGGTGCCGCGGGTGATCAGGACGAACGCCACGCCCTTTTTCGGGTCCACGTCCTTCATGATTTGTCGGAACTGCTTCACGTTCGTCACGGCTTTGCCGGCCACTTCCGCGATCACATCCCCGACCCTGATGCCCTTGCGGTCCGCCACGCTCCCGGCTTCCACTTCGCTGACGACCACGCCTTCCATCTTTTCGATCTCATACTGTTCGGCCAGGTCCTGGGTCAACGGCTGCACAGTCAAGCCCAGGCTGCTGGCTTTGTCCTCCGAGTTGGGCGTCCGCCGGCTGGCCACCGGAGTTAATTCGTCAGGCCACGCCTCGGGCTTCACTTCCACCTTGATGTTTTTGCCGAACCGATGGACGTCCAGCACGACTGGAGCCCCGATTGCTTTGCTTCGTATCTCGCCCTTGAGTTCCTGAGCGGTGGTAACGGGCTTGCCGTCGACGGCCGTGATCACGTCGCCGGGGCGCAACTCCGAACGCTTGGCGGGTGTCCCGGGCGGAATGGCGGAAATAACCACGCCGTCTTTGACGCCGGTGATGGTGTCCCGATAATCTGGGTCTTCCTTCAACGAACGGATTTGCACGCCCAGGTAAGCCCGCACGAATTTGCCGTCGATGATAAGTTTGTCCGAAACTTCGCGGGCGAGGTTGCTGGGGATGGCAAAGCCGATGCCGCTGCTGAGGCCGCGGATGAGCGTATTGATGCCAATCACCTCGCCGTCAATATTCACGAGCGGCCCGCCGCTGTTGCCCGGATTAATGTTGGCATCGGTTTGAATGAAGTCCTGGTCGGCCGACGGGTCAGGAATAATGCGGGAACGGCCCTTGGCGCTCACGTGTCCGAAGGTCACGCTGTAATCCAGATCGAACGGCGCCCCGATCGCGATGGCGAATTCGCCGACGCGCGTTTTGTCGGAATCAGCGAGGTTTGCGGTGACTAATTGTTTGTCCTGCGGATCGATCTTGATCACAGCCACGTCGGACTGCGCATCGACGCCGCGGACTTCTCCGACGAATTCGCTTCCATCCCGGAAACGGACTTTGATCTTCTCTGCTCCATCGACCACGTGGCGGTTGGTAAGGATGTAGCCTTCCTTGCGAATAACCACGCCGGACCCCTGGCCGTCGAAGGCGGGTTCGCGCCGCAGACGCCGCCGTTCCTCTTGTTGTTTGCGCCGGCCTTCCTCCTGTTCTTTGCGTTGTTCCTCGAGACGCTTCCGGAGCTCAGGCGGCAACAATTCGAAGAAAGGGGACGTGTCATCATTAGGGTCCACGTAATTGGGTTTGTGGGCCACGCGGATTACCACGACGGCGGGAGAGACGTTCTCGGCCACGTCAATGAAGGCTTGGTTCAATTGCCGCGCCAGGTCCCGGATGGGCTTGGCTTCCTCGGCCGCCCGCCCCGGGCTCGCGCCCCAAAACAGAACACTCACCAAGACCGCCCCGACTACTCGATTTACTGCACGCTGGTTATTCATAACGTTGCATTCCGCTGGGCACCTTGGCAGAACTGATCCGGCTTGCCAACCCTGGAACGGGTCCGAAGGCGATTTCGCCGCAGAACGCGAGAACACCCTCTCCCCTCAACGGGAAGAGGGACAGGGCTTGTCGGTGAGCGCTTTAAAATCCACTCCATTGACTTGCCCTCCGCTGCCCGATAGCCTGATCATAAGAAGATAAGAAGAAAAACATGCTGCCTGTCATTGAGAACCTACTGATCCTCCAGGATCGAGACCGAAAGATTTTGAAGCTTCAGGATGAACTGGGCCGGCTCGGACCGGAACGCCAGGGCCTGCAAACCAAGCTGAACGCAATCCAGCAGCAACTGGAGTCGGCCAAACATCAGGTCAAACACCTCGAGTCCGAGCGCAAGAAACTCGAGCTGGACGTGGAAGCCAAGAAACAGCTGATCGAGAAGTATTCGTTGCAACAGTTTCAAACCAAGAAGAACGAGGAATACCGCGCCTTGGCCCACGAGATCGAACTGTGCAAGCAGGCCATCATCAAGCTCGACGATCAACAGCTCGAGTTCATGGAACAGGCCGAAGCGGCCCAACGGATCGTCACCGCCGCCACCCGCACCGCCACTGAAGTCAAAAAAGTTGTCGAAGCCCGCCAAGCCGACCTGGTCGCCGGCGAAACCGGCCTGAAACAGGAGTTGTCCGAGTTACAATCCAATCGCGGGCAACTGGCGCAGGCGGTGGACGACAGCACGCGCTCGAAGTACGAACGGTTATTCAAGCAAAAGGGCCAGAACGTCGTGGTTGGCATCCAACACGGCGTTTGCGGCGGGTGTCATATGGGCCTTAGCCGCAGCATCGTGGTCACCTGCCAGGCCGAGCAGGAAATCGTCACCTGCCCCAATTGCGGCCGGATCCTCTACTACACCCGCGACATGAACCTGGCCGTCTCAGAGTGATACGATTTTCGATTCTCGATTTTTGATTTTCGATTGGATTCACCTACCCAATCGAAAATCAAAAACCGAAAATTGAAAATTGAAAATTGAAAATCGCATCCTTGGGGTTATGGTAACGGCCGGCTTTGGAAGGGTGGAGGACCGCTTCCGGCGCGAGCCGGAGGAGGAAAGTCCGAACTCCACAGGGTGCGATGCCGTGTAACCCAGGTCCGTGTGGACTGGGATAGATGCGGGCGGAAAGGTCGAGAGGCCTTTTCGACGGATAGTGCCACAGAAAACAAACCGCCGCGGCACCGGCGCAAGCCGATGCCGCGGTAAGGGTGAAAAGGTGGGGTAAGAGCCCACCGCTCGAAGAGCAATCGACGAGGCACGGAAAACCCCATCGGGAGCAAGGCCAAATAGGGGACCACGGAGCGGCCCGCTCCAGTTCCCGCTCCGGCGGGATGGGTCCCGGGTACTGGCCGCTCAGACAAATGGTTCTCGCCGCGACCGGCGCAAGCTGGTCGCGGAACAGAATTCGGCTTACAACCCTTCCAAAGCCCCCGTCGATTTTCGATTGTCGACCAGGAGGAACGACCCGGCTTCGCGCGGCTTGGAGAATCCTTCTTGGTCGCGGTTGTCCTCTAAAGCATCTTACGCTCCAGCGCGCGGATATGTCGGCGCACGATGGCCGACAGCTTGTATTTGGCGAAGTAGACTTCTGCCAACTTCACGCCCAGACGCCGGGCCACTTCGCGTGCCGGGACCTCCTTGACGACATGCAGATAAAACATCTGATACTGACGCTGGCTGGCTTGCTGGCGCAGTTTCTTTAAGGCCGCTTCCATGACGGCCTTTTGCCATTCCTCATTCCAGGCCCGGTCCAGATCAAAGGGCACCGGCTCGGCCTGTCGGGTCAAAGCATCGTCCCCGATCGCTTGCTCCCGTGGAAACCAGCGGCCGCCGCTTTCATAGCCTTTCTTACGAAATTGATCGGTGATCCGCCAGCGCGTCAGACGCATCAGCCAGCCCTTGAATGAACCCAACCGCGGATTGTAATCGAAGTCCGGCATCTTCTTGGCCACGGCCACCACCGTGTCCTGGACCACGTCCTGCGCTTCGGCATCGGACAATCCAGCCTTGCGCGCGACGCCGTAGATCAACTTCCAATAGGTGTCGAAGAAATCTTTCCAGCTGGTGGAATCGTCCCAGTCCTTCAGGCGGACCAGCAAGCTTTGGCGGGTGGGAATGGAAGGAGTTGAGTCGGTTCCCATAGAAAGATTGCGCCCAAAAGACTGCCCTGCCCCGCCCTGGAGCAACAGCCAAAACATTTCGGCCCAGGTGCGGCATACCTCCAGCCAACGACCCGGCGTGAAGCCAGCCAGCCGCCCGGGCGGCGCGAACAACGGTCTAGTGACGGAAGTGTTGGTCATGTTCCGGGGGCGGCCTTGGCGGCGACTTGGGCGAGCAACACCGCCAAAGCGGCCTGCAACTCGGCGGCCGTGCGATAGCGACGGCGGGGATCGGTTTCGCATGCCTTCAACACAATGTTGTTTAACTGGAAGAGCCCAGTTTCTTCCAGATTCTCAACCATCGTCGTCGGCAGATCCGGGAACCGGCTCGGCTCCATCCCGTATCCCGCCTCGTAGAGCACCCGCCCCAAACTGAACACGTCGGCCCCCGGCGTTCCCGGCCCTTCCGGGGCGATATAACCTTTCGTGCCCAGATACGTCACATCGCCGCTTTCGCTCCTGACTTCCGTCACCAGACCGATGTCAGCGAATTTCGGCGCGCCTTTCACGAAGATGATGTTGGACGGCTTGATGTCGCGATGGATCAGCTGCTGCTGATGCAGATATTGCAGCGCGTCGGCCAATTGCACACCCAGCCGCAAACATTCGGGCAAGGCCAGACGCCCCTGCCGATGCACGACCCGGCTCAGCGTAAGGGGAGCGTAGCGGGCCGGATCAATGCGCTGGCCACTGGTCTCGTCGTCCCCCAACTCCATCACATAATACAAGTAACCACCGGCCTCGTTGCGGCCCACATGCAGCACATGCACCAGCCCCGGATGTGACCTTGAGATCGGCGTGAACCGGCGGAGCCCGTTGAATTCCCGTTCAAAGGGTCCGTCCTCGCTGAAGGATCGCCGATAAACCACCTTCACCGCGTGATACGTGCCAATGGCGTCCCGCGCCAGCCAAACCTCTCCATACGCACCTCGGCCAATGCAGCGCAGTAACTCGTGATCCGGAATTGGAACCGGCTCTTCTCCGGGCAATCGCACCCCGTCCTCCCGGCGCCGAGGCTCGTCGGACCGGCGCGCCGCCGAACTGCCAATGCGGACCGGCGATCGGTAAGCGTCCGGCATCGGGGCGGGCAACACGGGCCCGGCCGCCGCTGGCAGCGGAGAGCTTGTGGGCGATTCCATCCCGGCCTGCGCCATGGCTAGTGTTTGTTCCAGGGCGCGCTTCTCCCAGAGCAAACGGCGGGTCTGATCGAGGATCGACCAGGCTAACGCGGCCGGGATTTGGGCACCCGCGATGATCAACCACGGGAACCAAACAAACTTCTGCCAGGCTAATAGCACCACCACCACACCCAGGAACAGAATCCCAAGCAGCGCCCAACCCGTAGCGAGCAGCGGCCGGCAAGCCCCCAGCCCGAATCCCGCCAGAACGCCCCCCAACAAAATCAGCGCGCCCTCAACCCAGCCGGGAGGACGTCGCAGCCAGTCGTTCCGCACCAGGTTCAGGTAGGCCGTGGCGATCACTTCCACGCCGGGCGAGCGCCGTTTGGTAATCGCTGTGTAGGGGGTCCGAAAGTCATCGGTCCGTTTGCCGCCCACAAAACCGGTGTCGTAAAGCGCCCCCACCAACACGACTTGGTTCGAAAGGGCCGCCGCCGGAATCCCCGGTTTGGATTGGAAAAGTTCGTGATAGGAATAGTGCCGCACCCAACCCGGCGGCCCGTAATAGTTCAGCCACCGTTCCGCGAACGGGTCAGCCGGGGCGCCCGTGCCGGCCACCTGGGCCGCGCGCCACGCGATGCCCGGCACATCCAAATCCTGGCGATGATAATGTTCGCGGATGCTCTTGTCGGAATCGGCGGCCTCGACCACGCCGTACGTGGAAACGTCGCGCAGCTTTTGAAAGGGCAGCGTCATCTGCCAGCTGACCAGTTCACCTTCATAAAAATCCCGTTGCGGCTTGGCTGCGACCACGACCCGGCCCAATCGCCTGGCGGCCTCGACCAAGGCCGTATCGGCCGCGTCCTCGCTTAAAGACCCGGACGCAGCCGTGAGTTCCGCGTTGGTCAGAGCTCCGGCGTGATTCTCGACAAACAACACATCGAACACCACCGCTTTGGGTTGATAGGGAGCCAGCCGATCCAACAAATGTGCATGCAGACTTCGGTCCCAGGTCTCGCGCCGTTGTTGTCCAAATGCGGTCATGGACTCCAGATCCATGTATAAGATGGTGACGCCCTCGACCGGCACCGAACTGCGGAACCGGAATAATACGTCGTAGCTCCAATTCGTTAGCTCGTCGCCCAGCTGTGAATATAACAACAGCAAACCAAGCGCGACGGTTCCCACCGCCCCCGGCCAGCCACGGCGGAGCCACTGCCGTTGGGCAGCGATCCCGTGATGATTGAGCGAGTGAATTGGCTGGTTCACGACTTTATTGATGTCCTCTAAAAGACCATTTTCAGTCCCATCACCAAAGTTCTTTCCCGCGGCAACTCCGGCGTTAGATTCAACGGGGCGATTCGATAATCCTGCCCGGTAATATTGAGGAGGCCCACCCGGAATTCCAGGCGCCGCTGCCACACACGATAGCCGGCATACAGGTTCCATTGCCAGAAATCATCGCCCGGCTGATTGGGCGAATAACCTTCATTGCTCTGGCGCGACCAGATCACTTCCCCGCGCGCGAAGATGCCGGAGGGATGATTAAAGTTCGCCGAACACACAAGTTGGTGCAGGACCGAATCCAGACGCGAATGCGGCCGGAACCCGGCGCCCGGGGTGGCGGTGGCGGGAATGTCGACAAAACGATCTTCGAGAATCGCCTGGCTCAATTGATAGCGCACGCCCAGGCTCCAATCGCGGTCGATTAACCGATGCAAAGTCACCCGCAAGGTTTGCTCCAAATAATCCAGGTTCTCGCGCGTTTGTCCCGGTGAAGCCGTGAACGTGAGAGGCACAAAGTCATACACACCCACCTCACGCTCGACTTCCGATCGCAGCCATTCGCCACCCAACCCCAGATAGGTGTTGGGCCCGAGCCCTTGCTCCAACAACGCCCCCCAGCTCTCGAACTTCGCGCCCGTGTTGGCCCCCGCCACCGACTCGGGGATGATGCTACGGAAGGATTGGTTGAGGCCGGCCACCTGGGTGGGTTCAATGGCAAAACTTTGCTCGAACCCGGCCCCGCCCAACGATTGCGCGTAACCCGCGCGCACGGTCGTGTGCGCAGCCGGTGACCAAATCGCTCCTCCCTTGGGCGACCATCGGGAATGGGTCTGCTGACCTTCGGAAACTGGCCCGTAACGAAAGTTCTCCGGCGCGTTGAGATGATCGTAACTCAACCCGGCCGTGAGCAGGAGCGGTTCGAACGGGCGCCAATGATAATAGCCATAAACGCTGGCGCGCTCGAGCTCCGGACTGACGTGTTGTTGATTGGTTCCGATGGCGTCGTGGATGAGTAGATCGGAAGGAAACGGGAGGGGAAC
This sequence comes from Verrucomicrobiia bacterium, assembly GCA_035577805.1. Classification (GTDB taxonomy): domain Bacteria; phylum Verrucomicrobiota; class Verrucomicrobiia; order Limisphaerales; family JADJPG01; genus DATLUX01. The sequence goes on from DATLUX010000448.1 coordinate 8,642, forward strand.
GAGCGCGTTGCCATAGCCGTTGTGGACGCGGAACTCGCCGGCCTGATAACGCCCGCCGAGGATCCAGCCTTGGTCGGGGCGTTGCCAGAACTGTTGCAATTCGATCGTGCCGAACCCGACTTCATCCACGTAACGCTGTTGGAGTGCGATCGGAACCACCTGGGTGATGTCGCCGGCGTTGTTGCGCACGAAAACTTGCGACTCCTGCTGGCCGTTGGAGACCTCCTGGCGATCCATCAACCAGCCGCCCAGCAGCAAGGTATGGAATTCCGGCGTCCATTCGTGATGATAACCGGCCAGCAACAAGGGCGCAGGTCGTTCCTCTACGTGCAAGGTTCGGTTGGCTTGCGCCGGATCGTAACGCTGCAGCAGATCGCCAGTCTCCAGATCACTGCCAATCGCCCGCACATACAGGCTGCCATGCGGCGAGACCTGATACTTCATCTGCAGCGAGATCTCAGTCTGTTCCAGCTCCTGGTTGGCGCGCCACCCGTTCAACGAACGATAAAAACCCGACAACGCATAACTCCAATTGCCAAACGTGCCATGTTGCACGGCCGACTGCAGCCAGTCGCCGTTGCTGGAGTATTCCGTCAACGAGTTGAGCCCCAGGCCGTCGCTCTCGAAGAGCTTGGAATACTCGGAGAGCGAGACACTTTGAGCCAAGGTGCCTGCTCCCACCGGTGCCAACAAATTGGCCAGCAGATATTCCGACACCGCTGGCGTTTCGAACCGTTGATTCACCAGGCTGGGATCGCGCAACGCCTGATAACTGTTGCCCAAAAAAAGGTGCGCCGAGTAATTGGCGTAATCGGTTTCCACGGCCCGGGTGGCCTCCCGGGCACTGACTTCTTGCAACCCGGCGTCCTGGTAGACACTGGCGAGGTTGACTCCGCCCACCGCCCGGTCCTGATCCAGAAGCAGACGCGAACGATACACGGCGCGCTGGTCGTTTTCTTTCTGAGCCCGTTCCAGGTCGCGCACCGCTTCATTGATACGGTTGCGTTGCTGTTTGACCAGCGCAGCATAAAGCCAGGCGGTTGGATCGCGCGGATCCAAGTCCTGGGCCAGGCGAAGCTCCCTCTCTGCCCGTTCGGGATCATTCACGCGGCTGAATGCCTTGCCCAGATAACTGCGATACAACGCGCGTTGCGGCTCGAGGGTCACCGCCACCTGCAGATCCTCGCGGCCCCCCGCCTCGTCGCCCAGGCGAATCCGGCATAACCCTCGTCCCAGCCAGGCCTGGCCCAGGGCACCGTCCAGAGCAATAGCTTGATTAAACCAGTGCATCGCCTCGCGCACCCGATTCTGCGCGCTGAGCAGATACCCCTTCAACGACAACGCCTGCGCGTGGCGAGGAGCCAGACGCAACGCTTGCTCCAACGCCGCCATCGCTTCATCGATATGTCCATACCCAAATTCGAGTTCCGCCACGCGCGTCCAGCCAAACCCGAACTGGGGCGCGCGCGCCACCGCCTGCCGCGCCGCCGCCAAGGCCCCCGCCAAATCCCGCCGCGCCTGACGCACATACGATTCCGCCATCCATTCGGTGGCTGACGCCGGGTCAGGCACGGCCCGATCACTTTGCCCTTTGACGGCGGCGATCAGTCTTTGCAGAGCGAGGGCCAGGGCGGAGACTGGCCCGGGCTTGGCCCCGTCACCCGCCAGCGGTCGAAGCCTGGCCTGCGCGTTTTCCACCTGGCCGACCGCCAGCAGCAAAACCGCGTAGTAAATCTGCTCCTGATCGGAAGCGCCGCCCGCTCCAGCGGGATAACGTTGCAAGGCGGCCAGCAGATCGCCGGCGCGATACGCGTTCAGGGATTCGTTCAATTTTTGCTGCTCGGCCGGGGCCAAACGGAGATCGCCCAAGTCGAGCACACCCGGGTAATACAAACACCACTGCACGAGGTTGACTGCATCCAACCTCGCGGTGGGCTGCGGGGCCATGCCGGGGGCGGCGCTGCCCGCTTCACCGCTGACGAGCCGGAGATGACCGGCCGCATTTGTCATCTCCACGATCCCTTCGAGCACTTGCAGAGTGGTTGTTTCCGATTCGGTCACCGCCACGTGAAATTCCGTGCCGATAATCACGGCGTAAGCGCTGGGCGTCTCGAGGGGAATTTCGCCGGGCTTATCCCGGTGAAAAAAGTAAAACAATCCCTGCAATAACCGGGACCGTTTGCCTGGACCTTCGGGAACCTGCAGCCGGCTCACCTCGCCCAAGCGCAAGGTGGTTAATTCGGAAACGCGGATGAGCGCGCGACTGCGTTCGCCGGTGCGCACTTGATCTCCTGGAAACAGGACTTGATTGGTGTAGGCCGGATCCCAAACCAGAGAACCGCGTCGGGCCACTTCGACCTTCCCTTCCCACTCCAGGACGGCTGAACGGGTCGGGGTTTCGTCTGCCGCCCACAGCATGACGTTGAAAGACACCGCCAGATGGCCTAGGCCCAGCAGAAGCAGGCGGGCCATCGCTAAACCGCGTGGCAACCGAGGCCTCACCCCGCGCCCGCCCTTGCCCTGGGCCCTGCGGACGGACTCTGAGCCTGCGCGGATCATTCGCAGAGCCTCCCCTGGCTCCGCAGGGGGGAAAAGCGGACGGGGGGATATGCTGCCGGTGCCATCAAAAGGCATACGGGCCGGTAAAGGCTTTTTTTGAGCGAAAGTAATGGAGTCCTGCGGCTTGCTTCGGTTTCAGGCCGGGCTCAAATCGAACGCCACCGGCAGCCCTGGAGGGGACATGGCAGGCGCAGCCGCCCTCATTTGCCTCATTTGGCTTCCTTTCTTACCCTGAAAAAGCCACTGGATTGTATGGGAAGCGAAATCACCTGTTCAATGCCGCTGCCGGAGTTGGTTGCCAGAGGCTGCCACGCCTCCGGGTTTAGCGTCGGTGCCGCCGAGTTTAAGCCCGGTGCGTGTTCCGTCGTATAGAGCGCGCCGCGGGCCGTCGGGAAAGCCAGGTTGAACACAGGTGCAGCGTCGTTGGTTTCCACCCAACCCACCCAAGACCCCGCCACATTCGCAGACAGCGGTGTGGGAATTCCACGCCGCCAGCGCCCGCCTGCTCCCATCCGGGCATAGGCCTCATCGGGTTGCAGCGACCCGAACGAAACCCAGTCGAGGAGCGTCCGCGACTGGTTCGTGGTTGAGTCGGTGAGCATGACCGTCTCCCCCAAACGCTTAAGACTAAACGGGGCGTGGTTGGTGCCTTTCTCCGGTTGATTGTCGCAGAACACCACAAAAGGCTGGCCGGGTTGCAGCAGCAGATTCGGGAACTGGTAGCGCGGCCCATCACCGATCTGTTGAGCCAAGGAAAGCCCGCCCAACGTTACGGGTACGGAAGAGGTATTGCGAATCTCGACCCAATCCGGAGGCGCATTCGTTCCATCCTTCGGATCTTTCAGATAAGAACGGTTGTCCGCGACCACTTCCGAGAGTTCAATGCCCGCGCGGCCACTCGTGAAAGACAGCCCGTAGGCGTTGCCGATCAATGAGCCCGGGATGCCGAAGACCGGTTCATCGGGGATGGCCAGATTCAGATCGTTCAAATCAGTGACCTCAAAATAAAACTGGAACTCGCCGCGCTGAGGCAAGGAATCCAGGTCCACCCCAAACGTGCCGTCCGTGGGCGCGCCATCCCCGTGCAACCCGTCATCGCGCATCAGCAAAGCGCCCGGGACCGTGTTTTCATCGAGCCGCTGGTAATGCAGGGTGAGACTCGACACGCCGACATCATCGCGCGCCGACGCCAAAATACGCGCCACGCGGTTGCTTTGAAATAGTCCGGGGTCGACGCCGAGGAATTTCACTTCCGGGGCGAGCAACCCGTTGTCAGGGTTGGGCCGGCCCGGGGTGGGGAACGGATTAAAGACGAAGGCGCGCAGTCCATCCCGGTAACGGGCATAGGAGACGTTCGGGCGCTGGCTGGGATAACGGACTTCATCAATGACAACCCCGGCCGCATTCCGCAAACGCAATGTGGCTCCTTCGACGGGAAGCTTCCAGCCGGTGTGGTACTGGGATTCATTTGTGTTTGGGCTGCAGTAAAGGACCACGTAACTTTGAGTCGGGACATAGCCCGCCGGCGGCTCGAACACGAACTGGTTGGTGTGAGCGGGGGGGACGGATTCATCCGTTAACTCCACGCGCCAGCCGGCCAGAGCGACACCATTGCTGAGTCCGTTATACAACTCGATCCATTCGTGGAAGCCGTCGTCCGCGCGCAGTGGATCATCGTTGCTGGAGGCAAGAAACTCGTTGATCACGACATTGGTGATGCCGGCTCGTTGGCCGAGCTGGCGCAGCGGCGAATTCGTTTCTAACGGTTGATGCCCGCTCAACGCAGTCCAAAGAACACGGCCAGTCCCAACCAGGTCCGGCAACCCATCTCCGTCAAGATCGCCGACCGCCAGGTACCGGCTGGAAGGTGCATCGACCGGCAGGTTGATCTGCGCCTGTCCGTTGGGATGCACAGTATAAAACGAGAGACAATCGTTCTGACGGCAGGAAAGGATCATATCCTTGTTGCCATCCTGGTTGTTGTCCAGGTCCGTAATGACCAGATCCGAGATCAACTCATCGGTTCCAGACAAACGCGTGGGAGGGCCGAACGACATGCCGGGGCCGCCGAGGTAAACCCAGGCGCCCTTGCCGCCCACCACCAGATCCAGATCCCCGTCGCCGTTCACATCCACGGCCAAAATTGTTCGTGCCCCGGACGCGCCGGGCGGGGCGTCGAGCTGGTGAATCAGCAGCTGGCTCGAGGTGAAAATATGGTTGGTGTTCTCCACCACCCAGATTTCGCCGTTGACTCCCACCCCCGCCAGATCGATGTCACCGTCCTGATCAAAATCCCCCGTGGCCAGACCCCGGGCCTGCTCGACGAACGGATAGATGCGCGGCGGCGCAAACCCGCCGCTGCCATCTCCCTGAAACAGCGCCAAATTCGAATCCAGAAAACCAACCACCAGGTCGATATTGCCGTCGCCATCCAAATCCGCCGGCACCATGGACAGCAGCCGTCCCTGCACACCCGTCGGCAAGTGATAAACCTTTTCGTCACCAAACGTCCCATCCCCGTTGCCCAGTCGGACGGATACCGAGCCTGATTCGACTCCGGCCACGCCCAGACTGGAGGACACATGGTCACGGATCCCGTCTTTGTTGACATCCACCAGCACCTGGGCACTGGGCAGATTACCGACGGTATAGAAGACCGGGGGCTGCAGCGAGCCATCAGGGTTGGCCAAGCGCACGCTGAAATCTCCCGAAGCGCGGTGCAACTGGATCACGTCTCCGTAGCCGTCCCCGTTGAAGTCCTGCACGATTAACCCCGCCACATAACCGTCCACCAAATACAGATGATTCACCCCGCGGTAAGCCACTTGCCGAGGCGCCGCGGTCAGGATCGAAATATTAGCCGAATCCCGATTGAGCACCGCCAGGTCCGGGTAAGGGTCCCCATCCAGCTTGGCCACGACCAATTCCCGGGGGCTGGATCCGACCGGATGTTCGGCGGCCAGTTCAAAGGAGCCGTTGCTGTTGGTGTAGGTGAGGACGCTGTCGAAGTTGCGCTGCACGACCACCAGGTCGTTCCAGCCGTTGCCATCAACATCCACCGCCGCAATGGCACGAGGCCCTCCTGGGATGTCGATGTGTTGGGCCACCGACGAGCCAAAAGAAAAGGCCGAAAGGCCGTTGGTCTTCCCTTCACGGATCTCGATACTACCTGCGTCGCGGAAGACCGTGACCAGATCCGGCAAACCCGTGGCGGCCGGCGCCAGCAACGGCGCCACTTCCACGGCATGCGCCGCCGCCTTGTTGGTTCGAACGCTCGTCACTTGCAGCAATCCATTGGTGCCCACGCCCAGCGTCCAAAACACATTCGTGTCCGCATGGGTGAGGACCAATTGGGCGCCGCGGGCTCGGGGTGGCCGGAACGATTCCATCGAATATACCGGCTTGGGAAAATCCGCCAGATCGGTCGTGGGCACGTTGGCTACATCCAGATCCTGGAAGGGAGTCAGCGCGTTTGTTCCATGCCCCCGCCACCAACGCAACCCCAGATTCGGGCCCGCCCCAACCAGGTCGGTTGCTCCATCGCCATCAAAATCGCCGGCGACAAGATTCCGAACACCATGCCAGGCTTGGAGGAACACGGGCGCCGCAAACTGCCGATTGGTGGCATAATAAAAGACGACGACTCGATCGGTGAACGGAGCCGCCACCGCAATGTCCGGATGATAATCCCCATTGAGATCGGCGCAGACGATCCCCCGCAATGAACCGCTCCCCGCCGCCAGGTTGACCGCGGGTTCGAATCGCCCGTTGCCCTGGCCCTGCGCGCCTCGTTGACCGAAGAAAACGTTAACCGTGCTGGCGGTAAGGCTCACGGCCAGGTCCACCGCGCCATCCCCGTCAAAGTCAGTTGCCGCGATGGCCTTGGGACCCACCGTGACATCGGATCCTTTGGGATCCCCGGCCGGCAATTCATAAACCAAGTTCTGCAGACGAAGCAGATTCGTGATCAGCTGTCCCTCGGCGCAGTCCAAGACCGGCCCGCACAGCAATCCGCACCAGACAAACGACGTCCAGAGCGGCCACCGGGTCGGGCGATAACCGCCGAGCCTCCCGCGGGCCATCGCGGACGGCGGCGGTCGCAGACTGCCGTTACAGTCTGCGTGTCTGTCGCTCAGCATGCAGGGGGGCGTTTGGGTTTGCGGAACACTATGAGACTTCGCAGATATAATCCATTGCTGTTCAAAAGGCGAGCCTTTGTTGACCGTCTGCCAAAGCCCGCTCCAGGTGGTTCGGACGCCGGTCCCGGGCCAACCGGTCCACTCCCACATTCATGATGGCAGGGTCACAACGTTGGTCCGTGCAACCCGATACGGTCCGGGAGGCGGCCGTTTCAATAAAAATCACCGGCTCGAAACCTTTACCCCAGCGCGCCCGCGGAAATTGCCGTTGCCTTACAGGAACAGGCCAACCAGATTTCGAGATTGTTCAGTCCATGATTCATTTGTCTCTTAGTTTATTGGTCCTGTTGAGCCCGGTGGCCTCCGCTGCTCCGTTAATCCTAAACGCCAAGCAAATTCATCTGGGCCAGGAGGGACGACCGGAATGGGATTGGTTTGCGGGTCACGTCCCGGATGGGCGTCAGTTTGAAGTTAAGTTCCCAGCCAGCAGCAACCGCTCGGAAGGCACGCTGTTCATTCGACAAGCCGACGTAAAACAGGAATGGCTGATCGAGCTCAACCAAAGACGCATGGGCCGTCTCTTCTTGATGGAAGCGGACTTGGTTTACGCCCTGGCCATTCCTCCAGGCGCATTGCGCGAGGGGAGCAACACCCTCGCCATCCTGGCCCCAAAGGAAATCGATGACATCGTCCTGCACGATATTCTGCTGGATCCGCGCCCGCTCCAGGAAGCGGTCGGGGAAAGCCGCCTCGCCGTCGAGGTTACCGAAGCCGGCACCCGGCGTGCCCTGCCTTGCCGGTTGACGGTGGTCGATCCGCGCGGTGTCCTTCCACCGCTGGTCGCCACGGCCGACTCTCCATCCGTCGCGGTGCGCCCGGGCGTGGTCTATACGGGAAACGGCCGGGCGCATCTGGCGCTGCCTGCGGGTCATTACACGATCTTCGCCTCGCGCGGCTTCGAATGGAGCGTGGCCACCCAACAAGTGCACGCGGCTGCCATGAGCGACACGCGCATCGCCCTGCAACTGCAACGCGAAGTCGACACGCCCGGACTCGTCAGCTGTGACACCCATGTCCATACCTTCACCCACAGCGGCCATGGAGACGCCACGGTGGACGAGCGGATGCTGACGCTGGCCGGCGAAGGGATCGAACTGCCGATTGCAACCGATCATAACCTGCAAATCGATTACACCGACGCAGCTCGACGCATGGACGTCGCCGCCTGGTTCACGCCCGTGATTGGCAACGAAGTCACCACGACCACCGGTCATTTCAATATCTTCCCGGTCGATCCGGGCGTTTCGCCTCCGGATTTTCGGATCACACATTGGCCCACGTTGATGAACGCGCTGCGCGCCACCCCGGGCGTGCGCGTCGTCATTCTCAATCATCCCCGGAATATCCATACCGGCTTTCAACCCTTTGCCGCGACCAACTATAACAGTGTTACCGGCGACGATCGACGCGGGCCGGGATTCAGGTTCGACGCCATCGAACTGCTCAACTCGTCGGCCCAACAAACGGACTACCTGTTGGTCTACCGCGATTGGTTTGGGTTGTTGAACCATGGGTATCGGATCACGGGGGTTGGCTCGAGCGACGGCCATGATGTCAGCCGTTATATCATAGGCCAGGGACGCACCTACCTCGTCTGCCCGGACCAGGATCCGGCGCGGCTCAACGTGGCGATCGCCTGTTCCAATCTTCTCTCCGGCCGGGCGCACGTCAGCCTCGGGCTGCTGGTCACAATGTCCGTCGAGGATCGGTTTGGTCCTGGTGATCTGGCCGGGCCTCTGGGTCCGGAGGTGCGCGTCACCGTTCGGGTGCAGGCTCCCCCCTGGATCCGCGCCACCAACGTCGCCTTGTTCGCCAATGGAGCCCTGATTCGGGAACAAACGATCGATCGCATCGACACGGAGCAAGCGCGCCAACGAGAGCCGCTCCGGGGCACGCAAGCGAAGGTCACCTGGCTGATCCCGCGTCCGGCCCACGATGTGTATCTGGTGGCCGTCGCGACCGGACCAGGCATCGAAGCGCCGTTCTGGGCCACGCCTCGCCCTTATCAACCGGTCTCCACGCACTGGCAAAATCGCGTGATTGGTTCCACCAATCCCATCTGGCTCGATGCGGACGCCGATGGCGTTTTTACTGCTCCGCGTGGTTATGCTCTGAAATTGATCGAACAATACGGCCGGGACCCCCGAAAATTGCTGCGACCACTCCGTGGCTATGACGAGGCTGTGTCGGCTCAGGCCGCCGGCCTTTGCACGGCCGCAGGAGCAGATCTCGCTGCCCTCCACGACACGCTGCAAAGCGCCGCGCCCCAGGTCCGCCGCGGCTTCAACGCCTTTGCCCAGACGCAGGGGAAATGACCCTCACTCAGGCGCGAAACCGCCGTTGCCGCAAGCGGTCCATGCCCACGGCCAGGATGATGACCGCGCCGATGATGATCTCCTGCGTAAAGGTCGGCCAACTCATCAAGCTCGAACCATTGCGCAAGGTCTGGATGATAAAGGCGCCGACCATCGAACCGAGCACACTGCCGGATCCTCCACTCAGACTCGCTCCGCCGATGACCACGGCCGCAATCATGTCCAGCTCCAGGCCGATCGCCCCCGACGGATCGCCCTGGGTTAAGCGCGTCAGTTGCATCAAACCCGCACAGCCAAAAAACAACCCCGCCAGCGTATAAATCAGCACCTTTTGCAGGGAAACTCGCACCCCGCAGAGCCGCGCCGTGGCTTCATTCGAACCAATGGCGAAGACATAGCGCCCAAACACCGTCTGGCGCATGATCAACGCCAGCAAACCCGCCAACCCCGCCGCAATCCAAACCCCATGCGGCAACGGAAACAAATGATCCAAATCCTCCATCTTCATCAAATTGTTCAGACTCGATTCGATCGGATAGTTCACCGTCTGGTTGCCGGCCAGCCATTTGGCCGTGCCCCGAGCCACGCCCATCATCCCCAACGTGACGATAAACGGCATGAGCCGGAATCCTGCAATCAAACCGCCATTGACCAATCCCACCAGACTCCCCCCCAGAACGGTCGCGGCAATCACCGGACCTGTCCCCCAGCCCCGGTGCAAAAGCAGGGCGCCCAGCACGCTGGTCAGCGCCACGACCGATCCCACACTCAAATCGATGCCGCCGCTGACAATGATCATCGTCATACCCAGCGCGCCCACCGCCACAATCACCGTCTGGGCCAGCACCGTTTTGATGTTGGCCACGCTGACAAACGCACTTAATCCATCAAAGCTGCCCTGCCGCACCGCGCGAGTCCATCCGGTGAACCCGTGTAGATTCTCCTTTTGCATCTGGTCGGCGATATCCTTTAACGCCAGCATGGCCATGAACAACCCCACCACCAAAGCCAGCCCAAAAAACGGGCCCAAAACCGAAAATGCTTTCTTCAGTCTCAATCCCGGCTGGGCCGGCGGTGCGCCGATCTGATCGACGTGGTTCTCCGGCATCTGGGCCAGGCGCCCGCTCATAGCGTGGGACCCTCCTGCTCCTCCGTGCCACTCCCAATGGCCGCGGCGATGATGCTGTGCTCAGTCCAGTCCCGCGCCGGCTTGACTTCGCTCAAGACACCCCGGCACATCACGCCAATGGTATCGCACACACCCAACAACTCAGGCAGATACGAACTGACGAATACCACCGATTTACCTGCCGCGGCCAACGCCCCCATCAAACGATAAATCTGCGCTTTGCTGCCCACATCCACCCCGCGCGTGGGCTCATCCAACAACAGGATCCGCGCTTCGTGATGCAGCAGCCGGCCCAAAGCAATCTTTTGCTGGTTGCCTCCGGATAATTCCACTATCGGCTGCCCTGGCCCCTGCGCTTTGACCTCGAGCTGCCGCATCCACCCCTCGGCGCAACGGGCTTGCTGGCGGCTGCTGATGAATCCCAGCCGCGCCAACGGCCCAAAACGCGTGAGGGTCAGATTGTCGGCCACGGACCGCTCCAGCATCAGCCCTTCCTCCTTCCGGTTCTCGCTCAACAACCCCACACCGGACCGTAACCGGGCGCGCGGCGCCGCTTGGGTCCGTTCCACCCCGAACACGGCGATTTGACCGCGGGCCAGCCGATCCAGCCCAAAACAGGCGCGCAACGTCTCGGTGCGGCCCGCCCCAATCAACCCGGCCATGCCAAGAATCTCCCCCGCACGCAACGAGAATGAAACCGAAGCAGGCTTGCTATGGCCTCCCACCGCGCGCAACTCCAGCACCGGACGGCCCAACGTCCGCTCCGTCCGCGGATAGATCTCCTGAATCTCGCGCCCAACCATCAGATGGATGATCTCGGACAACGGCGTGGCGCGCATGTGTCCCGTGCCGACGCTCTCGCCGTCGCGCAGCACGGTGAATCGTTCGCAGACCTGCTGGCATTCCTCGAGAAAGTGGCTGATGTAAATGATACTGACTCCGCGCCGGCGCAGTTTGTCGATAATGGCGAAGAGATTCTCCGTATCGATTCGGGTCAGGCTGCTGGTGGGTTCATCCATGATCAACACCTTGGCTTCTCCAATCAAGGCGCGCGCAATCTCGACCACCTGCTGTTCCGCAATGGTCAGTCTGTTCACCGGGATTTCCGGTGGAATGGAATCATGGTGCAGTTCGGCCAGAGCCTGGCGGGCCAGTTGGCGGCGACGCCCGCGTCGCAGCCAGCCGCACGTGGCCGGCTCGGCGCCCAACAGGATGTTTTCCTCCACGCTCAGATCCGGCACCAGGGTCAGCTCCTGGTAAATCATCGCAATGCCGCCGCGCCGGGCATGAAGCGGGTTCTGCGGCTCGAAACGAACGCCGTCCAGAGCCACCGTGCCTTCATCGGCAGGACAGGCGCCGCTGAGGATCTTCATGAGCGTGCTTTTGCCAGCGCCGTTCTCCCCAATCAAAGCATGCGCTTCCCCCGGACCAACCGTTAATGACACTCCACGCAAAGCGCGCGTGGCGCCGAAACTTTTGCGCACGCCCGACATGGCCAGCCGCGGCGTCATTCCAGTGCGGAGTGCGGAATGCGGAATGCGGAGTGCCAGGCGCAGCACACCGCGGAGGGCGGAATTGGGAATGCGGAATGCCAGCACACCGCGGAGGGCGGAGGGCGGAATGCGGAATCGCCGCCGAGCCGGCGCTCAGCCGGCGGCCTCCGACATCCGGCGTTGGCGTGGGCCGCGATCACTTCAAGTACCGGTCCAACGGAGGATAAAGCAATTCCTGGATCTCCGGTTGCTCGGCGTTCTCGGGGGTGACCAGCACGACGCCCGTGTCGATGCGTTTCTCGACAGGTTTGCCCTGCAGATGTTGCACCATGGTCAAAACGCCTTTGTAACCCATCAAAACAGGGTTCTGCACCACCAAACCCTGGACATCGCCGCTCTTGAGGTCTGCCACCAGTTGGGTGCCGGCATCAAACCCGATCATCTTCACCTTGCCGCCCGCCTTGCCAATGTCGCGCAGGGCCTTCGTCATGCCGACGGCCGAATTCTCGTTCGGACAAAAGATCCCGTTGACTTCGCGGCCATAGCGGCTGAGGAGGTTTTGGGCGGCTTGATAGCTGGTCTCCCGGGTCGGGCCCGCATGCTGATCGGAGGACAGCAACTTGATCCCGGGAAAATCCTTCTTGAGCGTGTCGAGAAAGCCAGCTTCGCGCTCCTCGGTGCTGGCCGACCCGACCGCATAACGCAGCAGAATTATGTTGCCCCGCCCGCCCAGCAGTTTGCCCAGATGCTGGCCTGCCAGAACGCCGCCTTTGTAATTATCGGTGGCGACAAAACTCACATAGCCATCCCATTTGAGGCCCGAATCGAAGATCACCACGGGCACTTTGGCCCGGACCGCATTCTGAACCGGACGAACCAGCGCTTGGGAATCCAGAGGGGCCAACACGATGCCGCTGACGCGCCGGGCCGTGAAATTCTCCACGGTTTGGATTTGTTGATCCCGATCATCCTCCTTGAGGGGGCCTTTCCAGATGACGTCGATCTTCACTCCCTGGGCGGCTAATTCATCACGCGCCTTGAAGGCACCCGCGTTGATCGACTTCCAGAACTCATGGGTGGTGCCTTTGGGGATGACCGCAATCGTCAAGGGCTTATCCGCCGCAGCAGCAGAAGCCAGCCAGCCAGTGAGAAGCAAAAGCGCCAGGACCGAGGGGTTCATGGAAAGAACCTACGGAAACCAAGCGCATCATTTCAACCTGAATTCTGGTTCCCGGTTCCTCGGGGCGTATTTAGGCACTGCCCCGCGAACAATGCAGTTTGGTGCGCGGCGTTTACGCCGCTTCATCGTCCGTCGGCTCGAGGACCAAGGAACTAACCCAACGCTTCCTCCGATCTCCATCTCGAAGCGGCCTAAAGGCCGCGATCCCGCGGTCTATGACCGCCGAGGATGAGAAGGAGCCGGAATTAAACGGCGGCCGTCGCCGAGCGCCGTTACAGCTTGGCCAGCAACCAGGACCAGCAACCAGCAACTAGGAACCAAGAACCAGCAACCGGAACCAGCAAACAGCAAACAGCCCGCCAAAATCATTCTGCGCGTTGACTTTGACTCTGGAGCTAATCATATTCGACTGCGTTTCCGACTATTGTGGCTGCAAAAGACGATTACTTACTGGAGATCCTGATTGACCTTGGTTACGTCACGCACGACCAGGCCAATTCCATGCGGGAAGAAGCGGGAGCCGCCGGAGTCGGCGTGGTTGACGTGCTGCTCGAGAAACGGATCATCACCAGCAGTGTGCTCACCCAGGCCAAGGCCGCCCATTTCGGGGTGGAAATGGTCAACCTGAGCGAGATGCGCCTGGACGACGATTTGATCTCCTCCATGCCGCGCAACGTGGCCAAAAAGTATCGGGCCATCCCCGTTTACCGGCACGGCAACCATCTCTCCGTCGCCATCAGCGATCCCTCCGATCTCAACACCATCGACAGCCTCCAGCATATCCTGCGCGTCGAAGTCGATCTGAGAGTGGCCAGCGACGAAGACATCGAGGCGGCGCTCAAGAAGTATTATGGCGCGGACGACAGCGCCTTCGGCAAGGTGATCCAGGACATCACGGAAGGCGAGGTCGAGATCGCCAAGTCCGAAAGCGACGACGGCACCACCGTCGATGCCGATGCCCCAATCATCAAGCTCGTCAATTCCATCATCGTCGAGGCCTTCAAGATGCGGGCCTCGGACATCCATCTGGAGCCCATGTCCAAGACGTTCCGGGTCCGTTACCGGATCGATGGCGTGCTCCACGAGATGAAGTCGCCGCCCAAACGATTGCAGGCCGCCATTATTAGCCGCCTCAAGATCCAGTCGAACATGTCCATCGCCGAGAAACGCGTCCCGCAAGACGGCCGGATCCAGAGCCAGGTCGGCGGAAAAACCATCGACTTGCGCGTCTCCTGCCTGCCCACCAACCACGGGGAAAGCATCGTCATGCGTATCCTCGACAAGGAAGGGCTCAAGCTCGGGTTGGCTGAACTCGGGTTCTTCACCGACGATCAGCAAACTTTCGAGCGACTCATCGGCCTGCCCGATGGCATCCTGTTGGTCACCGGTCCCACCGGTTCGGGCAAAACCACCACGCTTTACTCTTGTCTGAACTTTATTAACCGGCCGGATCGCAAGATCATCACCGTCGAAGACCCGGTGGAATACGTCCTGTCCGGAATCAACCAGGTGCAAGTCAGCGAAGCCGTCGGACTTAGTTTTGCGGCGGCCTTACGTTCCATGCTCCGCCAGGCGCCCAACGTGATTATGCTGGGAGAAATCCGGGATATGGAGACCGCTAGCATTGCCATTAATGCCTCGCTCACCGGGCATCTGGTTTTCTCGACGCTCCACACCAACGACGCGCCCGGGGCCGTCACGCGTTTGATCGATATCGGCGTCAAACCCTTCCTGGTGGCGTCTTCCACCCGCGCCATTATGGCCCAGCGCCTGGTGCGAAAGATTTGCCGCAAATGCGCCCAGCCCTACCTGCCCTCGGATGCAGAGTTCAAATCCCTCAACCTCGACCCGGCGGTTCAGGGAGCCAATTTCCAGAAAGGCAAGGGCTGCAGCGACTGCAATAAACTCGGTTATCGCGGGCGCTTCGGCATCTTCGAGGTCTTCGTGATTAATGACGAGGCCCGCAAACTCATCTACGAAAAGGTCCCTACTTCCGTCCTGCGCCAGCAAGCCCGCGAAATGGGCATGCGCACTCTGCGCGAAGACGGCGCCCGCAAGGTCGTCACCGGGTTGACCAGCGCCGAAGAGGTCATCCGCGCCACCGTGGGCGATATCGACTAACTTGCCGAAGTTTCCCTATGTCCTATTCCATGTCCGACATGTTGCAGTTGACCGTCACCGAAGGCGCCTCCGATCTGCATCTGCGTGTTGCCACCGCCCCCGTCATCCGCCTCCATGGTGTTCTGCACCGGATCGACGGCCCGCCCCTTAAGCCCGAGGACACGGAAGAACTGATGCGCAGCATCACGTCCGAAGATCACATCCAGCATGTGCGCGAACGAGGCGGCGCCGACTTCGGCTTCGCCTTCGGCGACATGGCGCGCTTTCGCGTCAGCGTGTTCAAGGAGAAGGGCAACTTCGGGATGGTGCTTCGCCAAATCCCCAACAAGCTGCTCACTCTCGAACAGATTGGGATCCCGCCTTCCGTGCGCGAACTGCTTTATAAGCCGCGCGGATTGGTGCTGGTCACAGGCCCCACCGGTTCAGGCAAGACCACCACACTGGCCTCGATGATCAACATCATCAACCAGGAACGCGACGATGCCCACATCATCACTATCGAGGATCCGATCGAATATTATCACACCCACAAAAAGTCCGTCGTCACCCAGCGGGAGGTGCACATCGATGTCCCCAATTTCGCCGAAGGCCTGCGCCGCGCGTTGCGCCAGGATCCCGACATCGTGCTGGTGGGCGAAATGCGCGACCTGGAAACCATCGACGCCGCCATCACGGCCGCCGAAACGGGACATTTGGTGTTCGGGACCCTGCACACCACGGGGGCAGCCAAAACCATCGACCGTATCGTCAATGCCTTTCCCACCAATCAACAGGAACAAATTCGCATCCAGCTTTCCACCGTGTTGCAAGCGGTCATTTCGCAGTTGCTGCTGCCCCGGCACGACAAGCCCGGCCGGACCGCCGTGTTTGAAATCATGATCAACACTCCGTCCATCGCCGCGCTCATTCGCGACAATAAGACTTTCCGGATCAACTCCGACATCCAGACCGGAGCCAAGTACGGCATGGTCACGCTGGACGGTTTTCTGATGGAAAAATATGCGCAAGGCTTGATCTCGCGTGAAGAGGTCATCACCAAATCGTACGACCCGATCACCGTTCAGGCCAAATTACAGGAATACGAACTGGCCCGCGCCATGGGCACCACCGGCAGCAATCAGCCGACGCAGCCCCCGCCGGTGCCCAAGCGTTGATCCCGATTTCCTATGCAGGACTATTCATCCGATCCATTGTTGGCGCTGATCAAAGAGCGCAACCTGATCGACGACCTTCAGCTCGAAGAAGTCCTTCAGGAAATGACCCGGACCGGCAAGTCCAGCGGGGAGGTGCTTTCTGATTTTGGTCTGGTCGACACCGATACGCAGCTGCAGATCATGGCCGAATCCCTCGGCACCGAGGTGGTCAATGTCGATGCCATCGAATTTACCCCCGAACTGCTCAAGCTCGTTCCAGCCAGCACCGCCCGCATGTACCAATGCGTGCCGGTGGAAGATTTCGGCTCCGCCCTGCGCATCGCCCTGGCCAACCCCCTCAACCCTTCCGCCGTCGACGAAATCAGTTACATCGTCCGCAAGGAAGTCCAGCCGGTCGTCGCGGATCGCAAAGCTGTCGAGAAAATCATCAACCGCTATTACGCCGACGACAGCGAAAATGTCAGCGAGATCCTCAAGGAGTTGGGAGCGGACTCCGACCTGGCCAAGGACGCCAGTGAAGCCGCCGCCACCGAGGACGCCTCGGTCATGGGCGACCTGGCTAACGAGGTGCCGATCGTGCGCTTCGTGAACCTGGTGTTGTTTCAAGCCATTCAGGATCGGGCCAGCGACATTCACTTCGAGCCGTTCGAAGATGAATTCAAGATCCGTTACCGCGTCGACGGGGCGCTCTATGAAATGACGCCGCCCCCCAAACACCTGGCGTTGCCCGTGATCTCCCGTCTGAAAGTCATGGCCAACCTGAACATCTCGGAACGGCGCCTGCCGCAGGACGGCCGCATCAACATTCCGATCGGCAACAAACAGATCGACCTGCGCGTTTCCACCCTGCCCACCCAATTTGGCGAATCGCTGGTGCTGCGCGTTTTGGATCGCTCGGCGGTCAGCCTCGACATCGAAAGCCTGGGGTTGCCCAAGTATGTCCTGGAGTATGTCAGCGAAGCCATCCTCCAGCCCAACGGCATCATGATCGTCACCGGCCCGACCGGGTCGGGTAAAACCACCACCCTTTACTCCTGCCTGCGCAAGGTCAACACCATCGATTCCAAACTCCTGACCGCGGAGGACCCGGTCGAGTTCGATATCGAAGGCATTATGCAGGTGGCCGTCAACGAGGCCGTGGGTATGACCTTCAGCAAAGCGCTCCGATCGTTCCTGCGCCAGGACCCCGACGTCATCATGCTGGGGGAAATGCGCGACCTGGAGACCGCCCAAATTGCCATCCAAGCGTCGCTGACCGGCCATTTGGTGCTGAGCACCCTCCACACCAATGACGCTCCCGGGGCCGTCGTCCGTATGGTGGACATGGGAGTCGAGCCGTTCCTCATCTCCTCCACGCTCATGGCCGTCCTCGCTCAACGTTTAGTGCGAATGACTTGCAAGAAATGCCGCACCCCCTTCGAACCCACTGAAAGCCAGTTGTCTCTCCTCAACCTGTCCCCCCACGACATCGGGGACAAAGTCTTCTACTACGGCCGGGGCTGCCAGAGCTGTAACGACACCGGCTACCGCGGTCGGAAGGGCATCTTCGAATTGCTCGTGATTAGTGAGGCCATCCGCAATCTAATCAACGAACGCGCGCCCTCGGTCGTGCTGCGCCAAAAGGCCGTCGAATTGGGGATGGTCACCCTGCGCGAAGACGGCTTGCGCAGCATCTTCGATGGTGATACCACCATCGAAGAAGTCGTTAAATACACCTGATCCCGCGAGAGCGCGCGCCGAGCTTATGCCGAAATTCAACTACGTGGCAATGGACTCCCGAGGCAAGGAAACCAAGGGGGTACTGGAAGTGGCCAACCAGAACGAGGCCATCGGACGGCTCAAAGAGATGGGCGTGTTCCCCACCAAGGTCGTCGAGGCCACGGAAAAGAAGGACAAGGAAGCCAAAGCCAAAGCGACCAAGGCCGGCGCCAAAAAGAAGGGGATGCAGATCAATATCCAGATCCCCGGGCTCAGCGGCCGCGTCAAAACCAAGGTCTTGACCGTGTTTACCCGCCAGCTGGCTACGCTGGTCGATGCCGGTTTGCCTCTGCTCCGCGGGTTGCGCGTGCTCGAAAAACAGGAACGGCATCCCACCCTCAAACAGATCATCGGCGAACTGGGCCTGTCGATCGAGGGCGGCAGCACCTTTTCCGAGGCGTTGGCCCAGCATCCCAAGGTCTTTAACCGGCTTTACGTCAACATGGTCAAAGCCGGCGAACTCGGCGGCGTGCTGGAAGTCGTGCTGGCGCGCCTCGCTGAGTTCATGGAGAAAGCCCAGAAGATCAAAGGCAAAGTCATCGCCGCCATGTTTTATCCGTGCGCGGTCGTCGTCGTGGCGGTCTGCATCCTGGCCGTGCTCATGGTCTGGGTGGTGCCTAAGTTCAAGGAAATCTTCAAAGACATGCTGCCCGGCCGGGACCTGCCCGCCTTTACCAACTTCGTTTTGAGTATCAGCGACGCGGTCGCCAACCACTTTATTGTCACGTTTATTTGCGCGATCCTGTTCATGGTGGCCTTCGTCTTCTTCGTCAAAACTCGCTTCGGCCGACGCATCTTCGACAAGTTCAAACTCAACATGCCGGTGCTAGGCGCCGTCATCAGCAAGGTGGCGATCTCGCGTTTCACCCGCACGCTTGGCACGCTGGTCAGCAGCGGCGTGCCCATTCTCCAGGCGCTCACCATCGTCAAGGAAACCGCCGGCAACGTCATCGTCGGCGCCGCCGTCGGCGCCGTCCACGAAAGCGTCAAAGAAGGCGAAACCATCACCGCGCCGCTGGAAGCTTCCGGAGTTTTTCCTCCCATGGTCGTCAGCATGGTCGACGTCGGCGAACAAACCGGCGCCCTGCCCGAAATGTTGATGAAGATCGCCGACAACTACGACGAAGAAGTCGATAACGCCGTGGCGGCCATGACTTCCTTGCTCGAACCCATCATGATCGTCTTCCTGGCCGTCATCGTCGGCAGCATCGTCATCGCCCTGTTCCTGCCGCTGATCACACTCATGGAAAACGTCGGCGACACCACTAACGAAGGAACACAAACCAAGGGTAAGGAAGGCGGCACGGAATAGTTCGCGGTTGCTGGTTGCTGGTTGCTGGTTGCTGGTTGCTGGTTCCTGGTGCCTCGTTGCTGGTTGCCGGTTCCTCGTTGCTGGTTGTCGGTTGCTCGTTACGGCGGTCTGAGTTCCGCGCCCACTTTCTGGAACGGAGCGTATCCATCTCACAAGGAAACAAGGAGGAAATGGCCTGGCGTCGCGCTGGCGAGATGGGAGCGCTGTCAACGGCCACACAGCACACTCACCTCAACAACCAGCAAATCTAGGAACTAGAAACTAGGAACTAGAAACCGGGAACCAGGAACCGGCAGCCCACTCTGAAGCCTTTCAACCAGCCTGAGCAAATCGCCACACCCGTCACGAGGAGTGCGGCGGGCTGCATTTTGCTAAACATCACTTGTCGCTAAAGGGCTTCCGCGGCAACCGCCCTTGCTTTGGTGGTGCTGGCATTCTCGTTGCTGTTGGGCCGGTGCGCGCAAACTCATACATTCACATAACCCAGAACCCATAACGCCGCAGCATTGCATGAAGAAAGTTGAAGCCATCATCAAGCCTTTCAAACTCGAAGAGGTCAAGGATGCCCTCGGAGACGTTGGGATCGAAGGCATGACCGTCACTGAAGTCAAAGGTTTTGGCCGCCAAAAAGGCCATACCGAGATCTATCGCGGCAGCGAGTATACCGTCGATTTCCTGCCCAAGATCAAAATCGAACTCGTCCTCCCCGATACCAGCGTGGAGACAGCTGTCGGTGCCATCGTCAAGTCCGCCAAGACGGGCAAGATCGGCGATGGCAAAATCTTCGTCACGCCGGTCGACCAAGCGATCCGCATCCGCACAGAAGAGAAAGGCGACGCCGCAGTTTGAGCAACGCATCACCCTCCAGCCCCCGAACACGACTAAACCCAGTTAATCCATGAGAAAGATCCTTATCATCGTCAGCCTGCTCGTCACTGTGGTGGCAAACCGCATGTGTGCCTCCGGCGCCGAAGCGGCCAAACCGCCCCCGCCCGCCCCCACGCTCGAGCAGCGCATCGCTTCTTTAGAAGCGTACGTTAACAATGGCGACCCAACCGCTCCGCTCAAGGACAAGGACGGGAAGATCCCCGAAGGCTTGGTCACGCCGACTTCGGCGACCTCCGGTCCAGGGCATAACGCGTGGATGATGACCAGCGCGGCGCTCGTGCTGTTCATGACCCTGCCCGGCCTGGCCCTGTTTTACGGCGGCTTGGTGCGCCGCAAAAATGTTCTGTCCGTCCTGGCCCAATGCCTCGGCATCACCGGACTGGTCGCCATTCTCTGGTGGGCCTTCGGTTACAGTTTCGTCTTTGCCAGTGGTGATGGCGCCGGGGCGGTCATCGGGGATTTGAAGAAGTTTGCCTTCCTGAAAGGCGTCGATTCGGCTCCGAACGGCGACTATTCCTATTGGGTCTCGCAGAATGTCTATTCGATGTATCAAATGATGTTCGCGATCATCACGCCGGCCCTGATCGTGGGAGCGATCGCCGAGCGGATGAAATTCTCTGCCATCCTCCTCTTTGTGGGTTTGTGGATGGCCATCGTTTATTTCCCGCTCGCGCACATGATCTGGGGCGCTACGGGCTTGATGAACGGCGTCTGGAACGGCGATGCCAAGATTAAAGCCATCGACTTCGCCGGCGGTACGGTCGTGCACATGTCTTCAGGTTGGTCCGCGCTGATTCTCTGTTTGATCCTCGGCAAACGACTCGGGTTCGGCAAGCAACCCATGCCGCCCCACAGCATGGTCTTGTGTATGGTCGGCACTGGCATGCTGTGGGTGGGATGGTACGGCTTTAACGCCGGCAGCGCCGTGGCTGCCGATAGCATCGCCGCCAATGCTTTCATGACCACCACCATGGCGACAGCGGTCGGCTCCTTCTCCTGGGCCATGGCCGAATGGATCATGAAAGGCAAACCGAGCATTCTCGGGTTCTGTTCCGGCGCGGTGGCGGGTTTGGTCGTCATCACTCCTGCTTGCGGTTTCGTCAACACGACTGGGTCCATCATCATCGGTGTTTTAGCCGGCGTGGTCCCGTTCCTGGCTTGTGCGTATCTCAAGCCCAAGTTTGGTTATGATGACGCGCTCGATACCTTCGGCGTGCATGCCGTCGGTGGAACGATGGGCGCCTTCCTCACGGGCGTCTTGGCGGACCCTAAAGTCAACGCGAACCTCACCGAAGCCAACAGCTACGCGGCCAAGAACGGGTTGGCCAAGATCGTGGCTGGCGGAACCCTCTGGATCGAACAGATCAAGGCCATCAGCATCACCCTCTGTCTGGCCGTCGTCGGCACGATTGTCATCGCTTATGTGGTGAAAGCGATCCTCGGTCTGCGGCCCAACGAAGAAGTCGAGACCCTCGGCCTCGACCTGGCTGAGCACGGCGAAGAGGGTTATCACGGCGCCTAGTCCAACCGCCCGCTCCCGAGTCTGAACCTTTCGCGCCAGCTCCGCCAATAATCGCGGCCGAGAGCCGCGGTTGGCGGAGCCCGCGCGTTCTGCAACCAAACACTGTCTGAACACCCGTCTGTTACGCACCTACGACCTACCAATGAGCACTACTGCCGCAACCAAACCGACGCCCAAAAGCGTCATCGAGATGGCCCGCAAGAAGGGGGCTTTGATGGTCGACGTCAAATTCGTCGACACCCTCGGCACCTGGCAACACTTCAGCGTGCCGGTGGCCGAATTGACTGAAGACGTTTTCGAAGACGGCTTCGGTTTCGACGGCTCCAGC
>DATLUX010000449.1:0-5391 GCA_035577805.1 Verrucomicrobiia bacterium
AACATCCCTGAAATGCGGGCTCTGCGCGACATCGACGTCGCTTTCGTGTGCATCAACGTGCCCTATACCATGACGGTAACTGAAGCCACCAACGCGGTGCGCAACTTCCGTCCGAAAGTCGTTTATCCCTATCATTATCGCGATCAAAGCGGCGCCACCACGAACGCCGCCGCCTTCAAGCAATGGCTCGGCTCCGATCTGGGCATCGAAGTGCGGCTGAGAAAATGGTATTAACGCAGTCGGGCGAGCACGGACGGTCGCCGCCAACTCGAGTCGCTTCTCGTTTTTCGCAGTTACCAGTTACTATTGCACCTGCGTGACACGGCTCGGGCTGCGGCGAAAAGTGTTCCAGCCGCCAGCAACGCCAGAACCGGAATCACATACATCGCGTTATGGAGTCCAGTTGCCCGATGTCCTTCGCTTAAGACAGCGGCGCCGGCCGCCTGCATCGCCCGTCGGGCGAAGTGATCGCTCAAGACTCCTGTCCCCAGGGGACCAAAGCTTGCCCCAAGCACATACATCCCAAAGAAGTAAAGAGCCATCGCCGTCCCGCGCCGCTGTGGCTCGACCAAGTCCTGAATGGTGGCGTAAACCGGTCCGTAATAAAAAGAATAGAACATCATCCCCATCCCGATGAGCGCGATGAACGCGGTGGTCGCGCCGGCGGGCCGGCCTAACCCCAGGAACATAAACAAGGCAGTCCCCAACAGCGCCGTCCCGGCCAGGAGCAGCCGTCCTTCGCCTCGCCAACGATGGGCCCGGTCCGCGGCCCAGCCTCCTGCCAGCATTCCTACGGCCGTCATCGCGCCGAGGACAATTGCCGAAACCCCGTTGGCCGCTTGCAGACCAAGTCCATACCGCCGCATCATGAGCGCGGTTAGAAAGGAGCCCAGCGCGTAGAAGTTGAAGTTGTAGAAGACTCCCGACGCTATGATCCACCACATCGCCGGCATTCCCAGCAGCGCTTTGAGGGAAGCTCTGTAACCCAGGACGGGTGCGATGGGCACAGGGCTTTCGGCTTCTTGAGCGCCGCGTTCTGGCTCACGCACCGTCAGGATGAGCACAGCCAGCAACAGGCCAGGCATACTCGCCAGATAGAATGGCGTTCTCCAGCCATAATGGTGCGCCACTGGACCAGTGATCAGGTAACTCAGGCATAAACCAACAGGAAGTCCCAACATGAATATGGAAATGGCCCGGCCTCGGTGCCGCGGCCCAAATAAATCCCCAATCAGTGAATTGGCCGCCGGGGCGCAACTGGCCTCGCCAATCCCGACGCCGATCCTCGCCACGAAAAGACTCCAGAACCCTGTGCTAAACCCAGAAGCGGCCGTGAGCAGACTCCACGCTGCGATTCCGATGGCGAGTAACCACTTCCGGCTCGACCGATCCGCCAGGCGTCCCAACGGCAGCCCGGCGATCGCATAAACCAGCGTAAAAGCTGTTCCCAGCCACCCTATCTCAGTGTCGCGCAACCCCCACTCACGTCGGACGGGCTCCGTCACCGCAGAGAGAATGGCCCGGTCGAAGAAATTCATCAGATTCAGCCCAAACAACAGGGCCAACACAAAATACGGATTCTGCTCTGAGCGGCGGGTTGGGGTCATGACTGTGGCCGGCACCCAGGCGATGGCAGCCAGCTTGGCCTTCCCCTAACATGAACTCCCCTCCTCCGGCGATCGATTTCGTAGGCAATTTGGGTGCTGACTGTTGTAGCGGCGGTGTTATGACCGCCGCGCTGCGGCAACGCCGCCAAGGCTGTTCCGGAATTCCCCTGTAACCATCCGTCTCTGGTTCAAGTCGTTAATCATACCTGGTTCTTCCGGTCCGCCGCCGGGTAGGCGCCGGTCGGGGAACCGGCGAGTAACTCATCGTGTCATCGAACGCATTGTTAATTATGAACCGCATCCTCACACCTCTCCTTCAACTCGGGTTCTGCCTTATGCTGACCGCAGCGCTGTCTGCACAAGCAGATGACAAGAAGAACGATCCGACCGGCACCTGGACTTGGAGTATGCCCGGCCGCGACGGCCAAACCCGCCAGGCTACGCTTAAACTCAAACTCGATGGAGATAAACTCACCGGCACGATGGCCGGCCGCAACAATAGCGAGACCGCGATCGAGGATGCCAAAATCAAGGGTGAAGATATCTCCTTCAAAGTAACCCGCGAGCTTCCCAACGGGAACAAGTTCAGCACCAAATACGCGGGCAAGCTTAGCGGTGACACTATCAAAGGTAAGGCTGAGTTTGAGCGGAACGGGGAGGCTCAATCCCGCGACTGGGAAGCCAAACGCGAGACGGCCAAGAAGTAATAATCAGGACCGCGGTTAAGTCACACCGACTCCGCCGCCGTGGTCGTTCCGATTTAAGGAGCGTCCGGCCGCGGTCAGGTGGATTGTTTGTTAATCAGGGCAACCCGGCGCTTCTGGATTAATCCCGTGGAAATGACCGGAGTTTGTTCCAGGGTCCGCACACTTGGCGATCTGGCATGGTACGAGTTGGTATGGTACTCGGTATGGTAGTATTGAGGCAGGTGCGATGACACGTCGTTCGGCCAGATTTGTGCTTACGTCTTTAAATCGTTGAGAGCGTTCGGGCGCTTCCTGTGCAACACGAGACAAACATCGGCTGTGAATAATCAGGATCAGGATCAGGATCAGGAGCAAGACGACCAGAACTTGGATCGCCTCATGACAGGCGCGTTCCGGGCTGAAGATCTGGACGATCCGGGCCCAATGCCGGAGCAGCTGCGAGCCCGTGTGTTGGCCAGTTGGCATACCATGCTCAAAGAGCAACTTCAGGCCAGGCTGCGCGCTGCTTCTCTCGTCTTGATGTTCCGGCGCGCGCTGCTTTGCGCGGCCTTATTGATGGCAACGACCGTCGTCGTGTGTGTCATATCCGACCCGGATGATGATGATGAAATGGATGTGTCCGCGTCCGTGTTGCAGAGTGATACTCCCGGCGATATCCCTTCGAACGAGGTGGCCGCCGGCGATTTGGGGCCATGACGCCGCTCAGTAAATGGAAAGTTGCGGTGTATCTGGCAGCCATTTTCCTTGCTGGGGCGATCTCCGGCTGGATGGCTGCAACCACGCTGGCGCGCTATGCAGCCACCAAGACTCCGCCGCCCCACCAGAATGCGCTCAGCTTCAAAGAGCGCATCCGCACGCTTCGCCTGAACCCGGACCAACAAGTCCAGGTTAATGCCATCGTGGATCGAAGCGCCGCCGAGATCAGCGCGGTCACGGAAGAAAATGTGCACCGGCTTAAACATTGTTTCAGCAACCGGCACGCTCAAGTCAGCGCGGTTCTCACGGCGGAACAACGCCAGCAGTTCGAACAATGCGAACGCGCCTGGCGGATGCGTAAAGCCGACAAAAGCCGTCAGACCAACTCGCCCTAGCCGCCCTAGCCGAGCCCTAGCCGGACTTCGCGCAGGACGGTGCCTAAAAAAGGTGTTCGCCACCCGCGTCGGCTGTTAGGGTCCGCTGTTTATGAGCGTCCTGGTCGAAGCATTACCTGATTCGCGCGGCCACTTCGGGCCGTATGGAGGCCGGTTTGTGCCGGAAACTCTCATGCATCCGTTGCTGGAGCTTGAGCAAGAGTATTGGCGAGCCGAGCGCGACCCGGAATTTCAGCGCGAGCTGCAGTATTATCTGCGTGAGTTTTGTGGACGGCCAACGCCGTTATACTTTGCCGAACGGCTGACGCGCGAGCTGGGAGGGCCGAAGATTTACCTGAAGCGCGAAGACCTGCTTCACACCGGCGCGCACAAGATCAACAATGCCATTGGTCAGATCCTGCTCGCCCGACGCATGGGCAAGACCCGGATTATCGCCGAGACTGGAGCCGGTCAGCATGGCGTCGCCACGGCCACGGTTAGCGCGATGTTCGGATTGAAGTGCGTCATTTACATGGGCGAAGTCGACTGTGCGCGGCAGGCGCTGAACGTTTACCGGATGAAGATGCTGGGGGCCCAAGTAGTGCCCGTCACGGCGGGTCAGAAGACGCTGAAGGAAGCCGTCAACGAAGCCATGCGCGATTGGGTGACGAATGTGCGCACCACTCACTACATCCTCGGGACCGCCTATGGAGCGCATCCCTACCCGGTGATGGTTCGGAATTTTCAACGGATCATTGGAGATGAAGCGCGCCGCCAGATTCTGGACAAAGAAAAGCGCCTGCCCGATTTGCTCATCGCGTGCGTGGGGGGCGGCTCGAACGCCATCGGCTTGTTTTACCCGTTTCTGGACGATCCTTCCGTGAAAATGCTCGGCGTGGAGGCCGGCGGCGAAGGGATCAGGCCGGAGAAACACGCGGCGCGCTTCCAGGGAGGCTCGTTGGGTGTCCTGCAAGGCACACAATCGTATATCCTCCAGGACAGCCACGGGCAGATTCAGCTCACTCACAGTGTCTCCGCGGGACTGGACTACGCTGCTGTCGGGCCCGAGCATGCGTGGTTGCGCGACCAGAAACGAGTCGAATACACCTACGCCACCGACGAGCAGGCGCTGGCTGCCTTCCGGAAGCTGGCTCAACTCGAGGGTATCATCCCGGCCTTGGAAAGTTCCCACGCCGTCGCCGCGTTGATCGAAGGCGCTTCCCGCCTGAATCGTGACCAAATCGTCCTGGTGAACCTCTCTGGACGCGGCGACAAAGACGTGGCGCAGGTCGCGAGTCTCGTCAAACTCTAGCCTTGCATTCGATCGCAAGTTTCTTACTGTCCGAGCCATCCCCCCATGCTGGGACGGCATTTTCGTATCTGGTCACCGGGCATCGTGGCTCTGGGCCGAGCCTTTGCGGTCTGTACCTCTCTCTCGATTCCGTTTGGTTCGGCCGGTCAGGCGCTCGGACAATCGCTGGCCGTGTTTCAGGGAGGCCCCTCTCCCGACACTGGCTCGGAGGAACGCGCCATCGTCTTGCTCGAACGACTGCAACAGGAGCAATCGCGTTTGAACGAGGCCGTGCGCAAATTGGAGGCGACCCAACTCGCCGCCTTGGAACATCAAGCGCGGACCATCCGCCAACATCAAAACGTGATCACCGAGCGCTTCGCCGCGGAGCGCGATCGGGATCGGCAAAACCTGGAACAACTCGGCACCATGGCGTTTACGCTGCTATTGTCGGTGGCAGGGGCGCTTTTATTTGCCATGGCCGCGATGGCCTGGAGCGTATTGCGGGCATTGCGAAGGTTGCCGGCGCCGGCCTTGTTGCCCCAAGTTGAGGTGGGTCAAGGCAGCCTGGCTCTGCCGGCGAGTCTGGACGCGCAACTGCTTAGCCTGGCTGCCGAATTGGAAAGACGCTGGCTTAAGTTTGGCGAATCCGGCCCTGCCATTGTTCCAACTGATGGCTTGAAATCCGTCACGGCACCTACTTCGGTTCCAGGCGA
>DATLUX010000450.1:0-2559 GCA_035577805.1 Verrucomicrobiia bacterium
CGGCTGAGTCCAGAGCATGCCGACTCCTATTTCCTGCTCGCGGATCTACTCAACCAACTTGGCCGCCGCCAAGAAGCTTTGCCGCTGGTGAGGCAGGCTGAGGCGATGACCCCCCGCGACCCGCGCCTGGCAGGGCTGAAAGCCAGGCTGGGGCTATGAGTGTGGGGACAACCCACACATTCCGCGGCGGTCGGGGTTTGTCGGGTCTTACTCTTGCACCTTGCTCTTACTCTTACTCTGCTTCCGGCCAATCAGTCCGCGCAAAGGCCCCCCGGCGCCATTACCGAGAGAAAGAGTAAGAAGCTCTGCCGCTATCAAGGAGACGACCATCAACCAGCCTCGCGCCCCGGATAACGCGGCGGGTGCATCTTGGAAATGCCCCCCGGCGGAAGTGCCGGGTCGTGGCGTGTCCGAGGACGCGCGTCAGCGTCTTGGAGATGACATGAGTTGTTGGCGGGTGAGCGCTGAAGCGCTACACCCACCAACGATATGACTAACAAAAAGTCCAATACCTCCGAAGTTGGCGCGGATCAAGCCGCGAGCAAAAAGTATCAAACCATCAAGCTGGGCCTGGATGTCCACGCCGACACGATTGTGGTGGTGCGCATCCTGGACCACAGCGCGCCGCAGCCGGCGCAGAAGTTTACGCCGGCCAAGTTCCTGGATTGGGTTAAGACGCAGTTGGCCTTGGCCGAGGCCGTTCACACTTGCTACGAAGCCGGCCCCTTCGGCTACGTCCTGCACCGAGTTCTGGGAATGATGGGCGTGCAAAACATTGTCGTCCAACCCGTCTGCCTGGATGAGCACCACAAGGGAGTCAATCACGACAAGAGTGACGCCAAACAACTGGCCCTTCGGCTCGACCGCTACGTGGCCGGCAACGACAAAGCCCTTGCCACGGTGCGCGTGCCTACGCCCGAGGAAGAACAGCGGCGGGTCGAAAGTCGGCAGCGCGAGCAACTCAAGCGAGAGGTTCACCGAGTGGCCGCGCAAGGCCGGGGGCTGCTGCTCACCCAGGGGCATCGGGAAAAGAAGGGGTGGTGGGAGAAGGAGCGATGGGAGAAATTGCAGGTCCGACTGCCCGCCTGGCTGGTGGAACGACTGGAAGTCTTCCGGCGCCTGCTGGCCACACTGACGACCGAATTGGACACGGCGACTAGCGCGCTGGAAGCGGCCGCGCCGGCGACCCGGCCCAAGGGCCTGGGCGGACTAAGCTACGAAGTGGTGGAGCGGGAAATCGCCGACTGGTCCCGTTTTAAGAACCGTCGCCAGGTTGGCAGCTACACCGGACTGTGCGGGGGGGTCAGCGGCAGCGGCCCGACCACGCATCTGCTGCCTATCACCAAACATGGCAACGTGCGATTGCGCACCGCGCTCATCGAACTGGCCTGGCGGCTGGTCATCTGGCAACCGGACAGCGTCCTGGTCAAAAAATGGTGGCGCGTCTTTGGCAATCCCAAGGCCACCAAGGCCGCCAAGAAGAAAGCGATAGTGGCCATAGCTCGGCAGATGGCCGTGGACCTGTGGCGCTGGCGCACCGGGCGAGTCCAACCCGAGACGCTGGGCTGGAAGATGATCGGCCCGTAGCCCGAGTCTGCCCCGGCTGCTGAGCACTGAACCCATGAAAGAAGCCGACCGAGAAGATTTGAAACGGCGCGCACCCGGAACCGCACTTGGGTTGGCAACGACCCGTTTTGGAGATTGGGCGCGTTCGTTTCTTGGCTGTGACCGCAAGAGTCAACTGGTGCCGTCCCTGCGGGGCCGTGCACGGATAGCAGGAAGAGCAACGGCTAAGGGCCGCTGCCGTGGCCAGGAAAACGTTTTGAAACTCGGAATCGGTGAGAAAGGAAAAAAGAGAAGAAGCTTTTAAAGAGAAAAAACCGCGCGCTTCGCGCGCGCTCGACCTTGACACAACTCATAGCAGTGCGCCAGGCCTCTGGCGCTTTGGCTGCGGCTCGGCGAGAGCGCACTTCACTCCAGTTCGAGTACAAAGCGGCAGAGGCCTGCCGCACTCCAAAAGCTTCGCCGCGTCGTGGCGCCTCCGCAGGGGCAGTGTGCGAATGCACCCCGTTCACGCTCACTGCCGTTGACGCGGTTGCGCAACTGAGATACTGATTCCAGCAACGCCACCCTATCAATGCCGGTTGTCGGCCCATTCTCGCCCTGCCAATGCCGTTGCCCTTTCAGTTCAAATCTCCTCGTGCGTCTCGCCTCCGGGCGGCCAATGGTCTCGGTTTTATCGCTTACGCGCCGATCCCTGACTTTCCCGGATGAAACTCATCGCCTTTTCTGCCGTCGTGGGCTTGGCACTCGCAGGCGGGACGGCCCGCGCCTGTGAATTGTGCGCGATCTACA
Organism: Verrucomicrobiia bacterium; assembly: GCA_035577805.1. Classification (GTDB taxonomy): domain Bacteria; phylum Verrucomicrobiota; class Verrucomicrobiia; order Limisphaerales; family JADJPG01; genus DATLUX01. Next base: position 2,356 of record DATLUX010000450.1, read on the forward strand.
CCGCGACCACGGCGCGCGGCGAATCCAGCGGCGGTTTTCTTTTCACCATCTCGGAGCAGTTCATTCCCTACCGCACGCCGCAGTTTTACGGCAAGGAGGTCCATCCCGTGAATCCCGACTTCCTCGACAGTTCCATCACCCACCTTGTTCCCAGCTATAATTTTTCGCCGCGCCTTGGGGTAAGTTTGAGCCTGCCGCTCAACT
>DATLUX010000451.1:0-2996 GCA_035577805.1 Verrucomicrobiia bacterium
GTATACACCAATCAAAGCGCAAATCCAGGCGCCGACTTGCAGGAACACCTTCGTTGCACTCATATGCGGTGTTTCATCGCCCAACGTAAAGGTCAGCGACGAGAGCCAGCCGCCGGTGACGTTGGATTTGTCTCTGAGCGAAACGGCTGGCTCCCGTTCGCTGCACCGTCTGGTTGAACTAAGCCGCTACGCGGCGAAGCGGGATGTGAGTCTTCGAGCTTAGATTGGCCGGGTGGCGGCATAGGCAGGAGTCTATAGGATTGGCGGCGTATGAAACACACTAATCCATATTCCATTCATCCCAAACATCTCCAAAACGCCCAGGCGCTTCAACGCGCCAAGACCCAGGAGGCGGCTGGTACGCCCACGCCGCCACTGACGGCCTCCACCATCCGAACCACCGGACGGGAGTATGTCAACCCGGTAGATTATCAACATCCCTTCGACTCCATGGCCCGTTTGGCCAACGCGCTGGCCCTGCGCTACGATGCCAATCGCACCCGCCACGCCTATTACCGTCAGCTGCGTTTGCTCCACGAGCACTTTGCCTGCGATCCAGCCCAACTCACCGAGTCCCAACTGCGCGACTACCTCCTCTTCATCAAACTCAAGAAACAGTGGAAGCCCAAATCGATTCGTCAGGCGCTGGCTGCCTGTCGCCAGTTCTTCATCGACCTGCTGGGCCGCTCCGACTGGAAGGTGTTCTCCCAGGTCCGCACCCAGGATCACGATACGCTACCACCGGTCCTCACTCGCCAGCAGGTTCATGCTCTGCTGGGGTGCATCCGCCTTCGCCGCTACCGCACCCCGATCAAACTCATTTACGTGTGCGGCCTGCGTCTGAGCGAATGCCTGGCCTTGACCATCCACGACATCAAGGGCCGCGAGAACAAATTGCTCATCCGCAACAGCAAGGGCCACCAGGATCGGATGGTGCCGCTGCCCACCGGTCTGTGGCGCGAACTGCAATCCTACTGGAAGGTTCACCGTCATCCGCTGCTCCTCTTCCCCAACGTCGGTCGTGGGGATACAGACCTCAAGGAGGTGGCAGAACGCATGCGTCAAGCCACTGCGCCCATGCCCTGCTCGTCGTTGCAGCGGCTCATCATCGTCGCCCGCAAACAACTCAACCTCCCGGCCGCGACCATCCATTCGCTGCGCCATAGTTTCGCGACGCATTTGCTGGAAGCGGGCGCGCATCTGCACACCATCCAAAAACTGCTCGGTCATAAACAGATCACCACCACCATGATCTATCTGCACATGACCCATCAGACGACACGCGACGCGCTGGCTCTGATCGACGAGCTCTGCCGCACACTGCCCCGCTAATCCTCGGGTCGTTGCATGGCTCCCACCGTGCTGGGGGCGCTGCGTCAGTTTTTGCCGGAGTTCCTGCAAGGGGCTCCGCCGCTTTGCTCCGCGCAACGCCGCGCCCTTTGGGCCATCACTCATTGCCGCACTCCGGCATTGGGCGGGCGGGCCTTTGCTTGCCGGGATTGCAACCAGGTTCGCTTTGCCTGGCATTCCTGCAATCATAAGGCCTGTCCGCAATGCGGCTCTGCCGCCACCCTCGCTTGGGTCCAACGCGAACGGGACAAACTCGTCCAGGCTCCCTATTTCCTGGTCACCTTCACCCTGCCAGCTCAACTGCGCGGGTGCTTCTTTGGTCCTCACGCCAAGGAGGCCTACGACCTGTTCTTCACGGCAGTCTCTGGCGCGCTTTCCGAAAAGCTGGCCGCCGACAAAGCTCTGCGTGCGACGATCAATGGCTTTACCGCCGTGCTGCACACCTGGAACCAGCAGATGGCCTTTCATCCGCACATTCATTGCCTGGTTCCCGGTGCCGGACTGGACGAGCGCGGTCGGCTCGTGTGCGTCCAGCAGCCCGATTTCCTGGTCTACCTGCCACACCTGCAGGCCGCCTTTCGTCAGCACCTGCGCGACCTGCTTAAGGCCCACGACTGGCAAGTCGATCCAGACGTGTGGGGCAAGGACTGGGGTGTGCACATTCAAGCCGCCGGCAACGGAGCCTCCGCCCTCAAATATCTAAGCGCCTACGTCGCCCGGACGGCCATTAACGACGCGCGCATTGAGCAGGTCACGACCCAATCGGTCTCCTTCCGCTGGAAGAATCGCGCCGCGGGTGGCCGTCAGGAAATTTCGACCGTGGCCGGCGTGGAGTTTGTCCAGCGCTATTTGCGACATGTCTTGCCACAAGGGCTACGGTCCATCCGTTACTACGGCTTCTGTCATCCGGCCGCCAAGGCCAACCGTCTGCGCGTGCAACTGCACACCGGTCGATGCCTCCAGTTCGGCGCCACCACGCAAGTGCAGCCGCTACTCGCGCCCATCCCTCAGTGCCCGTGCTGTCATAAGCCAATGCGGCTGGTCTGCACCTTCCTTTCGCCGTATCGCCGGCGTGGACCTCCGCATACCAGTGTCTCGTCGTCCATCTCTTTCAGCGCATGACCACCGCCGTCACAAAATTTCCCCGGGTGGTCCGCGCTATCCTTTTGCTCTGCGCCCGTCCAACCCAGGCCAAGCCTGTGGATCGTCCGCTCTCACGACGCCAAATCGAACATTCCACTGCCTGTCGACACGTCGACCAGTCAAGTTCCCGCCTAGAATGTCTGATCTCGCCGTGCCTTTACCGGAAAAAACGCTTCCTTGCCTTCGGTTTCACCGGGGCCGCATAACACAACTGCCATAGGCGCACCCGATCCAACCCCTCAGCCGGGCTTGTTCAACCAGGGGTGTATTTGCTGGCTCCGCTGCGCTCCGCAGCAATACACCCTTCAAGGTTGGGCGATTCTCCGCCTCAACTCTGACTCAACAAAGTCCAGACGCCTCCCGTAAATGCAGTTATGGCTGAGGGTGAATGAACCTGCTCGGGTCTTGATCGTGATCATTTCCGGACCGTCGCTGTCCGGGTGACCGATGCGCTGCCACGAGATGATGTCTGCCCACTTCACCGAGTGACTCCTAAATATCTG
>DATLUX010000452.1:0-27445 GCA_035577805.1 Verrucomicrobiia bacterium
TGCAGGCGCATTGGGGCCATGAACTTCCACTGAAAAAGAGCCCTCACCCCCAGCCCCTCTCCCATCCGATGGGAGAGGGTGGCCGCAAGGCCGGGTGAGGGTCGGTTCATGGGTAGCTTCCACCTGCACATGATGTGCACGAGCATCCTCGTCCTCCGCATTCTCAATCCCCCCAGCGCAGTTCTTCCGCCTCCGGCGCGTGCCGCGTTGATCCGCGCCCGCCGCTCGTCTGACCAAGGGAGCACGAACCAATTTTTGTGCAATCAAAAGCAAAAATGGGGAAGTCGATTCTTTGCATCATTCCAATAGTTTCCCATTGAAGGCCGCGGAACGTAGCAGACCGACACACACACGCGCTGGAACGATCGCAACGATCACCGAACAACAATCAGGAGCACCAATGAAACTCAACCGCAGAAACTTCTTAAAAAGCTCGGCCATGGTGGGCGCCGGCATGATCTTGCCTTCGAAATACTGGAGCCAATCAGCCAGCGCGGCAACCTTGAGCCCGAGCTTGCGAAAATGGATCCAACCTTTGCGCGGGCTGGGACCTGCCGGCATTCCCGTTGCCCAGGGAATGCCAGACCCGGTTTTTCCCGGCACGACGCTCTACCAGATCACCGCCGGAGAATTCGAAGACCAACTGCATCCGGACCTGCCGCCGACCAAGCTCTGGGGTTATTGGGACACGACCAATCCCGTGCCGCGGCATTTAGGCGGCATGCTCATCAACAGAAAAGGGTCGCCTTCGCGCGTTCGGTTCACCAATACCCTCCCGCCTCAGCATCTCCTGCCCGTGGATACGACCGTGCCTGGAGCTGAATTGGCGCAGAATCGTGCCGTGGCCCACCTGCACGGGGGCTTTGTGCCATGGATCAGCGACGGTGGACCCTTCGCTTGGTCCACGCCGGACGGGACCCATGGCCCAAGTTTTATGAACGGGCCAGGCAGTGTCTTTGACAATATTCCCGGCCGGCCACTTCTTCCTGGTCAGGCGGACCACTACTATCCGAATGGCCAGAGCACCAGATTGGGCTGGTACCACGATCATGCTGTGGGCATCACACGGCTGAATGCGTACGCTGGCTTAGCCAGTGGTTACGTGATTCTTGACGACATCAACGACGCCTATGTCGCCGCCGGGAAAATTCCCGGGCTGGGCAGCACGCTGCCGCTCATTTTCCAAGACAAGACGTTTGTCCAGGAACGCACCGCTGAAACCGATCCGACCTGGGCCGATGTCACCCGGTCGGATGTGCAGAGGCCAGGTAGCTTGTGGTATGCGCATGTGTATGACCCCGAATTCTATGAACTCGCACCGGGCGGGTTGCCGCTGCCCAACCCGTCCGTCGTCCCCGAGTTTTTCGGTGACAGCATGCTCTGCAATGGGACGGTTTTCCCGTATCTGACCGTGGAGGCGAAACGATACCGGTTCCTTATCCTCAATGCTTGCAACGCCCGCTTCCTCAACATCAATTTGTTTCGAGCCAAGCCCCGGACGCCCGAAGGCATCGCGCTCGACCCAAGGACGCAGTTCCCGACGAATCCGCCCGGGCCGGCCATGAGACAGATTGGAACCGAAGGCGGTTTCCTGGTGCGGGATGTGCGGCTGAATTCTCCCAAACCATTCAACCGGCTCACTTTGACCGGGAACTTACTGCTCGGTCCAGCCGAACGCGCCGATGTTATCGTCGACTTCAGCAAATTCGAAGGGCAGGAAATCATCATGTACAACGATGCACCCGCGCCTTTCCCGGATGGCGGTGCCGACACTGATTTTTACCTCGGCAACCCGGAGAACCCCGAGCAACCGGTGCCCGGCACAGGGCCGGAAACGCGGCAGATTCTGCGCATCCGAGTTGTGCCCGCGCAGACACCCGATCCGCAGCCGCCGCAACCGATCCTCGAGCCGGCTCTCGTCGATCCGCCGCTGTTGGTTCAACCGCCCTCGGTCAGTGCGTCCGCGCGGCCGTTGCCTCCCCCCAGCGGCGTGCCGGTGCGCGACTTAAGCCTGAACGAGTCCTTCGATGCCCATGGACGCTTGGCACAGTTGCTCGGGACTCTGGCAGAACCCTTGCCCTACGAGGCCGCCGCCACAGAAGTCGTGCCAGCCGGCTCCGTCGAGGTTTGGCGGATCTTCAACTTCTCCGCCGATACGCATCCCATCCACTTCCACCTCGTCAACGTCCAGGTCCTTTCCCGTCAGCCGTTCCAGGTCCAGCAGGGCAAAATAGAAATGTCCGGCCGCGCGCGCGGACCCGAAGAAACTGAGTTGGGCTGGAAAGAAACCGTCAAAATGCATCCAGGCGAAGTGACGATCGTCGCGATAAGATTTGACCTGCCCGCCGGCCTCCCCTTTAACGTGCCGAGCACTCCACGAGCTGCCGAACTCGGCCTGACCAACCCAGCCAAGACCTACCACGAATATGTCTGGCATTGCCACATCCTCGAACACGAAGAACACGACATGATGCGTCCTCTGGTAGTCGAGAGCTAGTGATGTAACCGATCTACACACTAGTGACTGCACAAGCCATGAAAGGACCCGGTCTGAGCCCACGATCTCTCCTCGCGGCGGGATGGGCCGGTTTGTGCCTGACGCTGCCGGTGAGATCCACGGCCGCCGAGGCCGCCATCCAAATTTCCACCATCATGGCAGCGCCCACGTGGGCGATTTTGGAACGGCGTCTGTTGGCCGAGAACGTTCCCGCTTGCCGCGAGTTTTTTAAGCGCTACTTCGACCAGCGCGGCTATTTGCAGTGTTTCGCGCGTTGGGGCGCCAACGATGGACCTGACGATGCGTTCGAGAACTTCAATGGCTGGCCTGAACTGCATGCTCTGGGCGCGAGCGACGAAATCCTGACCATGTCCTTGATGGGCTGGGAGGGCATGCTCAAGCAATATACCGAAGCCAAGACGGTCGACGTGCCGATCGCGCGCCAGGGCATGTATTACAAGGAATTCTGCGTCCAGGCAGACTGGATGCATCTGGGTGAGGGTTTGCAGCTCTTCAATCGCATGGGCTTGTCGGTGCCCGCCGATCCAAAATATCAGGAGCGGGCGCGGCGTTTTGCCGGGTTTTACATGAATGAAGACCCGGAAGCGCCCAACTACGATCCAGAGCATAAGATCATCCGGAGCATGCTGAATGGCAGCCGTGGGCCAATGTTGCGCCAGGCCACCGCGCTCGATTGGGTCGGTGACCCATTCGATGTGACCGGTTTTGTGGCTCTGCACGGGGAACGAACCTTTGCACAGTTTCTTGCCCACTATGAGGAGTACACGGACGTGGTCGGGGACAATTGCCTTAACCTGGTAGCCACCACGCTGCCGTTGAATGCCTACCTGCTCGCACACGAGGCGAAATACAAACAATGGATCCTCGATTACATGGACGCCTGGGTCGCGCGCATGGAACAGAACCACTGGATTATTCCCAGCTACGTTGATTTGAACGGGAAAGTCGGCGGGCCCGAAGGCAAATGGTGGGGCAACGCGTACGGCTGGGGCTTCAGCCCCGTCAATCCCGTCACTGGCCGGCGGGATAATCGGCACCGCATTGAGCGGGCGTTGGTTGGGTTCAATAACGCCCTGTGGGTATCGGGTCACCAAAAATACGTGGATGCCTGGCGTAATATGATCCAGGCCGTCAACGCCCACGCCCGGACGAATAATGGAGTCGTTGAGTACCCAACGATGCACGGAGCGCAGGGATGGTACGGGTGGCAGGCTCGACCGTGGGACATCGGCGCGTTGCAGGTCTATTACTGGTCCATGAAGTCCAACGACCTGAACCGCGTGGCCAATCACGCGTGGATTGCTTATCTGCAAGGCCGGGACGCCGGTTATCCGGAGGCCGCGCTGCAACGGGATCTGCATGCAATTCAATCGCGCATCGATGCGATGCGCCTCGATCACACGCCTCCGGAAAAAAGGCTGGCCGATAATATGTTGGGTTATAACCCGGCCGCCACGGCTTCGCTGGTGGAACTGATGTGGGGCGGATTGCCTGCGGGAGTGGATGGGGCGCTGGTGAATGCGCGGTTGCGTTACTTCGATCCGGTGCGTAAACGCGCCGGCGTGCCGGAAGACGTCGCCGCATTGGTCTCCCTATTAACGGACAACGAAACGGTGGTGACACTGGTCAATCTAAACCAGAAGGAACCTCGGACTCTCATCATGCAAGGCGGAGCCTACGGCGAGCACCAGTTCGAAAGCGTCACGATGGGAGACAAGATCACTCGGGTTGATTCGGCGCTGTTGACCGTTCAGCTGAATCCCGGCAGCGGCGAGCAACTCACCTTGCGTATGAAACGCTATGCCAACCCGCCCACCGTGTTGCACCCGTGGCTTCGCACCCGAGGGAACCGCTGACGCCCAGAGCGCTGCTGCAGCTCAACTCCCTTTCTCCTCAACAGAGGTTCGTGTTTTTGCGCGATAACTTTGCCCAAGCCACGCCAACGGCGTGGCCGGTAACCAGCGAAGGGCAAGCCCGCAAAGCGGGCGCCGCCCTGGTAACAGAACCAAATATAGACGAGTTCGCGCCCCATGCGGGGCGCGAGGAATGTTGGAGAGGACATCGGCACATTAATCCCAATACCACGCGTTACCGGGCCGTGCGGACAGCGAATGCCTCCTCCACCGGCCGGCCAATCCAGGCCGCGGGCGCCTTGACCCCAAAAAGACGCGCCAACGTCGGCGCCGTGTCGTAGGTGTTGACGGTGGCGGTGAGCTGTTTGCCTCGCGCGATGCCGGGGCCTGAAAGAATCCAGGGGATCTCCAACTCTTCAAGGGAATCGCCTCCATGTTTCCTGCCCTTGCCACCGTGATCAGCGGTCAGCAGGACAGCGGTGCTATCCTGAATCCCCGCTTCCTGGACGGCGGCTAGAATGGCGGCGACGAGCGAATCCACCAGTTCAACCGCGCGCTGGTATTGGGGGCTGTTCCAACCGAAGCCGTGGCCGGCGTGATCGACGCCATCGAAATGGATAAACAGGAACTGGGGCTTCTGCTCTTTCAGATACTCGATGGCTGCCGGGCAGGTTTCGAGAGCGTCTTTGACATGTTTGAGCACATTCGGCGCATTGGTTTCCAACAGGCGGCCGAAATCCTGCCAATCGTGGAACACAGCGATCTTCGCCCGGGGTCGTTGCTCGCGGAGCACGCCGAAGATGGTTGGAAAGATCCCGCCGGACCCCACCGCGACCGGAGCGACGTCATAACGGTAAGGCTGCCATTGGTTGGACGTGACTCCATGTCGGTCCGGGCCGGCTCCCATGATCATCGAGGCCCAATTGGGGCTGCTTGAGGTAGGACGGACCGCGCGGGCTTTCAAAGTCCAGGCGCCCGACTTCATCAACCGGCGCATCGTGGGTGCCTCGGCCTGCCGAACCCCTTCCGCCCCCAAGCCATCCACCCCAATCACCACCACATGCTCGACCGCTGCTCCGGCAGGCGCCGGTTGCGCGAAAGCAATCATAAGGGCGGACAGCCCCAGAACCAGCTGATGATGGAATCGAGTCATTTCAAGGCGCAGCGGCGCGCTGAACCTCCGGACACCCTTTGCGCCGACCTGGCGGTGATTTGTGAAGCGGTCATTCATGCATTGAGTTGATCGACGCTCTGGATCAGCGCGCGAATATAGCCATAAGCAAACGCAAAAGCCTGAGACCCCCCGGAGTCGTCCGCGTGATAAGGAACATGGTCCGGCATCAGCATGTAGGGATACTCCACCTCACGATAGGTCATCATCGCCTTGACCATGTCCACGTCGCCTTCGTCGGGATACACCTCGATAAAATCATCGCGTCTCCCCCGGATGTTGCGAAAGTGGACATTAAAGATCTTCTTGCGCGATCCAAAGTAGCGAATCACCTCAAAGATCTCACGGCCCGGATCCTCGAGCATCTCCGAGATGGTGCCCTGACAAAAATTCAAGCCGTGATACGGGCTTTCCTGGATGGAAACGAATTTCTTGAGGCCATCCACGGTGCCGAGGACGGCATCCACCCCTTGATAGCCGCGGACGGGCGGCACCCCGGGGTCATGAGGATGGCAGGCCAACCGCACTTTATATTCATTGGCCACGGGAATCACACGTTCCAGTAAATAGGTGATGCGTTCCCAATACAGATCGGCCGTGATGCGTCCGGCCCGGGTGAGAGGCGACCGCGGCGTGGCCTCACGGAGACGCCACGTGCTATAGCCCACCCCGCCTCGGCCCGGGGTCCGGCCCGTGCGCAAGACACCGAGGATGCTCAGGTTGTATTTGACGGCTGGAATGCCCGCTTGGGCACAACCGCGGATCAAGTTCTGGAACCGTTCGATGTCGCGGTCGCGCTCCGGGCTTTGGCCCAGCATAATGGCCGGACGTTCCGCCCGATCAATATGGGTGGAAGCCAGGAACGGCGGCGTGATCATGTCGACGCTGATCTTCCACTTGGCGGCCCGTTCCTTGAGCTGCAGAAGTTCGTCAACGGTCGGATAACCGCGTTGCTGGTCCGCAAGTTCGGGTACACCACAGATATTCTGCACGCTATGACGGGCGAAAAACTGCAGCCGCTGATCGGAAGTGGGCCCGCTCTGGCAGCCGAGTTTCATCAGAGCGCGTTGGCGGCCCGCCGGCACTTGCACCTGCACCTGCGCCGAGGCGGGGGAAACCGTGGCGGTCAGCGCCGCCCCCGCGGCCGTGGAAAGGATGAAATCTCTGCGATTCATATGTCCCCCCTTCAGCTCATCCCGCGCTTTGTTTCACTATGGTTTGCGCACCGCATACATGCGGTTCCCGAGTCCCCCAGTGTTGGTGACCGAGAATTCAAACAAACCTTCGTTATCGGTGTGGAATGGGGTCACTGTTTCCCAGACGGGCAGGTTCGCGGTGCTTAGCAGTTCGTAGTTCTCCTGCGGAGCGCCGGCAAAGATGAAACGGGTGATTTGGTTGCTGGGTTGGTTATTGACCCGCACGGTGGTCAGACCATTTGTGAGCAACGAAAGAAAATCAAGGCTAACCAGGTCGGCCGTCAGGTTCACGAGCCGGTTGGGCGGCTGGAACACTCGGTCTGGCCCGCTGGGCGTGACCGAGTAATTGCGGCTGGCCAGTCCATGGATGGAATAAAAGCCATTGGTGGGTGAGGTAACAGCCGGCCCCCCCTCCGCGGAGATCCCCACGCCGTCTGGCTGCCAACCAAGCACTTGACCGCGGATCGAAAAGGGCGGAGCCGATTCGAAGGCGCCGATGTCACACCCTGCGCCGAACGGTCGCGTCACTCCGCGTTGGTCTCTGGTAGGACACTCCGCCGAATCAGCGGCATCCAAGGCCGGGCTTCCTGTCAGCAGCGCAACCGTCCGGGTTGGTCCGTCGAAGTCATCCAGGAGGCTGATCTTCGGATCCGTCTGGTTCAAACTGCCGTTGTTCGTGAACGCGCAACTGCCGTCTGAACTGAGGTTATGGCCCGCATCGAGGACTTGACCAAAGCAATTGCTTCCACTCGGGCCATGAGCGAGCAACGAGTTCTTGAGTGTCACAACCCCGTTGGTGGCAAAAATCGCTCCGCCTTGGACATTCTGCGCCTCTTTGCTGATGGCTTGGTTCCTGGCCAGTGTGACGTTCACCAAGAAGGCGGTGCCATTCTCGTTGCAGAGGGCCCCGCCTTGGCCCGGGCCATCCTGACATTCGCAACCAAAGGGATGGCCGCCCTTGGCCAGGTTGCCTTCGAAGGTCGTGTTGGTACAGGTCAATGTCCCGCTATTTAGGATACCGGCTCCTCTCCCGGCCAGTCCGAAAAATCTTCCAAAAATGACGCCAACGCCGCCTTCGACGACATTATTGACGAGAGTGGTTCCGGACAGCGTCGCGTCCTGCCCGTTGAAAAGACCTCCGCCCTTACTGACTTCACCAGGGTTGACCGCCCGGTTGCTGCTCAGTTCGCACTCAGCCAGCAGCAGTGTGCCGAAGTTCTGGATCCCGCCCGCGCTGGCGCCCCCCGCAATTCGGCCGAAACCGGCGCTGGCGGTATTACCGTCAAACTTGGTCCGGGAGCAATTCACTACTGTGTTCGCGTCGAGGGAAAGGGCACCTCCTTCGCCCCAGCCGGCAGGTCCGAGCCCGAAGGAATTACCGCCGGATACTACATTGGCTGAGAACGCAGAGTTACTTGCATTGATCAGTCCGCGCAAAGCGAACAGCCCGCCGCCATGGGCGTTTCCTGCCTTAATCGCGGAGCGTCCCAAGGCCTTGTTCCCGCGGACCGTCGTGCCGATCAGATTCACAGTCCCATTGCTGCTCCAAATTCCGCCGCCTTCCGCGCGGCCTCCCGTTCCGATCGGAGCCCCAATGGCCTCGCCGCCCGCCGCGCTGCATCCCGAGAGAGTCGAGTTGATCAAAGTCACCGCCCCGTCCCAGTTATAGATGGCTCCGCCAAAACCTGCTCCGCCGACGTTATCGTTTCCTGAGTGGTCGGTTCCAGTACCGCCCTGAGCCTGATGGTTGGTTAATGAGCAGTTGGTAATATTAAGTGTCCCTCCATTGTTGTAGATGCCGGCTCCGAAGCCTGAGCCACCGTTCAGACCGGCCGAACCGACCACTTTTCCATTTGCCACCGTCAGCCTCACCAAGCCAAGCGATACACCCGGGCTTACCTCGAAGACTCTCACCTGGTTATTTCCGCTGAGAGTCACGTCATGCCCGGTGCCATCGAGCACGACGTCGGCGGCGACCGTGATCGTGTTGGTCAGGACGATCGTGCCGTCACAAGCAAACGACACCCGACCGCCTTTTCGCATTGCATCCTCCAGCTCTTCTTGAGTGCAGGTGCTGACCACGCCATCGGCCAAGGCGCCCAATGGAGCCAGCAACAGGCTGGCGACCAACCTGAGGCGAGTCACGACGAAAAAAAGATCGAACTGACCAGAAATCCGGCGAAGCGATACGACGTGTTTCATAGTTGAACTCATTTAGGGTGAAGAGATTAAGAAAAGTTTAGATCCCACCCCTAAGGGAGTCAATCGACCGAGCGGAATTTGCTTTTGTAACTGTGAACGGGACGATATCCCTGCTGAACACCGTGCAGAATTGAAGAAGCTGAACCTGAGGAAGTTTGATCTGAGACTGCGTGACGCCCAACCTTAGCCGCCCGGATTCCGGATCCGCATCGTCTGCGCTTGATCGCGCGCGGCGCAAAGCCTACTGGCGGCTGCTGCCGTTGCTCTTCATTTGTTACGTCATTGCCTACGTGGATCGGGCCAACGTGGCCATCGCCAAGTTGACGATGTCGCGGGATCTGCCCGCCTTCAACAATGATGTCATCGGCACGGGCGCCGGTCTGTTCTTCATCGGCTATTTCGTGCTCGAAATTCCCGGCACGCTCCTGGTGGAGAAATGGAGCGCGCGCAAGTGGATTTGCCGGATCATGCTTTCCTGGGGTGTCATGGCGGCGCTGACCGCGTTCGTGAAAACTCCGTCCCAGTTTTACGTGGTCCGTCTTTTGCTCGGTCTGGCCGAAGCGGGATTCTTCCCCGGAGTGATCGTGTATCTGACGCATTGGTTCCCCAGCCGCGACCGGGCGCGGGCGCTGGCCTGCTTTCTGATCGCCACGCCCATCGCTCAGATGGTCAGCCCCAAAATCTCCAATGCCCTGCTCAAAATCGGACTCGATGAGACCAGCCATGGAGTCACCGTGCATCACCCTGAACTGTTTGGGCTCGAAGGGTGGCAGTGCGTTTACATTTTCTGGGGCATTCCAGCGGTGGTCATGGGAGTGGTCGTTCTCTTTCTGCTGAAGGACCGGCCACGGGATGCCGGATGGCTCACGCCGGAGGAAAGCGCCGCGCTGAGCCAGGAACTCGAGCGCGAGAAGAACCGGCAGCGCGCGCGCCGCATGGCGGTGGAGGAGGCGTTGCGCCATCCCAAAGTGTTGCTGCTGGCGCTGGCTTATTTCTGCATTGTCACCGGCAGCTACGGAGTCGAATTCTTTCTGCCCAGCATCCTCGAGCAGTGGTACGATCTGAAACTGGACGCCATCACCTGGTTGTTGATCCTTCCGCCCATGCTCGCGCTGGCCGGCCAATTGTTTGCCGGCTGGAACTCAGACCGCACCAAAGAACGGCGCTATCACGTCATCATCCCCATCGCGATGGGTGCCACCGCGTTGGCGCTGGCGCCGCTGACCCGCGGGCATTTGCTGCTGACCATCGCTTGTTTCATGCTCGCGTTCACCGGGTTCAAGTCTTACATGCCCGCCTTCTGGTCCTTGCCGAGCCTCTTTCTGACGGAGGCCGCCGCCGCCGGCAGCATCGGCTTGATTAATTCGATCGGGAACCTGGGTGGCTTCCTCGGCCCCACTGTCTTGGGCAAACTCCAGAAACTGACCGGCTCGTTTGTCGGCGGGATCTATTTCCTGAGCGTTTCCATGGTGTTATCTGCTACCATCATCTTCTTCCTGCGGCTGGGGCAGAGCGAGGTCCCGCAGCCCAATGGGCTGCCCCATCGTAGCTGAGGGCAGCGCCCTCGGTAACGACGCCACAAAACCGCTCGCCCTGAAGGGGCAGCCCAGAATCTCATTTGCAAGAATCTCGCTCGCACGAACAACCGTCTGCGTATGTATGATCGAGAGAATTTCGCATCTGGCAGCGGTTGACCATACGCACCTTCGCACCCACGGCCATCGATTTGGGGTGCCCTTTCAGGGCACGGGAATGATTTTGCCCGATTACCGAGGGCGTTGCCCTCGGCTACGATGGAGCAGCCCTTCGGGCTGCTGCCGTCGGCCGAATCGCCAGTAGCGCTAATCGAATGGCGTGTGATTCTTGAGCAGAGAGGCGCGCGCGTCGGAGCCTCCGTTACGCGATCTTCGGCACCGCAAAGGGCTGTCGATATTCCCGCTGCGACAGTGCATTGGCCTCCTTCGCGAAATCGTTGACGAACCGTTCTTGCTTCGAGTCGTACGTGACCCACGGCCCAAGCACGGCCGGCGTCGTGTCCAGGTTCACTTCGTTTTCACGCAGATACTCGCGACAACGCTCGAATGCATCGGAAAGTTCCCGGTTCGCCTGGATCCTTTCCCGGATCGCGTCGGGTCCCGTTTGTTTGCCGAGTCGATAAGAGACGTTCGCCATGTGACAGCAGGCCGTCGAGTGGTGTCCCTGCAAGGCCTCGGCCACGAGGTCGCCCGACTTCCGACTCCGAACCGCGGCCACGAAGTTGCCGAGATGCGCGGTTTCCAATCCCTTCGACCCGCCGTCATCCGGGAAGTCTTTGATCTTCTTGCCCTGCTTGTCGAAGAGGGCCCCACCGGAAGCGTCGCCCGCGAAGTAACCGCCTTCGCAATCAATGATGAGACCCCGATTTTGGTTTCGGAACTTGCCGAGCGCGTCGGGGCTTTTGGAGGCGCGCACGTTGCGGATCTCGCAGATGAGTGGCGCGGGTTGAAAATCCAACAGCGCGATCTGCGTGTTCGCGGTCTCGCCGCAGTCGTTGAACGCGAATCGGCCCCCGATGCTCATGGCTCGCGGTGGCGGCTGATTCTGGCCTAAGGCCCATCGACAAATGTCGATGACATGAATCCCGTTATTGCCCATCTCGCCGTTGCCGGTCGCCCAGAACCAGTGCCATTCATAGTGAAGCTGTTTACGCATGAGGGGCGTCTTCGGCGCCGGACCGCACCACAGATCGTAATCCACCGTGGCGGGCAGCGGCGTGGGGGTGTTGACCATGCCAATGCCGTCGCGAGCCCGGTAGACCAGTGTATGGGCATACCGGATGGATCCGATTTGGCCGCTGTGCAGGTACTCGAAGACTTGGCGCAGCAGCGTGCTGGACCGATTCTGTGTGCCCACTTGCACCATGCGCCTATACTTCCGAGCCGCGGCCACCATTTGTTGGCCTTCCCACAGATTGTAAGAGAAAGGTTTCTCCACATAGACGTCCTTGCCCGCCTGACAGGCCCAGACTGTGGCCAGTGCGTGCCAGTGATTAGGCAAGGCGATGACCACCGCGTCGATGGATTTGTCGTCGAGAACTCTGCGGAGATCGCGGTACGTGGCAACCTCTTCGCCCCGGTCCTTGAACGGTTGCGCTTCGCGGTCGAGGAACGTTTGCTCCACATCGCACAAGGCGACGATCTTTGCGCCGGGCACCTCGCGCAACCGGGGAATGAGTTGATGCCCGCGGCCCCCCACCCCGCCGACCGCGGTGGTGGCGCCCATTCCGATCACAGCCAGGCGGACGGTGTCGTTGGCGCTTCGAGGCTGGGACGAACCCTCGGCGCCGATGACTCTTCTGGGCAGGCCCAGCGCCAGCCCAGCAGTCATGGAAGCGTTAAGAAATGTTCTGCGCGTAATGGTTTTCATAAGTCACCACAGTTTCATGGTTCGGATTGATTGGTTTAAATTGTGGCGGGCTTGCTCCTCGTACTTGGCTGCGAAGAATTGGGTGGTGTAGATGTGCGGACGCTGCAGAAAGCCCCGGAAGATCTCTTTGCGTTTCAAATTGAAGATCGGCTTGGGCACCCAACCGTACTCCTGACGAATCTGCGTCTCATACTCGGCGAAGCGCGTCTCGCTCTGACCGAGGATACTGAGATCCACGTCTACCATGAGCGCAGCGTCGGGCCCGGCTTGGGCGTCGTGTGTCTTGGTTACCATCACCAGTTCGGCCACGGTGGCGGCAAGTGGAGACGATCCGGCGCCTTCCAGGCAACGCTTCGCCAGCGTCGCGCTTTGCTCTTCGTTATCGCTGGCCTTCGGGTCGTAGACTGCATCGTGGAACCATAAGGCCAACTCTACCGCGTCGGGTTGTCGCGCCAAATGCCGCGCGCCGTCAAATTCCGCCAGGCACTCGGCGATGTGCTGTTGGTTATGATAATGCCGCTGCGGTTCGGCATACGCACGCGTCAGTTGCTCATAGCAGACGCCTGCACCGCCAGAGCCACCGGCGCTCTGCCAGAGGCGTTGCCAACGATCTTGTGCTGGCCAGTTCATGACGATGTCAGTAAACGCCCAGTCGCCTTTTGGCTCGCACATGCCGATAGTAACCACAACTGCCCGGATGTCAGCAACCAGGTGCGCGCCCGTGGTCCTGAGTGAAGATGCCTAATTTACTCTACCTCGCCCTGACGGGGCGGCGGCTTTTCGTGTAGAATGCCCGCTTCCGACGCAAGGGGGGCCGAACGAATGGCCAGGGCGCCTTCGCGCAGGGCGTCCAGCATGGCGAGTTTTTCTGCAATCGGCCGGGCGGCCAAGCGTCGCCGGAACTGGCGTTTGCTTTCCAGAATCTTGTCCAGATCGAAAGTCATGGGATGTCGCCGCGGAATTGTGTTTCAAACCGGCACCACGCCTCCTGCAGTCCGTGACGGGACAGGATGGCTTGAAAACGCGCGTGATCGAGCACTGCGGTCTCAACGAACTGAAGGATCCGGACCTTGTCCTTGGCGCGCCCAGTCTGAAGCGCGATGGCGGCCAAATGTTCGGCGGTAAAAACGCGAGCTGGTATGCCGGCGACGTCCTTCTCTACGGATTGTGCCAGTGCTTCCTCGATCAGCGGGCTGGCCGTGCGAAGAAATTGCACCGGCCATCCGGCGATGACGATGTATTCGCCTTCTATTCTGCCGCCACGCGTCTTGAGGTAGTCAAAGATGGGCTGCGGGCTGACGAGCGCACTGCCCGCTTTGGGAGGGAAGTTGATAAACACGTCCAGATCGAGCGTGGCCACAGGTTCAAGATAGAAAGTCGCGCCCACGGCACCGCCTATGGCGTAGCGTTCGACCACGCCATCAGCTTGCATCTGATTGATCGCGGCAATGGTATCTTTGATATTCACGCGTTCATTGCCTACCAGCCGGGTGTCGTCCCGCGGGCTTCCGCCAGTGGCACAGACTACATTGGTGCGACATTCGTCCCAGAGCATAAACGGGGGAGCAGTAAAAGCGAGCCGCGAGAACCCAGCACCTGTGCCGCCAAGGTTCGAGACCAAGTATGATCGACGCGAACACCAAAAGGCAAATGAACCCCGAGGTCCCTTACGACCTCCAGTTCATCCGAGCCAAAGAGGCGGGCTTCCACTTGTGCTTCGTCACCGGGAGGAGAAGATCGACCCAAGGCTTATGCTCTGCCTGCACCGCGATGTGCAGTGCGTGCCTGGAAATGCTCACCGCTTACTCGCCGTGGTACCCGCGCCAGATCCACACGAGCGTATCGGCCAGGGTTTGCTCGAAGACGCGGCGATCGCAGTGGTTGGCGGCGAGGCTAAAGACGAAGCGTTGGTGGTAACCTTTGGCTTTGAGGGCGGCGGCGGTGCGTTCGCCGGCCATCACCCAGTTGTGATGAGTTTCCTCCGGATCTTTCGGGCGAATATCGTTTTCGGAGACGTGCGTGAAAATGCGCAGTGGCTTCTTTTCACTGGTTTCAATCAGCTTCATGCCCGAGTGATATTCCCAGGCGCCCAGCGGATATTTGGCTTCCTCGGCCGCATCGTCATCCTGCTGATCGACGAACGTGCCGGAATACGCGATGATCCGCCGGAACAAATCGGGTCGAAACCAACCCATCGACAACGCCGCGGCGCCACCCGAACTACAACCCATGACGGCGCGGCCCCAGGGATTATCGGTGAAGGCCAGCTTCGGGTAGGCAGTTTTGATCTCCGCATTATTCAAAACCGCCGTCAACACTTCGCCATGGATGAACCGGGCCAGGCGATCGGACATCGTGTCATATTCGAGACCGCGCTCGCTGTTTTTGCCGTCGTCGCCCCCGTTCTCAACCGCGACGGCGATGAAGGCAGGCAACTTCCGGTTCGGATCCTTGGCGATGGTCAGATTATCGAGCGCATGGCGCACCAAGCTGAGTTGGCCGGGTCCGTCATGAATGATGAGCAGTGGCGCTTTCGTGCCATCCTGGTAAGCAGCCGGCACGTAGACAAAGATCTTGCGCTCCGTCCGCACCGGCTTCTTGTCCGGCTCGAGCGTGGCATCGTCGCCACGAAAAATTCTGCTGTCCGCCAACCGCATCCTGAACTCAAAGGATTTCCCTTTGGGATTCCCGCGGTCCGTGAGATCGGGATCGATTTGGTAAGTGGGACCGATCGTATATCTGCCATCGCCCTCGTTGCCCGGGTTCTCCGTATCCGGCTCCGCCGCCTTCGCGGAAAGCACCAGCAAACCGATCAAACTCATCCGTCCCAGTAAACAGACGCCTCCTGAGAAAATACCTGCGATTGACATGGAGGTTGTTAAAACATCCGGGAGACCGGGATACAAGCGCAGAATCAGGCCTGGCCTGCATCCGCCTGAAGGGCGGATCATCGTAGCCGAGGGCAACGCCGGCAACGCCCTCGGAAGCCCAACCCAAAAGATCGCCTTCGCCCTGAAAGGGCAATCCATCAAGGCTCCATGCGTCGTGGGGTGCCCTTTCAGGGCGAGGGAATTTTTTGCGCGAAGCACCGAGGGCGTTGCCCGGGCGTTGCCCTGGGCGTTGCCCTCGGCTACGATGGATAGGCCTTTCAGGCCGCCAGTCTGTTGATGGTCCCAATGCGCGTCCAACAGATGGAGGTCCGTCCTCTCCATGAGCAGACCCTCTCAGGCAGCAGCCGACGTCAGGAGGCCGGTGCCGAGCTTGTCGAGGGAGCTCACTCTTGCCCCGGGTGGGACTTGCTTGCGCGCCCGCCGCCGAGATAGCCTGTGAGACATGCACCTTGCGTTCGGATGGGCGTCCGCGGAAAAGGCCAGCAACGTTCGTCGCTCCACGGGCCACGTTCCGAGCGGCGCGATTATCCGGATCGCCTGGACCTTTGGGATCGTCCTCCCGATGCAGGCGGCCTCGTTGGACGAGTGGACAACCGTTGCGCCGCGCGATGAGATTCGTCCGCAATTTCAACAGACGAGCACCGGAGGCAAATCCGGCCAGGGCGCGTTGATCATCCGCGCGGATGAACGCGAAGGCCTGCACGGCTGGTGGCAAAAGACGTTTCCCGTGACGGCCGGACAGTACTACCGCTTTTCCGCATGGCGCCGGGCGGACAACGTCGCCGCGCCCCGCCGCAGTGTGCTGGCGCGAGTGTTGTGGCGCAACGAAGCGGGAAAAGAAGTCCAACGCCGTGAAGGGGTCGTGACCAACTTTTCCCTCGGCGTCGTGGCAGCAGCCGAGCCGGAATACCCGCTCGACCTGGTTGAACCGCGCGCCGGCCACGAGGGCTGGGTTGAAATCTCGGGTGTCTATGAAGCTCCGCCGGGCGCCACACGCGCGCAGGTGGAGTTGCATCTGTTGTGGGCGCCAACCGGCAAGGTGGAGTG
Organism: Verrucomicrobiia bacterium; assembly: GCA_035577805.1. Taxonomy (GTDB): domain Bacteria; phylum Verrucomicrobiota; class Verrucomicrobiia; order Limisphaerales; family JADJPG01; genus DATLUX01. The sequence goes on from DATLUX010000452.1 coordinate 16,284, forward strand.
GAGCGACGTCACGTTCTTGCCGACCGAACCGCCGCCGCCCCGAAAAGTCCGCCTCGCCTCCGTGCATTACCGCCCGCGCGCCGCCAAAACCTCCGCCGACGCCTGCCGCCAATTTGCGCCGCTCATCGAAGAAGCCGCCCGCCGCCACGCCGATCTGGTCGTGTTGGGAGAGACATTGACCTACGCTGGCGTGGGCTCCAGTTACGCCGATTGCGCCGAGAGCATTCCGGGTCCTTCCACGGATTATTTCGGTGACCTGTCGAAAAAGCATGGGCTCTACGTGGTCTGCGGACTGATCGAACGCGAACGTCATCAACTGTTCAACGTGGCCGTCCTGATCGGCCCGGAGGGCAAGGTTGCCGGCAAATATCGGAAGGTCTGCCTGCCGGACGGCGAATACGACAAAGGCATGTCGCCCGGCCGCGATTATCCGGTGTTCAAGACGCGTCTGGGCAAGATCGGCATGATGATTTGCTATGACGGCTTCTTTCCGGAAGTGGCGCGCGAGTTGAGCAATCGCGGGGCGGAAATCATCGCCTGGCCGGTGTGGGGCTGCAATCCCGAGCAAGCGCGCGCCCGCGCGTGCGAAAACCAGGTCTACCTCGTCAGCAGCACCTATGAAGACGCGTCGCGCAACTGGATGCTGACGGCGGTCTACGGCCAGGATGGCAGCGTGCTGGCCCAGGCCAACCAGTGGGGAACCGTCTGCGTGGCCGAAGTGGATCTAAACCAACGCACGCTCTGGACGTGGCTCGGTGATTTCAAAGCGCAAATCCCGCGGCAACGCCCGATCGCGCGCGGCGAGTGAGGCCCCACCGGAGCGAACAGTCCGGTGCGTCGAAGAGTTCTTGCAGCGCCAAGCATATGAATCCGCGTGAGTTCTTCATCAACCCTGCCGACTACGGATTGCCCACGCGCGAGGAACTGGTGTCCTATCGGATCTGGGACAATCATTTTCACGGTTTTGCCGCGAAGAATCCGATCGAGCAGTATGAGCAAAACAATTTTTTCGTGGAACGCATGGGCATCGAGCGTTCGATCGCGCAGGAAGTCGGCGGCACCCTGGAAGAGCCGTTCGCTCCCTACCCGTTCGACGCCCAGATCCTTAAGATCCTGGAACGAGACAAAAACCGGCTCTCCGGCCGCACACCCATCGACCCGGGATATCCCGACCAAAGTTGTGCCAAGATTGAAAAATGGATCCGCAACGGCCCCTGCATCGGGATAAAATATCTGGGCAGCGCGCTCAAGGGAGTAACCTGCAGTCATCCCAACAACGATCCGATCCTGCGCCTGGCCGCGGAATTGGATGTTCATGTTTATATCCATACCTGGCTTCAGGTTGGCGGCACTCCGCGCTTGCCGGGCGGCGGCAACAAAGAGTCCGAATCGACCCCCATGGATGTGGCCAAGCTGGCCCAGCGTTTTCCTAACGTGGCCATGATCTGCGGCCATTCCGGCGGCGACTGGGAGTTGGGTGTCCGCGCCATTCGCCCCTACAAGAATGTCCTGTTGGAATTCGCCGGCTCCGATCCGCATTCAGGGATGGTGGAGTATGCGATCCGTGAACTGGGCCTGGACCGTCTGGTCTGGGGCGGACACGGCCCCAGTCGCAGCTATGCGACCGAGCTCAGCAAGGTTTTGGATGCGGACCTTTCCCGGGCCGATCGCATGAAAATCTTCGGCGGAAATCTCCGAAGGATCACCACCTCCATCTTCCGCCAGAAAGGAATCAAGATCGAACCATGAACAGGGGGAAAAGCGGAAAGCGGAAAGCGGCCTGCCCCGTCCGTAGCCGCAGGCGAAGGCGGGAAAGCGGAAACCAGCCCAGCTTTTCCGCAACAGGCGAGAGTTTGTGTTGGGACACGAGCTGGCTCGGCATCGGGCGCCGTCGTTTTTTGAAGAGTTCATTGTTGGGCGCTGCCGCCGTTGCGCTTCGAGCCCAGCTATCCTTGGCGGCAGAGACGACCGCGCGGAACACACCTCAGGCCAGGAATTCGACGCCGCCTGGGATCATCGACACCAATGTAAATCTGTTCAGCTGGCCATTTCGCTCGTTGAAGTACGGCCGCAGCAAGGCGCTGGTGACGAAGCTGAAAAAGCATCGGATCATCGAGGCCTGGGCCGGGAGTTTCGAGGCATTGTTCTCCAAGGATCTGGCGGGAGTTAATGCGCGGCTGGCGGCCGAATGTCGCGAGCAGGCACCCGGCTTTTTGATTCCGTTTGGCAGCGTCAACCTGGCTTGGCCAGATTGGCCGGAGGATGTCCGACGCTGTCATGAGGTTCATCAGATGCCAGGCATCCGAATTTATCCGGGCTATCAACCGTTCGATTTGGACCATCCCGGGATGGAAGACCTGGTGAAAATGACGTTCGACCGCGGCCTGATTCTCCAAGTGGTCTTTGGAATGGAAGATCCGCGCGTGCATCATCCCATGCTTAAGGTGGGCCCGGTTACTTTCGGGCCGTTGCTGAAGGTGCTGGAGAGGACACCGAACGCCAAGGTCGAGCTGCTGCATTTCCCCGGCTCTTCCAATCAGGGCGAGGACCTCGCTCAATTCACGAGCAAGCCAAACACGATCCTGGATATTTCACGGCTGGAAGGAAATGGGGCCGTAGGTCGAATGATCGGGACCATCCAGGGATTGCCCTCGGCCCGTGCGCCCATCGATCGGATTGTGTTCGGTTCGCATGCTCCTTATTTCCCGGTCGAAACAGCGCTTTTGAAATTGATCGAATCGCCGCTCGATCCCCAGCAACTCCAAGCCATCATGCAGGGGAATGCCAGACGAGTGATGTTACAGACGAGGCAGTAGAACGAATGGACTTACGAGACGAATGATGATGGCAGAAAGATGGCTGGCAGAAAAATGGGGGAGACGCTGGCAGAAGATGAAGGATAGCCTAATTTGTCTGCTGCCCCATTTTTCGGGCTCATGAGCGCACTGCTCCCCTGCAACCAGATGATCTCGGTACGTGATTCAAGACGCGGACGGCGCGAATCCCCTCTCCCCTCAACGGAGGTAGGTGTTTAGCGTGTGATGGATCTTTGTCCTTTTCTGGGAAAGCGAACATCCTGGTAATGGGGCGCAACCCGAAGGGTTGCGTAGCCATGCCCTGAGCAGTTCTGGAACGCACAGACGTGAATCCTGTTGAATCCAATATGCACAGTCTCCTCGACAAAAGTTTGCGACAAAAGTTTCCGACAAGAGTTGGACTCGAGCACTAAACTTGGCGCCAAACACGTACCAACGGGGAGAGGGCTGGGGCTTGCCACGCCCGCAGCCCGCAGGGCGAAGGCGGGGTGAGGGGTGACAAGGGGCAAAGAATCAAAGAATAAGCTATTCCTGCGGCTGGGAACCGCTCACCTTCACCAAGCCGGTCTCGGGCGTTTCTGCCACGTACATAAAGCCCACAAACATCTCTTCAAAGGATTGTTCTCCCCATTTCACGGCTTTGCCGGGGTCGGGGTTGGAGGGATTTAACTTGGAGTTATCGAATCCACCGGTGCACAGGATCCAGGTTCCGGCCTTCAAGGGTCTTGGCTCAGCCAGGTAATACTCGGTTTGCCAATTGAAATCGTAATGAGGCACGGAGAGCAGGGTTTGCCGGGAGCCATCGGGCAGCAACGCCTCAAATTTCATCCAGGAACCGCGCTTATGCAGATGGGGACTGAGGCTGTAGAGAGTGCAATCCTTTTTGATGGCCACCAAGGCGTGTGAGCGCGAATCCACATCGCCGGGTTGAATGTTCAGATCCATGTTCACCGCGGCAATCACGTTGAGGGACATCTTCGGCGGAGCCGGCAGACGGTAAAACCCAATCTGCGTCTCATCCGTTCGCGCGGCCCCATCAGGCGTGTAATGCATCTCGATGTCGAGTTGCGCGCCTTTCGGCAGGAAACGTCCAGTGTTTTCGGGGAAACGCACCGGCACAGCGCCGGGCACCCACACGGCCATCAGCATGCCGCGTCCGCTGCCATCGTCGGAAACGCCTTTGACCTTCGCGCGGAGAACCACGTGATGCACCACCTCGCGGGCTCCCGGCCGGATCGTGATCGCTCCCAGCCACACATCGTCCTCGTTGGGCGCTGCCACCCGGATATGACGATATTCCAACACGCCGGTGGCGGGGATCTCCTCCGGATGCGGGAATCGCGCCACGAAGTCAGGCTGTCCGAGGGGCCAAGTGACCGGAGGAGCCGGAACCGCGCCCGCCAGCGGATCGTCACCTTCACCGCGTGGCGCACCTTGGGCGACCCAATTCAAGAGCGTTTGCGTTTCGATCGGATCGAGCGCGCGCACGTGTTGAAAGCGGCCAAACGCCGGATCGGCATGCCACGGCGGCATGCGTTGGGCCAGGATGACTTCCTCCATCATGCGCGCCTGCTTCCGCGCCGTCGCATAACTCGAGTACGCGAACGGCCCGATGTTTCCAGGGCTATGGCAGCTGACGCATTTGGCCTGTAGAATGGGCGCCACTTGTTTCGCATACGACACCAGCCCATCGGGGGTGGTCGTCACCTTTTCAAAGGAGATCAGGCAGCCTTTTGCGCTGGTCTTGGGCTGAAGCACCGGTTGCCCCGCGAAGTGCTGGCGCAAGGCGTTTTCCAGGTATTTCTCAGTCGCTTCCGGTTTGGTGGCCCCTTCGGTCATCTGATCGTCGATGGCCCCGCGGTAAAACACGGACCAATTCGAGGTATCGATGGCAATGACTTCGGCCGTGCGCTGGACGCCAAAGCTCAGGGCCAGCGCTTGCCGTTGGTCCACCAGCACCGGCACCGAGCCGGTGGGAAACTTGCCCGCTTCCTTCCGAACCGCCTCACGGTCGTCCTGGGAATAGGAGTTCACCATCCACACGACCAGCCCTTGGTCCGCAAATTTCCGGCGTATTTCGCGAAGCTTGGGGATGCTCTTGCGCGCGATCGGACAGCCGTTGCCCGTGAAAAACAAGACCACGGCGCGCGCCGGCGTCCGGCGCAATTCGTAATATTTCCCATGGTAATCGAGCAGCGAGAAGTTCGGCACCTCCGCGGTTTGGGGGGCGCGCACGGCTCGGGGCGAGGTGGTGGCGTCTTCGTCACGCTCGGCGGCCAGCATGGCCGAAGGGCAGGCCAGCAGACCGACGATGCTCAAGACGGGCACGACAAACGGGAAAACGAGGGGGCGTTTCATAATGTGCAAGCCCTCCTTCAAGGAGGTCATGACGGAGACGCTTATCAAATTGCGGCCCGGTCAGCAGCAAAAAAGATGTGGCGCTCTGGAACTGGGGTGTTTAGGCACTGCCCTAAAGGCCGCGATCCGGGGGCAGTGCCTAAATGCACCGCCAGGGCTTGCCCAGCCCAAGGCGCCGTGATATCTGGCCAAGCCATGCAGACGGAGATTTCGAGCAGGTTCACGTGCCTGTGCTCTATCCACTTGCTCCACCTCGTCGTCTGCACCGCGTTCGCAGCCGGCCCGGCCGATCTCGTCGTCCGCCACGCGAACATAATTACTGTAGACCCGAACCGTCCGCGCGCAGAGGCATTGGCCGTGACTGGAGGAAAATTTATTAGCGTCGGGAGCGCGACACAAATCGAGTCGCTGATCGGGCCACACACGACGGTCCTCGACCTAACCGGAAAGACCGTTGTTCCGGGCTTTAATGACGCCCATACCCACCCGGCGCCGGTCTATGCGCCCGATTCGCGCTGGGCCGCCGTCGATTGCAGTCCGAAGAACGTTCGCACCATCGACGAACTCGTCGCCGCTTTGCGTCGCAAGGCCGAGCGGATTCCTTTGGGCCAATGGATCAACGGTTCACGCTATCAGGAAACGAAACTCGGACGCCATCCCACTCGCCATGACCTGGACCGCGCCAGCACGAATCATCCGATCTTCATCTCCCATTCCAGTGGCCATCAGTCCGTGTGCAATTCGCTCGCGCTCGAACTGGCGCGCGTCACCCGCGATACACCGGACCCACCGGGGGGCAAGTTTGTCCGCGACGCCCAGGGCGAACTGACGGGCCTGCTCCAGGAACGGGCGGCCGGTTTGGTGCGAGCGGCCGTGCGCCGTGAAGTCGCGCCGCCAGAAGCCGAGACGATCTCAGGATACCAGGAATGTTTTCGCCAATATCTCCAGCGAGGGCTCACCACCGTCCAGGTGGCGGGCATCAGCCCATCGTCGGCCAGGCTGCTGGAAAAGGCCCGCACCGATGAACTGCGTATTCGCCTTTACGTTATGTTCAGCGAGGACGCCCTGGCTGAGACGCTGGAGCGCAAACAGGGAGGGCGCTCGGATGATTCAGTTCGTTTCGGAGCCATCAAACTGTTTCACGGTAACTCGCTCTCTGCCCAAACTTGCTGGCTTTCGAAAGCGTATGCCAATCCGCCGGATTATTTCGGCGTGCCGCCGGGGCGGACGCAGGAGGCGCTTGACCAACTGATCTTGAAAATCCACACCAACGGCCTCCAAGCCGCAGTCCACGCCAACGGCGACCGTGAGATCGATATGCTGGTGACCGCCTTTGAGCGCGCGCTAAGGCGAGCGCCGCGCGCCGATCATCGCCATCGCATCGAACATGGCAGCGTTCTCACTGCTGAACTCTTGCCGCGGATCAAAGCGGCCGGGCTCATCGTCGTGCCGCATTCCTACCTTTGGGAACATGGGGACAAGATGGAAAACTACGGGGCCTGGCGCTGGGACTGGATGCACCCTGCCCGCGCTCTGCTCGACCAAGGCATTCCGATCGCCGGCCATTCCGATACTCCGGTGAGCGCAGCCGAACCTTTGCTCCGCATCCAGGATATGGTCACGCGAACCAGCGCGGAGGGCAAAGTCTACGGAGCAAGCCAACGCATCACCGTGGAGGAGGCGTTGCGCGCGTGGACACTCGGCGCAGCCTATGCGGAGTTCGCGGACGACCGCAAAGGCTCGATCACAGCCGGCAAGCTGGCTGACTTTGTTGTTCTGGCCGACGACCCATCACGAGTCCAACCCGAAACCATCAAGGACATCATGGTCGAAAAGACCTTCCTCGGTGGCCGCGCCATCTTCGAGACCAAGTAAGGCTCAGCACGGCAATCGCCTCGACAAAAAGCATGACCCTGTATCTGGTTGGCAGATGCTTAGGCGCCTGGTCCGCTCAGCCTGTTTCTGCTTCCTAGCCTTTGGCTTGGCCGGCTGCCAACGCGGGCCGTCCGGCTCGCCCAATCAACCGGCCGGCAGTCCGGGTCCTGAGTTCCTGCGCCTGATGAATGCGGGCAAGAATTATCTGGATCGGGGCGACGCGACCAACGCGCTGGCCATTTACAGGAAGGCAGAGGCCATCGTCCCGCACGACGCAGATCTGCACTTGAACCTGGCCAATTGCCAGCTGTTAGCCGGAGCGGCGCCGGAGGCGATTCGCGAAGTGGATGAAGTTCTGAAACTCGAACCCAATTCCGCTGCGGCTTATTTTGTCAAAGGTGCGGCCTACCTGCGCCTGTCGAACTGGGAGGAAGCCGCGAAGGCCCTCGAGAACACCACGAAACTGGACCCAGGCGAAACCGCCACCTTCTTTCAAATGGGGCGGGCCCGGATGGGATTAAAACAATGGGACGCCGCGATCAGCGCCTTCAAGGAGGGGCTCAAGATGGATCCCAACCATCTTCATACTGCGGCGCATTACCTGTTGGCCCAGGCGCTCCTCAATGCCGGCCGACAGGAGGAAGCACAACAAGAGTTACAACAGCATCAGGCCGCCCTCGACGGAGGTGGACCTGCCATCAATGAAGCCACCTTCGAGCGGAGCAAATTCACTCAGGCCCGCGTGCCGTTCACACTCGAGCAACCGGCTCGGGAAGGCATCCAGATCCACTTTATGGACGCCACCAAAGACGTATTGGGCCCTGTGGCGCAGAACTTTTCCGGGCCGCTCGGCGTCATCGATGTGAATCATACGGGTTGGAATAGCCTCTTTGTAACCGAACCGGGCCAGGGCTTTCGCTTGCTTTGGAATAGCAACGGCACGTTCTATCCTCATCCTCAGGCAGCGCCGCTCCAGGTCAGCCCAGGTGCGACCTACTTCAAAATGTTGGTCGGCGACCTGCAGAACGATCGTTTCGAAGATGTGATCGTGCTCGGCGACCAGGGCAGCCATCTCTTTCAATTCGCCACCAACGGGCAAATCACGGATGTCTCGTCCCTGAGCCGTCTGAGCGGCCTGAAGGCCATCGACGGAACGCTGATGGATCTGGATTTCACGGGCAAACTGGATCTGCTCGCCGTGACCGGCGACGGCCAGGTGCAGCTCTACCGCCAAGCGGGTCCCCTGCTCTTCACCAACATCACGGCACGGTCAGGGATCCCGGCCGCGCTGCACAACGCGCAGGCAGTCCTGATCGAGGACTGGAACCGCGACCAGATCATGGATGTGATCGCAGGCCGGAGGGAGATGCCTGCGTTACTCTTGGAAAAAGAGCGCGGCGGACCGCTGGTGCCCCGCGAGTTGACCAACTGGGTGGGCGGCTCCGCGATTTGCACCGGCGATTTTGACAATGATCTGCGGCCCGACCTCGCGGTGTTGAGCGCTGACAAAATCAGCGTCTGCTTTAACGGCGGATCGCGCCAGGAGATCCCCGTCACGCAAGGGACCGGTCTCCGCAAGCTGGTGGCCTTCGATTACGACAATGATGGCTGGCTGGACTTGTGGGCGGTGGGCGACAAAATCCGGGTCTGGCGTAATCTGGGTTTAGGCGGGTTCCAGGAACAAACGGCTCAACTCGGCTTGGATCAATTCGATGGCGGCGCGGTCTCAGACATGGCCTGGGCGGACTTCGACCGGGACTGCGATTCGGATGTAATCGTAGCGTTGAGCAACGGAGGCCTGCGTTACCTGCGCAACGACGGCGGCAACCGCCATGCGCAAGTCAAGGTGCGTTTGTTTGGGACTCGTTCCAACGCCAGCGGGATCGGGTGCAAGGTCGAGATCGAAGCAGGCGGGCTGCGCCTGGTCCGGACGGTCCAACGCTTGCCCGTGGAGGTCGGGGTGGCGAACTATCAGAAGTTGGATTCGTTTTTGGTGCATTGGTTCAACTGGCCGCAAGGCTCGGCGGAGGTGCCTTTCAATTGCCAGGAACCGCTCTTCGCTCTGGAGTTGTCGATTCAAGAAGGCTCCTGTCCGTACCTTTATGCCTGGGATGGGGAACATTTCCGGTTCGTCACGGATATTCTGGGCGCGGCGCCGCTCGGACTGCCCATGGCGGAGAGGCGCTATATCGAATCTGATCCGGAAGAATTGGTTTGGATCGGAAACGAGCAGACCTTCCCCGCGAAAGGGGCTAAATACCAGATCCAGATCACCGAAGAGCTTCGGGAAGTGCTTTATTTGGACGAAGCAAAACTGGTGGTGGTAGATCACGCGCCGGACGTCGAGGTGCAGTCCACCGACAAATTGCTTCCGCGCAAACCATTTCCCAAGGGCACGCTGATGTCGCTGCATCATGAGCATCGCTTGCGAAGGGCGGAACGACTGGATGGGCAGGAAGTTACTGCCGCCTTGAGTTCCTTGGATGGCCGGCGCGTGTCGCCGGTGCCGCGCATTCCCCAGCTGCGTGGGCTGGCCGAGCCACATGGGCTCGTCCTGGATTTCGGGCCGCTCGATGTCCGCCAACCCCTGGTGCTGGTCATGAATGGCTGGCTGCGCTTTGGCGGGGGCATGGCTAATATCGCTGCTGCCCAAGACCCGTCGTTGCCGTTTCCTTTTCCCGCGCTGGAAGCCGAGGTCGCGCCCGGAGCTTGGAAAGCCGTGGACGTGACGGTGGGCGCGCCAGCCGGCAAGACCAAGACGATCGTGGTGGATCTAGAAGGCAAATTGGAGGCGGGCACGGGCCGATTGCGGCTGACGGAGGCTTTCGAGATTCACTGGGATCGCATCGCGTTAATGGAAAAGAACCCGAACGCCCAGACCAAGGCCACTTTCATCGCGCCCAGCGACGCGGACCTGCATTTTCGCGGGTTCAGTTCGCTGCAGAATCTGCCGGCAGATTGTCCGCTCACCCCGGACTACGACCGCGTGAGCCCGCATGGTTACTGGGCCATTACCCCGGGCGGCTGGTGCACGCGCTATGGGGATGTCTCCGAATTGATCGCCGTTCGTGATGAGGGCCTGCTGTTGATGAATGGCGGCGATGAATTGACTTTGAGCTTCGCGGTCAGCGCCTTGCCCTCCAAGCCGGCCGGGTACGTTCGCGAGTTTTTCCTGTATGCAGATGGCTGGGACAAAGACGCCGATTTTCATGTGGCGTCCGGAAGGCGGGTCGAGCCGCTTCCCTTCCATGGTCTCGATGACCAGAAGTACGGCCTGGAGAAGCGGCCGCCCTTCCCGAGCGATGCATTGCACAGGAAATACAACACGCGTTGGGTGGAAGGGAATGTTCTCAAACAGGCCGCCAAGCGCGCGTCACGGGAACGCGACCTTTAGGTCGCTTCAGGTTGGGGAGCGGCGGGAGCGTTGGGCAACTCCTACGCTCGGGACCTGACGGACGCTGAAGCGGCGTGAACGCCGCGCCCCGTCCGATTTCGGACTCGAGTTGGGCACATGAACCTTTCAGCATTCGGCATCGGCATTCCCATTCGCCATTCGTCATTTGGCATTCGTCATTCGCCATTCGAAGTGAGACTCCTGACCTCGGCTGCTACAAGAGGACGAGGAGGGCGAAGGTTCATGGGTAGGAAGGACCTCCGAATTTCGGACGTGAATTGGGCCCATGAACCCAACCCAATCTCAAGTAGCAGCCGAGGTAACGAGGCTCTGATCTTTTTCCCGGAGAACGCCTTGGAGTAGAGTGAGCCTCCTGACGTCGGCTGCTACGGAGGGGAAGGTTCATGGGTAGCCTCCATCTGCTTTTGCACACGCATTGGGACCATGAACCCACCAATCTGACGTAGCAGCCGAGGTAACGAGGCGCTGATCTTTTTCCCGGAGAACGCGTTGGGGTAGAGTGAGCCCCTTCGACAAGCTCAGGGCAGGCTTCCTGACGTCGGCTGCTACGGAGGGGAAGGTTCATGGGTAGTTTCCATCTGCTTTTGCACATGCATTGGGACCTTGAACCGGGACAATCGGCATTCGGCATTCGCCATTCGCCATTCGCCATTTGAATGAGCCGGTTAAGAAATGTCGAATGTCGAATTTCAAAGTTC